>CAYPAL010000056.1:0-8336 GCA_964408695.1 uncultured Oscillospiraceae bacterium | reverse complement strand
TCTTTAAGAGCATCAACTCGTCTTCCAGATCCGCTATCTCCTGTTCCATATTTCTCAGATCCAGCGAATCATCATAGGTCAGTTTGTCAAAATACAGATGGATGATTTTGCTCAGGCTGAGGTTCTTAAGCGGTTCAGTCCGGATAGAATCGACGATATTTATTATAACCGAATCGTCATTACTGATGAACATGAGCAGATTCCGGGAGAAATAGACGCACACCCGCTGTGGCTCTTTTTTCATATTCACGATGTCGGGGATATTGAGGACGATAAGATCATACCCGTCATGACTTTCGAACTTGGATATCTCGCTCGAAAAGATATCCTTTGCCGTCTTTTCGCTAATCCCCAGTTTTTTGCTGACCTTTTCAAATTCCGAAAAACCGAACACACACAGGTGCGGTTTATCCTTTTCGGTGAGCGCTTTTTTTATGGAATCTTCAGCCAGGGTATCGTTCTCCAAAAGGAGTATCATATTTGGCCCTCCCTACTCATCGAGCCTTAATACGCTCATGAAGGCCTCCTGCGGAACCTCGACGCTTCCGACCTGTCTCATGCGCTTCTTCCCCTCTTTTTGCTTCTCGAGAAGCTTCTTCTTTCGGGTGATATCGCCGCCGTAGCACTTGGCCAAGACATCTTTTCGGTAGGCGCGAATCGTCTCTCTGGCAATGACCTTTCCGCCGATGCAGGCTTGGACCGGCACTTCAAATTGCTGCCTCGGGATATTTTCCTTAAGTTTCTCGGCCATCCGGCGCGCGCGGGCGTATGCCTTTTCGCGATGAACGATAAAGGAAAGAGCGTCGACGATCTCGCTGTTGAGCATAATGTCGAGTTTTACGAGGTCGGATTTCTGATACCCGTCCACCTCGTAATCCAGAGAACCATAACCGCGCGTTCTGGATTTGAGCGCGTCGAAAAAATCATATATGATCTCATTTAGCGGCATCCGGTAATGGAGAATGACGCGCTTGTCGTCCAAGTATTCCATGTTGATGTATTCGCCGCGCCGATCCTGACAGAGTTCCATGATATTACCGACATACTCCTTCGGGATCATGATCGAGGCCTTGACGATCGGCTCCTCGATGTAGTCGATGTCCGCAGGGTCCGGCATATTGGTCGGATTGTCCATGCGAAGCTCCTCGCCGTTGTTTTTAAAAATCTTGTACACGACGGATGGCGCAGTCGAAATCAGGTCGAGATTGAATTCGCGCTCCACGCGCTCCTGAACGACTTCGTAATGTAAAAGGCCCAGAAAACCGCATCGAAATCCGAAACCCAGCGCCGCCGATGTCTCGGGCTCAAAGGAGAGCGCGGCATCGTTGAGTTGGAGTTTCTCCAGCGCGTCGCGGAGATCCGGATATTTTGCTCCGTCTGTCGGATAAAGCCCGCAAAAAACCATCTGCTGAATCTTCTTGTAGCCGGGCAAGGGCTCCGACGCGGGGCGCTCGGCATGTGTCACTGTATCGCCGGGCGCCGTGTCGCGTACGTTCTTGATGGATGCGCAAATATAACCGACCTCGCCGGCGAGGATCGTGTCCGTCGGAACGAGAACGCCCGGATGAAAGTAACCGAGCTCGACGATCGTGAATTCTTTCTTGGTATGCATCATCCGGATGCGGTCACCGGTCTTGACCTTGCCCTGGACGACCCGCACATGAACAATGACCCCTTTATAAGTATCGTATTTCGAATCGAAAATCAGCGCCTGAAGCGGCGCGTCCTCGTCGCCCTTCGGCGGGGGAAGGTATTTGACTACAGCCTCAAGCACCTGATCGATCCCGACGTCGTTTTTGGCGGAAATCAGGGGGGCGTGTGCCGATGCAAGCCCGATGACGTCTTCGATCTCACGCCGTACCTCTTCCGGTTGTGCGGATGGCAGATCGATCTTGTTGATGACCGGGAGGATCTCAAGGTTCGCGTCGAGTGCCAGAAAAACATTGGCGAGCGTCTGCGCTTCGATCCCCTGCGCCGCATCGACGACCAGGACGGCTCCGTCGCACGCCAGAAGGCTTCTTAACACCTCATAGTTGAAGTCGACGTGTCCTGGAGTGTCGATGAGATTCAGTTGGTATTCGACCCCGTCAGCCGCACTGTAAAACATGCGCGTCGCTTGTGCCTTGATCGTAATGCCGCGCTCCCGCTCGATATCCATGTTATCCAGAACCTGACTTTGCATCTCGCGCGACGTAAGAACGCCGGTATGTTCGATCAAACGATCGGCCAACGTCGATTTGCCGTGGTCAATATGCGCAATGATGCTGAAGTTCCTGATTTTCGATAATCTGTCCATTATATATTTCGCCGTATTTCTTTCTCTAAAATAGTTCGATCGCGTCAAACGGGTAAATTCTGGCAATGACATGCGATTTGATCTGAGCGGTCGTAAAAGGTCCAAGTCTTCTGCTGTCGTTGCTCGCGCCGCGATTGTCACCCAAACAATAATATTCATTCGGTCCGAGCGTAATATGATCATACCCCTTGGACGTGCCCTCCGCCGAAACGTAGGTCATGACTCCATCCGTCAGATACGGTTCGACCAAAAGGTTTCCGTTGATATAGATCATCCCGTCGACGATGTCAACGGTTTCTCCGGGGCGGCCAACGATTCGCTTGATGAGATTTTCCTTGTGATAATATCCTTCCATACCCTCGGCGTCAATCGTTACGATATCTCCCCGATCGAAATTGCCCATATACACGCTGATCATCTCAACAAAGACGGCGTCATTATCAAAAAGCGTCGGTTCCATGGATTCCCCGTAAACATCGTTGCGTTGAACCACAAAAACGACCAGAAGAATTCCGACGAGCAATCCGAGACTGATAAATCTCAGTGTATCCAAAAACGAATAGAGAAATCCCTGCGGTTCTTCTTTCGCGGCATCTTCAGTTCTGTCGGCTTTCACCCGCCGCACCTTGAGACCTGCCTCTCCGGGTTGTTCGACTGCCTCAGCCCTTCGAACGAGTAAAACCTCTCCGTCCAACTTGCTCGGTCCGTCGGGAATGATGAGTTCCTGCCGATCGTCGTCTGCGCTGATCACACGTCCGACCAGATGATCGTCCTCGTCCGTCGGTTTGTCACTCGGTTCTATACTGCCATCCATAACAATCGGCTCGTTAATTTCTTCAATTGCGGACTTAACGACCTCTATGTCGTCCTGCCGCTCATCGACAATGCGCTCGACGTCGTCCTGCTGATCGCAGACAATAGATTCGACTTCATTACCAACGGTATCGACAGCGCTTTCGCCTGAATCTTCGCTATCCTCAACGATCGCCGGTTCGATCTTCTCACCGATGCCGTCCCCGGCATCATTAAGCCGTGTATCGATTGAATCGTCAAAGGGATTCTCTTTTGTGCCGTCTAAATCCTCAGGGGTTTTTCGAAACATCGACCGACTCCTTTCGAATATCTATACCCAACTCGTCCAGTTGCTTTTCGGAAACAGGCGCGGGAGCCTCCGTCATCAAATCGGAGGAATTCTGCACCTTCGGGAAGGCAATAACGTCGCGAATGCTCCCGCATCCGCTCAAGAGCATGGCGATCCGGTCCAGACCGAATGCCAGGCCGCCGTGCGGCGGGGCCCCGTAACGAAAAGCATCCAGAAGAAATCCGAATTGCTCCGTCGCCTGCTCCTCGGTAAAACCAAGAAGAGCAAACATTTTATTCTGTAGGGCGCGGTCGTGGATACGAATACTCCCGCCCCCGAGCTCGGTGCCGTTCAAGACGATATCATAGGCATTGGAACGCACAGCGGCCGGATCACTATCCAGAAGCTCCAGATCCTCCAGCATCGGGCTCGTGAACGGATGGTGCTTTGCCACAAATCGGCCGTCCTCCTCATCATACTCCAAAAGAGGGAACTCCGTGATCCACAGCAGAGCCATGACCTGATCGTCGATCAGACCCATCTTGGCCGCCGCCTCGCAACGAACCGCTCCGAGCGCATCGAAAACCGTCTTGTTCGAATCCGAAACGATCAGGATCAAATCCTCGCTCCCCGCATTCATCGCGGAGGCAATATCCCTGATGTTGTCCGCAGACAAAAACTTAAGGAAAGATCCTCTCGCCGGGTCGGACGGGATCAGCCACGCAAGCCCTCCGGCGCGGTAGGTCTTCGCGACCTCGCCGAACGCCTCGATTTCTTTTCGGGAAAGCGAAGCGCCACCCGGGACGCTTATCGCGCGGACACTGCCGCCCGACGCCAATGCATTCCTGAACGGAGGGAATTCCGTCTGCTCGGCGATTTTCGAAAGATCAACAAATTCAAGTCCGAAGCGTATATCCGGCTTATCAGAACCGAATCGGCTCATCGCTTCCGCATAGGTTATTCTCGGTATCGGTTGCTTAATGGTGATCCCCATCACGTCGCTCATGACCTCAACAAGAAAGCCTTCCGCAATTTGTATGACATCGTCGCTGTCAACGAAAGACATCTCCAGGTCGATCTGAGTGAATTCCGGCTGACGGTCCGCTCTCAAGTCCTCATCGCGGAAGCATTTCGTGATTTGCATATAGCGATCGTATCCGGCCAGCATCAATAATTGTTTGTAAAGTTGAGGCGATTGAGGAAGCGCAAAAAAGCTTCCGTTCTTGACGCGGCTCGGGACTAAGTAATCCCGTGCGCCTTCCGGCGTGCTTTTACCGAGCATGGGCGTCTCGATCTCCAGAAAGCCGTTGCGGTCGAAATAATCGCGGGCGCATTTGGCAATGCGATGGCGAAGGACCAGATTTCTTTGCATGTCCGGTCTTCTTAAGTCCAGATAACGATACTTGAGTCGGAGCGCCTCATTGGCCGCGACATTCTCTTCGATGTAAAACGGCGGTGTCGCCGCCTCCGAGAGGATCCTCAGTTCGGAAACGGAAACCTCCAGTTCTCCGGTTTTCATCAAAGGATTGGGTGCGCTTCGCTTGCGGACGGTCCCGACACAGGCCAAGACAAACTCGCTTCGCACCCTGGAAGCCTTCTCGCGAATCTCGGCACTGCTTTCGGGTGTGACCACCAGTTGGATCTCTCCGGACCGGTCTCTCAGTGTAATAAAATACAGCCCGCCCAGATCTCTGTTATGGTGGCACCAACCCATCAGGGTAATGTCTTTACCGACATCTCCCGGGGTAACGTCTCCGCAAAGCATGGTTCGCTTCAATCCCAGTATCGTCTCCGCCATATCGCTCTCCTGTCAAATGTTCTCGCTGATATATTTATTGATGTCCGTTATTCCGTCAACGATCGAAAACTCGGCGGACGCGCCGTCGCTCATTCTTTTGAGCGAAAATGTCCCGCCGGCGACCTCGTCCGGCCCGATGACCGCGACAAAAGGAATTCCTGCTTTATTCGCATATTTCATCTGCGCCCGGAAGCTTCTTCCGACCTGATCGGTTTCACATCCGATGCCTCCGCACCGCATCCGATAAGCCAATTTTCGGCATGAAGCGCGTGTCTCATCGGAAAGATTCGCAATATAAACCTTGACGGAACGCTCCTCCGGCAATTCGATCCCCTGCGATTGCAATTCCATCAAAAAGCGCTCCACGCCCATCGCGAATCCGACGCCGGGAACGGTCGGTCCGTCCATCATTTCCACTAATTTATCGTAACGTCCCCCACCGCAGACCGTCCCTTGGGTCCCCACATGGTCGGAAACAAACTCAAATACCGTTCTGGTGTAATAATCGAGTCCGCGTACGATCCCGGGGTCGACCGTATAAACGATACCCAGATCGTTAAGGGCGACCTTCAGCCCTTCAAAATGCACTTTACAGTCCTCACAGAGGAACTGAAGCTGACGGGGCGCATCGGCGGTATAGACCTTACAGCGCGGTTCCTTGCAATCGAGGATCCGCATCGGATTCTGCTTCATGCGCTCATTACAATCCGCGCACATATCGGTAATCTTGTCCGAAAAGTATTTTCTGAGCTCCTCGTAGTATGTGGACCGGCATTCCGGGCATCCGATGCTGTTGATACAAAGACGCGTCTCGCGAACGCCCATCCTCTCGAAAAACAGCACCAGAAGGCTGATGATCTCCGCGTCGATATCGGGACCTTGAGATCCGAACGCCTCGACACCGAACTGGTGAAACTCGCGATAGCGACCTTTCTGCATTTTCTCGTAGCGAAAAGCATTGATCATGTAATAGAGTCGGACCGGCGCCGGCAGGGATGACATACCATTCTCGATGAAACTTCGGACGACTCCCGCCGTACCCTCGGGCCGCAGAGTCATGCTCCGTCCGCCTTTATCCTCGAAAGTATACATCTCCTTGCGCACGACATCCGTCGATCCGCCGACCCCCCGGGTAAAAACCTCGGTATGCTCAAAGGTCGGAATTCGGATCTCACGAAAGCCATATTCGGCGCAGACCCCGGAAAAGGCCTGCTCCGCTCTCTGCCATCCGGCAACCTCATCCGGTAAGATATCTTTGGTTCCTTTAGGGACGGAAAAAGCCATTTCAACTCTCCTTAGGCGGTATATTTCTACTGTCGGTCTATGAAAACCTGTAATTTGTTATTATACATCACGGAAGCTCCAGACGGTAGAGCAACATCGACAGAACCGCAAGTCCGGCAGTCTCGGTTCGGAGTATCCTCTTCCCGAGCGATACCGCGTGCGCGCCTTTTGAGATCGCGTATTCGACTTCCTTTCCGTCAAATCCACCTTCGGGGCCGATGAATATCGAAATGCGCGGAGATGTAGCGTGATCAAACACTTGATCACCGACGATCGCGCCGGGAGCTGTTTCCTGCTTTTCGAGTGTCCGCGCAGGCGCTCCGCCGGGTTTATCTGCCAAACTCTCCAGCACCTCGAAAATCGATATGCTTCGCTCTTCTTCCCACGGGATCAAGACCAGTTCGGAAGTCCGACACGCTTCATCGACAGACTTTCTAAAAGACATGGGCTCAAAAACGCGGGGAATCATTCCCCGGCCGCTCTGTCTGGCCGCCTCCAGAGCGACTTTCTGCCAACGCTGTGTCTTTTCGCTTGTGTCGCGGGAACCGATTTTCACGACGGAGCGCGAGCAGGCGACCGGGCAGATGCCCACGGCCCCGAGTTCAACGGCCTTTTGTATTACGGATGACATCTTGTCGGCTTTGGGAAGGCCCTGAAACAGAATAGCTTCGTACGGAGCCTCGTTACGGTTCGGTACACCGGGACCGAGAAGAATTTCGATTTGTCTTGCGGTAGGATTTGTGATCGTACCTTCATAATCGATACGCGCCGAATCACAAATAGTGATACTTTCTCCCGTACGCATCCGAAGCACATCCCGTATATATCGACTTTCCTCTTCTCCGAGTAGATAGGTGCCGGTTCCCGGATCGATCGGGATGTTCGAAAACAATCTGGTCATATTTGCGCTCCGATCCAATGACGTTATATATTGAATTATATCAAAGAACGTCTCGACGATAATAATTTCCGTTGAATCCGTCGCAAAATAACTGTATAATAAATCTGTATTGCTTAATCCGGAATGAGTCTGATCAATGAAACCAAACAACAAACAAGGAGGAAATGCTATGAAGTATGAAATCAAAGGAACACCCCTGCCGGTCGTCATCTGTGAATTGGAACCGGAAGAGTATTTGATCACCGAGAAGGGTTCCATGAGTTGGATGTCTCCGAACATGGAAATGGACACGGTAGGCGGAGGAGTCGGAAAAGCCTTGGGACGTATGTTCTCGGGTGAGGCTCTTTTCCAGAACAAGTATACGGCGAAGGGAAATAAGGGCTTGATTGCTTTTGCTTCCAGCTTCCCGGGCCAGATCATGCCTTTGGATATTCAGCCCGGTAAGAGCATGATCGTTCAAAAATCCGCTTTTCTGGCTGCTCAGCCGAGTGTTGAGCTCTCCATTCATTTCCAGAAGAAGCTCGGCGCCGGTTTCTTCGGCGGCGAGGGATTTATCATGCAGAAGTTATCCGGACAGGGCGTCGCCTTTGTTGAGATCGACGGACATGTCGTCGAATACAATTTGCAGGCGGGACAATCGATGATGATCGATACCGGATACCTCGCGATCATGGACGAAAGCGTAACTATGGATATCGTGACCGTCAAGGGCCTTAAGAATAAGCTTCTCGGGGGCGAGGGCTTCTTCAATACCAAGGTGACCGGCCCCGGACGCGTCTGGCTACAGACCATGCCCATCAGCGCCGTAGCTATGAACATCATTCCGTTTATTCCGGCCAAATAATTTTATCCCACAAAACCGAAAATGCCGTCCGATCAATATCGGGCGGCATTTTATGCTTCTATTTAGTGCTCGAAAACTACTCCTGGATCCCCGGGATCTTCGGCAAGGTCGCAAATCCCTCCGCAAGGTCAG
>CAYPAL010000055.1:0-8368 GCA_964408695.1 uncultured Oscillospiraceae bacterium | reverse complement strand
CTTCGGCGATCACATCCGGATCAGGTTCCGACGGATCAGGTTCCGACGGATCAGGCTCCGACGGATCAGGCTCAGTATCCTCAAGAACTTCGTCTATATTATCCGTTTCAGAGTCTTTTAGAGCTTTGTCGGCGTTATCGATTTCGTCGTGATCGGTGACTTCTTCGACCTGATCGGGTTCAACGGATTCAAGAGCCGTACCGATATTATCGGTCTTGCTCGGCTCTTCCTTGTCCGGAGTCTCGTCGATCGTTTCGGAAAACTCCGGAAGCGCGACGTTTCCGGGCCGTCCGACCGGACGGACCTCATCGTCCGTTCCGGATCGCTCGAATTTCGGGTCAGGCTTCCTTTTTTTCATCGATCGGCAAACCTCCTCAAAACACACATAAGGATACTACTTTTCGGCAAAAGGTACAATGAGCGACACGGCGCCGGGAATGCAGGAAATCGACACCGGGAGCTCGGGACCTTCCTCGCCGTCCAGATCCAGCCGCACGGAGCGGTCTTTTTCGGTGGAGATTTGAAGGGAAGAAGTTTGATAATATATAACATTCTCGTTGCGAAGGAGATCGCCGGCCAGAGCTTTTCCGATAAGAGGAAGGATATCGCCGTGCGTCAGACGGGAAATGATGAAAACGTCCAGAAGACCGTCGTTCGGCTTAGCCAGCGGAAAGAGATTCTTAAAACCGCCGACGTTCGTGGTGTTGGAGACGATGAAGAGCAAGGCTTCGCTGTCGAAGCAGACGTTATTGCATGTTACATGGATCGGGACACCTTCGTGCAGTCCGGCGGGCAGTTCCAGCGCGCCTTCTATCCAATAGGCCAACTTTCCGAGCGCCGCCTTGGAGTCGGAAGGGACTTTATAGGCGATATCGGTCATCAGACCGCCGGCCAGAACATTGAGGAAATAGCGATCCCCGGCGCGACCGATATCGATGTCCGTCATATTACCGTCGATCAACATTTGCGAAAAAGACAGCGGGTCGCCCGGCAAGCCCATCGCCGTCGCGTAGTCGTTGACGGTGCCTCCTCCGTAAATGGCCAACGGAGTTCGAATGTTTCCGGTCATCATTCCGTTGACGACTCCGTGCGCGGTTCCGTCGCCGCCGACGGAGAGGATCAGATCATAAGTGTCGGGCGGGGTATCCTGTGCGATATCGCTTGCGTGATGGCCTTCTCCGACATAAAAAATATCCGCGCGAAGAAGAGCCTGCGCATCCGAAAGATGCGCCAGGATATCATTTACGAGCTGTAGGTTGGTCTGTCGTCCGGACAGGGGATTCGTAATGATCTTGATCCGAAGCTTGCGGGACATCCTGTCTCCTCCGGCATTTTCACGTGATACAATAGCAAATATACTCTAGCATAAAAGATCACGGATTAAAACGCCGTCACGAGGCGTGCCCGGTGTGGTAGAATAGCAATCGGGCGGTGTTTTTAATGAACGCCTGATAAATATCGATTTTTCGGAGTGACCACAATGAAGCAATATCTTCATGCCGGAATGAAGGCTTTCAGAAACCGTCGTTCGCTTTATACGTTACTATCGTTTCTTATTCCGTTTTTGGCGGTCTTAACGGCCTTTATCGTTCAGCAGGTGCATCCGTTCGGCGACAAGATGATCCTCACCGTCGATCTGTACCACCAGTACGCTCCGTTCGCGGTCGAGCTCCGGAATAAAATCTTGTCGGGTGAGAGCCTCCTCTACTCGTGGAATATCGGGCTGGGTTCGAATTTTCTGGCGACGATGGCCAATTATGCGGCCAGCCCGCTCAACCTGCTCCTCTTGTTCTTTCCGACCAAGTTTATTTCGGACGGTATCGCGCTGATCGTCTGTATCCGCGCGGGGCTGTCCGGGCTTTTTATGTCCTTTCTTTTGCGGGACATCGATAAAGGACGCAAGGATCTTTTTCTTTGCGGGTTCGCAGCTTTTTACGCACTTTGCGGCTGGGTCCTTTCCTATTTCTGGAACATCATGTGGATGGATGCGGTCGTGCTTCTTCCGCTGATCGTGTTCGGTATGCGCAGGATGTTCCGGGACGGAAAGCCTTTCCTTTACAGTATCAGCCTGTTTCTGTGCCTCCTGTCCAATTTCTTCACCGGGTATTTTGTATGTATTTTTCTGATCCTATACGCGCCGGTGTGTTATGTGACCGTCGTCGAAAAGAAGACGCCGCTCAATTTCTTTCAAGCCGCCGGACGATTTTCGCTGTTTTCGATCCTCGGCGGCGGACTGGCCGGAGTGCTTCTTTACCCGACATATATCGCCCTGGGCCACGCGTCCGCGACCGGCGACGCCTTTCCGAAGGAGAATTATCTGACGCATGACATGTTCGATTTTTTCAGCCGATTGTTCCTGAGCGCGAATCCGAATATCCGCGGCGGCATGGCCAACGTTTACAGCGGCGTTTTAATCCTGCTCATGATCCCTTTGTTCTTCTTGTGCTCGCGGATCCGCCTGAAGGAGAAGATATCCTACGGGATCTTGCTCCTGGTTATGTATTTCAGCTTTGCCAGCAGGATTATGGATTTCATCTGGCACGGCTTTCATTTCCCGAACCAGATCCCGCACCGACAGGCATTCCTGATGTCCTTTCTTTTGGTCATCGTCGGCTACCGCGTCCTCCGGAACCTTAAGGCTTTTACGGTCTCGGACTTAACGATATCCTCGCTTTTGCTTTTTTCTTATCTGGTCCTTTACGAAAAGATCGGCGAGGGGGCCGAGGGATTCCGGGCGATCGCGCTTACGGGACTTTTTCTTCTGGCATATACCGTGGTGCTTCGGATCGTCATTGCGTCGGACAAGAGTCGGATCATTCATCGTTATGTTCTCTTCGGGGTCCTTCTGGCCGAACTTGTCGTGGCATCTCAGGTCACCATCGGACTGGTGTCCATGAACGAGGGGTTTACCGGTTGGGACTTCTATGGAAAAAAGTCCGGGGAGATCCGATCTTTCCTGGATGATAAGGCAAATGAGCCCGTGATCGGTCCGTTCGTCCGGGCGGAGATCTATCCCGCGTACATCTGCAACCAGCCGGCGCTTTACGACATGAAAGGCTTATCGATCTTTTCTTCGACAGCCCGTGAATCTCAGGTCAAGTTTATGAAGTCGATGGGCTTCCACAATAACGGGATCAACTCGACCCGCAATTTCGGTCTGACGGAGGTGACGGCATCGCTGTTCGGTATCCGATACCTGGTGGACCTGGAAACACAGTCGGCCATCCCGACGACTTTTGATACTATCGAACAAAATGAGTATGACCTTCGGATCATGAAGAATCCGAACGCGCTTTCTCTGGGGTACATGGTTTCGTCCGCAGTGCTGGATTATGAGGTCGCCCAGAAATCCGACGTTTTTGCGGCGACGAATGAATTCCTGACGGCGATCGGAGTCGGACCGATATACGTGGCGGAGGAGATCGATCCCGGAAACCTTGAGAACGCCGAGTTTTCTTCGGGAAACAAACAGGCCGGGTATGCTTTTAAGATCGACAAGGATCAGGACCGCGCCTCGATCGAATTCACCGTTACCGGAGAACGCGACGGACGACAGTTGTATGTTTTCGAAAACTCGGGCAAAAACGTCAGCGCAGAAGTGGCTTTTCAAAAAGATGAAGCCTCGGAAACCTCGTTACTGCGCTCCCAGAATCGAAGTAACCAGATCATCGATTTGGGAACCGTTACCGACGCCATGAGATCCGCCAAATTGATCTGGAGTGACGATAAAAACGGTAATATCACCGTGTATTGCTACAGCGTTGACCGGGTCGCATTCGATAACATGACGGCGGAACTCAGCGCGTCTCAACTGACCATTACCTCCTTCAAGACCACTCGATTCGAAGGAGAGGTCGATGCGGATAAAGCCGGGGTCCTTTTGTTGACGATGACTTACGACGAGGGGTGGAAGGCGTGGGTCGACGGTGAGCCCGCCGAGGTCCGTAATATCGCAGGGGCTTTGTGCGGCCTTTCGCTGACGGAGGGCAAGCACGAGATCGTGATGAAATACGAGCCCGACGGTTATAGAGTCGGCATCGCTTTCTCCCTGGGCTCGCTTGTTTTGTTGGTGGGTGTGGCCGTTGCCGGGAGGCTGATCCGTCGCCGCAGGGCGGATTGGATCGCCCGGAGATCCGACGCGGACGAAGTGGAAATTACTTCCGTCATCGCCGAGAATTCGGAGCGGCCGGAATGAGCAGATCGGATCTGTCGAATCCCGAACCCGAGGATCGCCGGGCCGTTGGTCCGCTTCCGAGCTTGTCCGGAGCGCTCGGCGCGACGCGCGATGCGATCCGAAAGAATGCCCTTGTACTGTTTGCTTTTTTCATCCCTGTCGCCGTGGTGACGGTCATCATGTATCTTCATAAGATCCATCCGTTCGGGGAATATTCTCTCGTCAACGAGGAATTGTTCCGAACCTACTTGCCGCTTCTTACCGAGTTCCGAAGAAAACTCCTTTCTGGGGACAGTCTCTTTTATTCCTGGAACATCGGTTACGGAGTCAATTTCTTCTCGTATATCGGTATGTTTTTGTCCGGTCCTTTGAATCTGTTGGTTATTTTTTTCCCCGAGTCCGCGATACCGGGATTGATCACGTTCCAAGTCCTCTTGCGCGTCGGTCTTTCCGGTCTCGGATTCGCCATGCTTCTGCGCGAAAAGGATCAGCTCAGAAACGCTTTTCTTCCGGCTCTGTCTTCGGCCTACGCGCTCGGCGGGTTCATGGTCGCGTATGCCCGGGAGGGGTATATCGCGGATGCAGTCGTGCTTCTGCCGTTCGTCCTCCTCGGGGCATGGCGCGTGATCCGGGGACGCAAGCCGATCCTTTTTGCGGTGACGCTGTTTCTCCTGATGCTGTCGTCATCGAGAGAGGCTTTGTTTATCGGGCTCTTCCTGATCCTGATGATCCCGCTGATGTACATGGAAGCCGGTGGTAAGCGCCTCGAAAAGCCATCCAAGATCCCGCTGGGGATCCGCTTCGTCCTGTACTCGCTTCTTGCCGTAGCCGGAGCCGCGGTCGTCCTCATTCCGACATGGATCGCTTTTCGAGGGGATGCGGGACCCTTCAAATTCCCGGATGACCTGAAAATGTATTTTACCTTCTTTGACCTCGGAGACCGGCTGTTGTTCCGTACCGTCCCCGAGTTTGCCCGGCGGATGCCGAACATCTACTGCGGTGTGGCCGTTTTATTGCTGGTCCCGCTTTACGCGTTCTGCGACCGGATCGCTTTTCGCGAGCGCGTGTTTTCGCTGACGCTCGTCGGCTTTCTCTATGTCGCCATGAGCGGGAACATCGTTGATTACGCGCTGAACGGCCTTCAAGTGACGGAGAACTATCATTTCAAACAGGCCTTTCTCCTAAGCTTTCTCCTTCTTTATATGGCGTCTCGGGCCCTTCGATACGCGGAGACCTTCTCTCGAAAAACAATATTTCTTTCCGTGCTGGGCGTGTTCGCGTTTCTGATCCTCGACGATCATTCGGGCGAACTGCAACGAGCCTGGCAAGCGATATACGGGACCGCGGTATTGGTCTTGGTTTTCGCGATGTGCGTCCGGGCTTTGAGCGGGGTCGCCTCGTGGCATCGGGCCGCCCGAACGGTTTTTCTGATATTGATGGTGGCGGAACTCAGTTTTTCCGCCATTCACGCGACGGACGAGCAGGTTCGATCGCAGGGGCTGGCAAACTATGCCCTTCATTCCCGGTACGCGACGTTGGTTCGGGAAGGGATCCAAGCGGAGACGGATGCGTCACGACCCCTTTTTCGTGTCTCTGCCGACGAGATGTTTACGGACTATGACGGAGCTTATGCCGGCGTGATGGTTACCGACTCGCCGGTGATGAACGAGGTAAACGGGATGCTTCTCGGTATCGGCGGCGAACTTCGTTTCGTCGGGAAAACGGCGTTGCCGGATTCAGGCGGACCGATCGGCGATATCGCTGAAGGGGAGGTTGCGATCCCGCCCCTCGGCGTCGGCTCGTCTCCCAAACTCAACGATAGGATCGGCACTCATCCGGCGGATTCGACAGCAACTTTCGAAATCGTCGAATTCGCGATCAATCGTCACGCCCTGCCCGTCGCGTATCGGGTCGATTCGGGCATACTTCAGCCCTTCGACGCGGCATTCGCGTCGCCGTTCGACAACACCGACACGGTCGTGAACCTGATGGGCCTGGAGCCGCTATATGCCGATAAAGCCTTTACGGTCGAGGATGAGCGGAATCTATACCCGGCCGAAGGCAATCAGTTTTCTTTTGTCTCGGAGTCGGGGAGCGCGTATATGCTGGTCCGTCCGGTCGACTTGTCGGTGGGCGAGCGATTGTTTCTTTCGATCGACACGAAACTGGAAGCGCGAATCACCGTTCGCACGTTCAAAGCCGACGGCGGCGGTGACTCAAAGACCTTGACCGTCCGGAACGGCCGGATCATTGACTGCGGAACGATGACGGACGAGAACACAAGGATCGAGGTCGGCATAATATTCCCGGTATGCGACACCGAACCGTTTTCGTTGATCGTCAAAAGCATTACGGAACAAGCCTATGATCAGGCTTTCCGGACACTCGAAAATCAATCGCTCCAAGTCGGGCGCATGGACGGGTCGGGCATCCGGGGAAACATCGAGGTCGAGCGGGACGGAGTGTTGTTCTTTTCGGTGCCGTACGAGAAGGGCTGGAGCGTTCGCATCGACGGCAGGGAGACCGGGATTTCAAAGGCCGCAGGAGAATGGCTGAGTGTACCGATCACATCCGGCGTTCATCTCGTGACGGCGCGTTACACGCCGCCGGGTTTTGTCATCGGACTGCTTACTTCCATTATCGCGGTAGCGGCGTTTGTTTTACTGAACATATGGAATCCGGGTCGCGTCATGGGCTTTTCGAGGAAGAAGGAGCCGACGGACTTCAGGAGCGACATATGAGAGAACAAAAAGAATGCATCATCCGTCATCCGACGGCGACGTACGTGATCATCGATCTGGAATGGAACCAACCGATCCCGTGGATCAAGCCCCGGGTCGATCCGAAGCAACTGCCCGGAGAGATCATCGAGATCGGCGCGGTCAAGCTTAGCGTCGACGGGCGGCGGACAGAGCTCAGCAAGCCCTTTCACGTTCTGATCCGGCCGGTCTGTTACACCATCATGAATAAGAACGTATCCCGGGTCATCAACAAGATCTCCTCCGACCTCCGCAACGGCCTGTCCTTTATCGACGCCTACGAAGCTTTTGCCAAGTGGTGCGGAGAGGATTATGTCATCTGCGGCTGGGGCAACTCGGACTTATCGATCCTTAAAGCAAATCTGCGGTACCATGACCGGTCGGCACTTCTGGGCCGCCGGTTCTTGGATGTTCAGACCCTTTTTTCCAAGGTCGCGGAGGACAAAAACGTCCAGCGAAGCGTCGAGTACGCGGTCGACTTTCTGCGCATCCCGAAGCTGGAGGACTTTCACGAGGCGCATCGGGACGCTGAGTACACGGGAAGAATTTTGAAAGAACTTTTCGGGATTCTCGAAAATGACGCCGCCGGCGTCTTTCGTGTTGAACAATACCTGTTTGACCCGGATTTGAATGTGCAGAGCGAGCGAAGAACGGAGTATTTCGACTCCTGGGATACGTGCTGCACCCGAACTTTTACCGAGCCGGTAATCTGCCCGGCGTGCGGTGCTCCGCTTCATGAGGAACTATCGTGGTTCCGTGTGCGAAAGAGTGCCTTCTCGCTGTTCCGTTGCGACACCCACAATCTGATCGCAGGGCGCGTTCGCCTTAAGAAAAGCACGGAAGGAAGGATCTATGCATCCGTTGTCCTTAAACTGATCCAGCCCGGTGAGGCCAAGCCGATCAACGAGCGACATGAGGAATATCTCGTCTACGGATCTTCCGGTAAGCCGCTTGAAGTCGTTGCCGGGTCGAATGAAGACGAAACGATTAGCCTTGAAAACACGAGTCCGTGATTTAATGCTCCTGTATTTTTCATCGGCAAAATAACTCCAAATACCGAAAAACAGGCATATTCACAGCCTTTTTTACATAATAGACACACCTGAAGGATTGAAGAAGATTACTTTTTCTATATAATAGTAGGTGGAATAATGTACGCTCATGCGCCTTATTGTATATGTGATTCAAATTCTTGCTTCGGAGGGAATAGAGATGAATAAGATTAAGCGGTTGCCGGGCAGATACTCAAGCATCGGGAGAACGGGCTCTTCCCGTTCAGGCGGAATGCTGATCCTGGTGTTGGTCATCCTCGGTGTCGGGATGATTTTATTAACATCCGCCCTGTCGGTTACCATAGCGACCCGGAATCGTTTCTACATTGATGCCCAGAGAAGTCAGGCCAAGTTGACGGTCACCTCGGCGGCTAAGACAGTAG
>CAYPAL010000054.1:0-8386 GCA_964408695.1 uncultured Oscillospiraceae bacterium | reverse complement strand
TCCAAAATGTTCAAGTTGAAGTCGACCAACTGGAGCAGGAAATAGAAAACGAAGTAAAGAGTGCCAGCACGCCTTTGCTTACAATCCCCGGAATCGGGTACACCTTAGCCTCCATTATTCTGGCGGAGATAGGCGATATTGATCGGTTCAATTCTCCTGAACAACTGCTTGCATTTGCGGGTCTAGAGCCTTCGACGCACCAGTCCGGAAAGTTTCGAGCTGACCATACGCCGATGGTCAAGCGTGGCTCTACATATCTCCGCTGGGCGATTCTTCAGGCAGCCAGACTGGTTGCCATGAGAGACAAGACCTTTCAGTCGTACCTGAAGAAGAAACGTCACGAAGGCAAGCATTTCCTGGTAGCTCTGAGCCATACGGGCAAAAAACTTGTACGCGTTATTTTCCACATGCTGAAAACCAATCGGGTATTTGTGCCTCAATCCTGATGATGTATTTCTACATATCCTGTGAACCAAGACAGTTCCCTCTGTCTATTTTTGCATGCGTTATTTTCAAGGTTCAGATTTTTCATCTATGTCCAGAGATTTTTTCAATGATCTCTTGACGTCCATATAGTTAGTCTCAACGCAGAGCGTATAAAATAAACGTCGCGAGTGTCGCGGGCTGTATTTGCTCCGAAATAGTCATACCATAGTTGTAATATTCTGGTTTCTGTGAAGGTGCAAATGCGTCGATCCATGGAGTTGTTCGTTAAGGAACTTGCTTATTTCTCACACCGCGCTTTGAGTGCGTCCTCGATCGCGAGCAGGATGACCTTACTGCTGTAAGTCGCGCCCGATACCACATCGACCTCGAGGGATTGCTCATTGATGACCGTTTCCGTGATCGACTCCGCCGATTGCCCCTGACCGTTAACGTGCTTCAGCAGTTCGATCTCGGCGATGCGATGCTCCCGGACCGTTACTTCTACCGTTACGGATACCGGGAAAGAATCGTAATTTCCCTCATAGGTCCCGTCGGCAATCGTTGAGAGATCGACCGATTGGATCGGGATGTCCTCCAAGGCTTCCAAATTGCGGTTGACGGAGGAGAAGAATATCGCGCCCGCGATGATCAACAGAACAACGATACTAAGGATGACCAGGACGACTTTGATCGGTTTCTTCATTTCAAAACTCCGATGCTTATATCGCGCTCAGCGCGGCTACCAGTTCTTCGATCTGTTGTTCGCGACGCTCGCCGGACCAATTGACGATCCCGGTCGATATCATGGAACCGCCCTTGGCCTTGCAAGCCGAGGAGATCTGGCGGATCGCGTGATTACCGCCCAGCCAGGCCTTCTTAAATTGCTGGGTAACAAAGCAGTGTGTTTTCTTGCCGTTCAGAGAGGTGATTTGGGACAAATAGAGCTTCATGGCCGGCGCAAGCGAAAAAGCATGGACCGGAGAAGCGAAAATGACAGTGTCATACGGAGCGGTGTCCGGCGCTGTCTTTAAGGTCACCGGAGAGCCGGGCTTGGATTGATCGCTTTCCGCTTCGACTCGCTTGATCTCAACCGAATGGCCCTTCGCGGACAGTTCTTTCTCGAGTTTCTCAACGACTGACAGTGTGTTTCCGGTATTCGAGTAAACGATGATACCAACCTTCATTTTGTACTCCTCCAAACTGTGGTTGCATGATCCGAAGCGAGCCCGAAAGTCCGGCATGCATTCGTATTACAAAAGGATTATATCACCGTTTTTGTATCAAACGGATCAATTCCTCATGAAACGCATACAAAATTGATTCTTATGATGTAAAATGATATCTGGTTTTATCTTCAATGAGCGAGAGAGGAATCTTGGATGTTCAGAGCACGGTCGGCAATCAGTTTCCTCGTTGCGGTCTTCTTGTGCCTGTCTGCTTTGACCGGTGGTTGCGGTTTGATCGACCGATCGGACCGGGATATCATTACTGCGGTCACGGCATATCTTGACGAAATTCAGTCGGGAACGTTCGCCGAGAATCGCTATTTATCAACTTTTGCCAAGGATACCCCGTTTTCGATCATGACCTTTAAGGACGAAGCCACACTTGAGTGTATGAATACGTCGCTGCGAAAAATTCGGTTCGAGATCGTTGAATCCAGCGGGAATAAGAGCGATCGAACCGGCATGTGCACGGTCCTCCTGACTCTTGTCGACGTCGATAAAATCTTGAAAACCATGAAAAATGAGTGGATCACGGAGGAGGAACTCAGCCGAGCGATCGACTCGGCGGAAGCGCCGACCGTAGAAGAAGAGGTGATCCTTTTCACGGAATATGACCCGGCTGCTGACGCTTGGATCATATCCGATTCCGCCTCGATAGCGGTTGCCCTCGGCGTACCCTACTCGAAAATCAACCTGTTTTCCAAGGCAGGTCCCCCGGAGGAAGCATTCGAGCAATTCATGGACGCTCTCGAATCCGGAGAAGCCGAGAAAATCGCCCCCTTCATCAAGACCTACTCTTCATACTCATCATTATTTCCGGAAGATATCGAGATGAGTGTTCGGCAGGCGTTTTTCGGGCAGATCGATTACGAGATCGGGGATGTGGAAATCTTCGGAGATACTTGCGAAATGGAGGTCCTTCTTGATTATCCCGATATGCAGGTTATTGCGGACGGTCTCATCCAGAATCAAAGCCTTCTGTGTGAAATGTTCAAGTACTTATTCACCGTATTATTGGCTGAAGGGCAGAGCGCCTCGTTGGATAAGTTCGAGGTGTTGAATACACAATTGTGGCTGGCAAACATCGAAGACACGAATGCCGCGCGACTTCAGGAAAACTTTGTTTTCACGATGATTCCCGCAGAAGAGGGAACGCAGTGGCGAATCAAGAGTCTTCCTTCTTTTATGACGGAGACTTATGCCTCAGGGGATGAGCCCGGCGAGGAAGCGAGCTATTCAGCTGCCGGGATGGCTCTGATCGAGTTGTGTGATGAAGGCATTATCACGGAGGAAACAAGAGATAAAGGACTTGCCGAATACGGTCTTCAGCATCTGAAATACAGCACACGTCAGGTCGTTGAAAGTTATGCCGCGGGCGACATGATCGATATGCTGGGAAACGGCGACGGTCGGAAATTCAACTCGGAGACATCCGAGGGCATGTGCGTATCGATCGAGTTTCACAGGGATTGGCCGGAGTTGGTCCTGAATGTCTGGCTGTATGAAGACGGATCGGAGGAACCTTTGGGCTATTATATTATAGAAGCCGAACCGGGTGGTCTGCCGAATCTTTTTTTTGCGTACCTGAGTTATATGGACGGGAAAGAATGGCCGAAGGGCAAATACCGGCTGGAGATCAGGTTGGAGGATCGGACACTTTTGGATACACTGAGCTTTGAGATCGTTTAATTTCACTTGTCGTGATATTCAATAAATGCATGAGGAGAGCAACGAAATGAAAAAAGCTTTGGAGAAGATCGAAAAGAAAAGCCGTATCATCGTTATCGGACTTTTTATTCTCATGACCCTGTTGGGGCTTCTGGTTACGCCGGACTACGGGATGCCGTGGGACGAGCTTCTGGAGATCCGAACGCTCGGCTCGAACATCCGCGAGTATGTCGGATTGTTCAAAGGCGAGAGGGAGGAGCCGACCCGATCGACGACCGGCATCGCGTTCCCCGACTACAAAGAAAACGTGGATATGGATCACGGGCAGTCCGTTTATTACCCGCTCGCTCCGGCGCTTTTCGCGAAATACGAGACCGGCGGGCCGCGTACGCTGATGCTGATCTGGCATGTGTATACATTTCTGATCTTCATGGCGGGCGTGATCGCGCTGTATTTTATCTGTAAATTCCTGACCGGGGACTGGAAGTACGGGGTGCTCGGAAGTCTTTTCCTGTACCTGAGCCCGCGGTTTTTCGCGGAGGGACACTATAACAGCAAGGATGTCGTGGCGATGGCACTGGGAATTCTGTGTCTGGCGCTGGGCATCAAAATGATCGAAAGCAAACGCTTCGTCTTCGCGGTGCTCTTTGCGTTCGTCGCCGCGATCGCCACCAATATGCGTATGAACGCCGTATTCCTGTTCGGACTTCTGGGGATTTTATACTTGGTCCATCTTTCCGTAAAGAAGCAATGGTCCAAACGGAATTTCGCAGTCGGCCTGACGGCTGTCCTGTCCTTTCTGGGCATATCGTATCTGATCACCCCCGCGGCATGGAGAGCCCCGCTACAGTTTATCGAATATGTTTATACCCGGTCGACGAACTTTGAGGATTGGGGAGGAACCGTCTTTTTTCAGGGCACCATCCATCGCCCGGTCCCGTGGTATTACATTCCGGTCATGATCGCGATAACGACCCCGATCCTGATCCTTCTTTTGATCATCTCCGGACATGTGACCTCGATCCTCCAGCTTTTCAAGGATATTCGGAAGCGTGAATTTTCGAAAACGACACCGTACTATATCCTGTGTGTCTTCTATATTGTGGCGTTTCTGCTTTTCACCATGATTCGACTTCCCATTCTATATAACAGTTGGCGGCACTTGTTTTTCCTGTACGGACCGATGCTGATCCTGGCCGTCGGCGCGGTCCATTCGATCGTGAGCCGTCTGAAGGGCAAGGTCAAAGCCGTGGCGATCGGTACAGTCGGCCTTCAACTCCTGGTGTGCCTACTTATTATTATCATCAGTCACCCGTTTCAGTATGTCTACCTGAACCCACTGGCCGGACCTGACGCCGGAGAAAATTACGAATATGACTATTGGAATGTCTCTCAGGTGAAACTTCTGATGAAACTGATCGACAAAGAGAACAGTGACACGCCCCTAAAAATTTATGCCATCGACTGGTATACGGCGGACGGCCTTCAGAAGGCGATCCGGGTCCTTCCGGAGTCCTATAAGAAGCGCATCACCCTTTATAACGCGCCGTCAGAGGGATCCAGTTCCGCTGTTGATTTTCTTATGGTGAACAACACCGTGCGACAAATCGCCGAGCTCGAGCGGGAGTATGGAGTGAACTGGGTCTATTATGAAAGAGAATATGTTGAGCCGATCGATCAACCGATCGCCGCGTCGATCACCGCGTTCGGATCCGAGTACATGATCGTTTACGACATGAGAGAAAAATGATTACCGTTGTCCGGAATTATTCTCGAAAAGCGGTTAGAGCTTTCGGGGAATATTTCTGATAAACCAATTACATCACCAAGAAATTCAAGGAGAGCGACGATCAAAATAAACTTGGGATTTCGAAAGGAAGGTTAACTATGCGGGATTTGAAGCGACTCACCCTCATTATTTCATTACTGATTGTGCTGACCATGTTTGTTCCCGCTGTTCTTGCGGCGGTCACTCCGGAGGCACCGGTGATCGAGGATATCGACCCGGTTTTCGCGGCACGGAACTCAGTTACTCAACTGACGGTAACGGCGACGATCACAGACGGAGGAACGCTTGCGTATCAGTGGTACGAGACATCCAACGGCACCCTGCCGAGCATCATGGCGATCATCGGTCAGGAATCCCCGACATTCACCTGCAACACATCGACCTCCGGAACCCGATATTATGTTTGCATGGCGACCAATACCATCGGAAGCGAGGTCTCGAGAACCTACAGCAACGTCATTGCGGTTACGATATACGAGCCGGTACCGATGGTCAGTTACAACGCGACCAATGTTGAGCTGGATAAAATGGATGAATTTACGATCACCGCAGACATCCAGCTTCAGCAAAAGGATATCGGCACCCTGACCTATACATGGTATGAGAGCACGAATAATTATATCGGCGTCGGAGAGGTCGTTTCCGGAGCGACCACGAAGAATCTGACGCTGAACGGAAGTAACGCGACCGGAACTCGTTATTATTACTGTATCGTTTGGAACCTTTATCTGGGTGTTACCTATTCGATGAATGTTGAGGACATGTCGATCGTCAAGGTGGTTTATACCGGAAAAGAGCATGTTCATCAATTCGGAGCCTGGATGGTGACGACGGAGCCGACATGTACCGAGGACGGTATCAAGACCCGGGAGTGTGAGTGCGGGGTGACCGAACGTGAGGGCATTCCCGCGTTGGGACACGATTTCGGAGATTGGACGGTCGACCCCGACAACGCGAATCAAGAGACTCGGACGTGCCGCAGAGATGGTTGCGGAATCGTGGAGACGCGTCCGATCACAAAGAGTGTGATCCCGGGGGTGCTAATTGAGATCACCGCCCCGGAAACAGGCATGAGCGTCCGGGAATACTGGATCATACTCCATTCCGCTTTGCGTTATTCGATCGATGAGGATGCTTCTTTTTGGGAGTATTCCGTCGCCGAAACAGAAGGAACCTGGAAAGAAGTCACGGATGGAGAATTTGCTCCGCAAACGGTATACCGGGCGTCTCTCCTTATTTATCCGGTGGAGGGTGACACCTTTGATTCGTCGACTATTGTGAGCATCAACGGAAATTCCGTCGCTTACGATTTGATGGAAGACGGGAATATCCGGGTTCGTTTCAGTTTCCCAAAAACAGACTCGACGGACTCCGAGGTAAATCCAACCGACATGCCGGATGACGAAGAACCGCAGGATGACGATGAAGAGAAGGCCACCTTTCCCACCGCGGCCATCGTCGCGATCATTGCGACGCCGGTGGTTCTGGGCGCGGGTGCGCTAACGGTGTATTGGATCCGAAAGAAGAAAGTATGATCATCGGAAGCGGGGAAAGACAGCAGATGAAGATCCGGTTTATCGAGCCCGGAAATTTTCCATACCGAAAATCTCCCTTGAACTTGTTCGTTTATGACAAGTATATTCGCACACCTTCACACGGGCTTTTGACCCTCGCGACCATCGTCAACCGACTCGAAAAGGATGTCCGCATCTATAGCGAAGCGATCTCAAAAATTCGGTGGAACGACGTGCTCGACGCCGACGTCGTCTTTATCGGTATTTTCACTTTTAACGCGAACCGCGGTTATGAGCTGGCTGACTACATCCGAAAAAACTCAAAGGCATTGGTCGCCATCGGCGGCCTTCACGCGACGTTGAATTACGAGGAAGCCGCTTCTCACTGCAATCATGTGATCGTCGGGGAGGGCGATGAGACTCTCCCGGAATTTCTCGAATGTATTCGGAAGGGCTTGCCGATCGATATCCCGGGTGTCGCGTATCCGAGCGGCGACCGGGTCATTTATAACGGCGAACGACCCGTCCCCCAAAACATCGATGTCATTCCCGACCGCGATCTTCTCTTTAACTACAGGAAAATGGTCGGCCATAACACGATTTGGCCGCAGGTGCACGCATCCAGAGGGTGCCCTCATAACTGCGATTATTGTGCGCTCGTTCACGCCTTCGGAAGAACCGTGCGCACCCGATCTCCGGAAAACGTGGTCGAGGACATCCGACAGGCGATCGCTTTTCACGATAACGGACGGCGATTGGCCAGAGTGCTGTGGATCACCGACGACAACTTTTTTGCCGACCGGGATTGGGCGGTCCGTGTATTGAAGGCGATCATTGACAGCGGGATCCGTTACGGGTTTACGATTCAAGCGCGCTACGAGGTCGGTTTCGACGACGAGATGCTCGATTTGCTGAAGCAGGCCGGATTTTTCGAACTGGCGGTCGGGATCGAGTTTCTGGAGGATGAAGCGTTCACCCGATACCACAAGAAATGCACCTATTCGGAAATCCTGAGCGCCGTAAAGAACATTCAGGGGCACGGCCTTCGCGTCCGCGGTTTGTTTATCGTTGGGGCTGACAATCACGAGAAGGGCGTCGGCGACCGACTGGCCGACTTCGTCATCCAAAATGATATCTGCGGCGTGCTGATTCAGTCCATGTACTTCGTCCCGGGCACACCGGTATACGAAACCCATAAAGATCGTCTCTTACACGAGGACTGGTCGAAATGCATCGGAAACGTCGTCCATTTTCCCGAAAAGATCTCGCCTTGTGATCTGCAGAAAGAAATCATCCGCGCGAGCCGAAAGATCTATTCGGTCAAGCGGCTGGTCCACGCGATTTTCAAGTATCGCGGGATCCGGCGGATCCTCTTTATCGGAGAGTATTTTTGGCAACGCGATGTAAGAAAGAGCCTGGCGAAGGAGCTGCCGGCGTTGAAGGCTTTTTCTGTAAGTCCGGTATTGTCGAAGAGGGAAGCGGAGACGGAGTCGATTTAAACAGAAAATAGAAATGGGGGGTATCCCTGTTAGCCGGAGAGGTCTTGCCTGCAATCGACCACCGCATCCAGAAAAACCACATTATTCTCAATAGAGAACAATGCCTTATAGCGTTCTGCAAACAAGACTTTTCGATAAACACCTTCGGGCAGATTCAAATCAGTATCAACCGGAAAAAGAAACGGATTATCTGAAATTCGTTTCAGTAGGTCTGCGTAATCCTGTCTGAACTTTCTGGCAGCCGGGACGCTTACTCGTGCCAAA
>CAYPAL010000053.1:0-8466 GCA_964408695.1 uncultured Oscillospiraceae bacterium | reverse complement strand
GTACTTTTTTTGCAACCCGACAGGCCTGGATCCCTCGAAAAGCGGATCCGCTCCACCCCTATTCACTTCTGCTCGTCGCGCTTCTTGTCGTGGTCGCGGCGCCTTTTTTCCACGGCTCGATGTTGATCAGCGCCATGCTCATCCTGTTCGGAATGGCCTTGTTTTCCGAGAATCGAATGTCCTACGCCATTGTTGCGCTGATGTCTGTCGGGTCTGCCTTGCTTCAGACGACCCTGCTGTCCGGAAATGCGAACAATGTCGTTTCGCTTCGTCTGTATCCCGGCTTCATCGCCGAAAAGGTCTCGTTTTCGAGCATCGCGGAGTATATTTTCAAGCTCGGCGGACTCGCCGCCATCATTCCGTTACTTCTTCTGATCGGTCTTTCGATTTACGAGTGGGTCCGTGGACGGATCAAGTACCGGATCTTCCTCCTGATCGCCTTTATTTTCCCGTTTATCTTTGCCTTTTCCGCCCAGGTCTCCAGAGAGATCCTGGCAAATCATAAGTTTGTGCATTTGAGTTTCCTGCTTTTCGACATTTTTATCGCCGGGGTATTGGCATTTTTGATGCTCCCCCCCATCTTTGTCCGAAAGTCGCGCGAACAGAAGGATGAGAAAGCCCGGGATAACGGAGTATATGCCTCCCGCGGTCTATGCATCGCCGCCCGGATCGGCGGTGTCCTGCTGTCCGTCGTCCTCCTCCTCGCTTTGGTCGGAACCGGCGTGAGCGAATGGTTTGTCCAGCACAACCGGAATCGGGATCCGATCCGGCTCGAGCTTCGGTCGGAAATGGTCAAATGGATCGACGAGAATACGCCCGAGCGAGCCGTCTTCCTGACAAGGGATTGGTATATTCACTCCTTTTACCTCTCCGGCAGAATGTGCTACTACGGATGGCCTTATTACGCCTGGTCCGCAGGCCACGACACCGACGGCCGTTTCCGTCAATACGAGTGGCTTCTGACGGGTTGCGACGGTGATTTGGAGCTCTTCCGGCAGACCTGCGCCTCGGAAGGGATTGATTATATCATTCTCGACACCGAGCTTCTGAGCTACCGGAACGGTGCCGGAGAAAATATCGTAAACAGTGCTTTTTTCCAGGAAAACTTGACCCGTGTCGCATATTTCCCGAACGAGAACGACGCGCAGATTCTGTCCGTCGCGCATTAACAGCCTCCGGGAGGTCATTTTTCCAAAACGGTCGTCCAACAAAAAGGGTCCGGTCGCCTCAACGGCTCCGGACCCTTCGTTTGTGCGATCAAGAGTCGCCTACTCATCCTCTTCGAGGAAAGCCTTCCGCTCCTCGATCACCTTAGCGGCAACCTCCGAAGGAGCCTGTTCATAGCGGACATGCCGGATGGTATACCATCCGCGTCCCTGAGTCATGGACTTCAAATCTGTGGCATAGGACGCCATTTCGGAGGTCGGGACCTCACAGGAAATGACCGAACCGTCTTCGTCCGCGTCGATCCCCATGATCCGTCCGCGACGCTTGTTCATGTCGCCCATGATATCTCCCTGCTTATCCTCGGGGATATGCACGACTACCGCGCTGATCGGCTCTAAAAGAACCGGATTTGCCTGAGGAAGACCATTCTTAAAAGCAAGTCCCGCCGCGATCTTGAATGCCATTTCCGACGAGTCAACGTCATGATACGACCCGTCGACGAGCGTCGCCTTGAGATTGACCACCGGGAATCCGGCCAAAATACCTTTGTTTACCGAATCATGAAGACCCTTCTCAACTGCGGGAAAGAAATTCTTCGGAACCGATCCGCCGAACACCTTCTCCTCGAAAATCAGCGTCTCCGACTCGACCGGTTCGAACTCGACCCAAACGTCTCCGTACTGACCATGTCCGCCGGACTGTTTCTTGTGCTTGCCCTGGACCTTGACCTTCTTGCGGATGGCTTCGCGGTAAGGAACACGCGGAGGCTCAAGCTCAGCGTCAACGTTAAACTTATTCTTCAGCTTGCTTCGAAGAACGTTGATTTCCTGCTCGCCCAAGCCGGAAATGACCATCTGACGCGTCTCGCCGTCGTTTACGACCGTGAATACAGGGTCTTCATCAGATAACTTATTGAGGCCGGACATGATCTTGTCCTCTTCTCCCTTGACCTTCGGCACGATACCCATCGTCAGACAGGGGGTCGGGAAATTGATCTTCGGAAGAATGACCGGTCGCGATTTATCGCAAAGCGTATCGTTCGTCTGGGTCAAAACCAGTTTGGCAACCGCTCCGATGTCTCCGGCACCGATCTGATCGGCCGGGAGCTGTTTCTTACCGACCAAATAAAACAAGCCGCCGATCCGCTCTTCCTTCTCCTTATTGGCGTTGTAAACGGTGGCGTTCCCCTTGAACACGCCTGAATAAACGCGAAACAGGCTGATACGACCGACAAAGGGGTCGGCAATCGTCTTGAAAACAAAGGCCGAGAGGGGTTCCTGTTCGCCTGTATCGATCTCGATCGACGTACCGTCCGGAGAAGCGGCATTTACCGTCTTCTTTTCGCCGGCGGCCGGCGTATCCTTGGAAATACAATTCATCAGGAACTCAACACCCCAGTTATTGATCGCAGAACCGGCATAAACCGGGTGCAAACTGCCGTCGCGGAATCCGGCATGAATTCCTCTGCGGAACTCATCTTCGGTAAAGGGCTCGCCGGAGAAGTACTTCTCCATCAATTCCTCATCGCTTTCGGCCACCACTTCGTTGATCTGCTCATGAATCTTGGAAACACGCGCTTCAAACTCCTCCGGCAAAGGCATCTCTTTGGACGCGCCGGTCTTCAAATCGATCGAAAAAGCGCGTTTATTCATGACATCGACGATTCCCGTCATCTTATCCTGGCTCATGATCGGGAAGGACAGCGGAATAACGGAAATGCCGTATTGCGCTCTCAACTCCTCAACGATATGCTCATAATCCGCATTCGGCTCATCCATTCGGTTGACAAAAAACAAGAACGGAACATTGCGCTTCTTCAGCAATCGAACCGCTTTCTCGGCCCCTACCTGAATTCCACCCTTGGAAGTCATAACAACGATCGCGCTGTCCGCGACCCGAATCCCCGCCATGGTCTCACCCAAAAAATCAAAGTCACCGGGCGTGTCGATGATATTCATCTTGGAGTTCTTCCACTCACACGCCGCAATGGTCGTATTGATCGAAAGCTGCCGTCTGATTTCTTCCGGATCAAAATCCATGGTTGTGTTCCCGTCCGTGGATCGCCCCATACGATCGATCGCCTTGGCGCAGAACAACATCGCTTCGGCAAGCGCTGTTTTTCCGGACCCGCCGTGTCCCAACAAGGAAATATTGCGGATCTTTTCAGCCGGATAATTGATCATGTATCTGTCCTCCTTGGATAAACTAATATTGGCATTATACTATGAGCAATCCACAATATCCACAAAAAATATGGATTGCAGTACCTTCTTTTCGCCGAATTGTCCACCTTATTCTCGAAAAAAGTGCGGGGCAAAGCACCCCGCACTCATTTCTCGTATCATGATCATTATATGTCCGCGAAAAGCGGTTTGTCTCAGCTCACGGGACGCTCGAAAACCAGAATCGTTCGGTCTTCCTTGATCGCAGGACCGCCTCCGAGCGAAATGTTTTCCGCTCCGCCCAGAGTGGATAAGATTTTACCGCCTTCGTCGTTGATGATGGTATGGAGATGCCATCCGTCCGACGAACGCTTGGCGAGCGTCTTAACCATCTGTGCCGCATCCACCTCGCCGATATCGGTATGCGCAATGATATCGATCTCATACTGCATCGGCCCGGAGGATCCGGCGCTTCCGCCACTGATCATCATCGACTCGGTTCGAATCCGAAGCTCGTCAATGGCCGTCTGCGCCGCTTGGATCTGCTGCTGCAATTCCTCAACTCTCTTCTCGGCTTCTTCCTTCGCTTTACCCATCTCTTCGATCAGTTGCTCCTTTTCTTCGATGATTCTTTGCATACGGCCTCTCTCGCTCTCGTTCAGAGCCGCTTCCTTCAGTGCGATCGCTCTCTTCTCTGCCTCGAAAATAAAGATTTCCGCTTCGACCTCGGCATCCTTCATCGCCGTCTTGGACTCCTCGATGATCGCCTTGGCTTGTTCAAGCTCCGCCGCGATCTGTGCCGTTTCTTCCTCTGCGGACAAACGGATCCTTTCAAGCTCGGCTTCCAGCGATTCCAACTCTTTCTCCAGAGCGATCTTCTGTTCCTGAGCATCCCGCAACAGTTCTTGGGCTTCTCTCTCGGTATTATCCTTCAGTTCGTTGGCCGAGGCGGCGATCTCCTCGCTGTCTCTCTCCGCCTGAGCTTTCACCTCGTCAGCGGCAGCCAGAACTTCGTCCGCCTCCTTCTGGATCGTTTCTCTTTTCTTTATGGCTTCGGCAACGATAGTCTCCGCCTGACTCTCCGCTTCCGCAACCTTTTCGTTCGCGGCAGTCATAATGGCTTCCGCTTCTTTCTCTTTTTCCGCACCGCTATCGTTGGCGGCGGCGATGATCGCTTCGGCTTCTTTCTGTGCCTCGACCACCTTCTCGTTGGCAGCGGCGATGATTCCCTCAGCTTCCCTCTCGGCCTCCGTGATCTTCTCGCTCGCCGATGCGATGATCGCTTCGACATCCTTATCGGCTTGCAGTCTGACATCCTTTGCGGAAGCAAGAATCTCATCGGCTTCCTTCTCGAGTTGCTCTTTGCTCTTACGGTTTTCCCCGATATCTTTCTTGAGGGCTTCGATCTCTGCCTTAAATCCGGCAGCCTCTTCCTGAAGAAGGTTTCTCTTCTCCTCGGCTCGATCCGTTTCGGCGATCGCCTTCTTGGCCTCCTCGATGTAAAGCGCGAGTTCCTTCTCGGCTTGCCTTTGTGTGTCTTCTATTTCACGCGCAACGGCTTCTGCCTGCTGCATTACTTCATCGTATTTGCTCTGGGCTTCTTTCAGTCTATCCTCTTCAAGCAGAAGTGCGTCTTTCTTCGCCGCGGCCGCTTCTTCGCGGGCCTTCTGAACCAAGTCTTGCTTATCCTTATCCAGTTTACCGGTCAGCGAATCGATTTCTTGCTTGATTTGCTCAAATTCCTTCTGAGCCTCTTCCTTCTCTCGTTGGGCATCCTTGGCTAACTCGCGGATCTTCAGCGTCTCTTCTTCGGCCAACTTGGCCTCTTCGAGCATCTGCTGTTTTCTGGCCATGGCATCTTTGTATTCTTTCTGAACCTGAACGGCCAGTTTCTCCGTTTGAGCCTCGGCTTCCCGAAGCAAAGCTTGTTTTTCGGCCTCTCCCTGCTTGCGGGCTTCCTCTAAAATTTTCTGGGCTTCGGTCTCGGCTTCGGAGACTTTTCCCTTCTCGGAATCGATTTGCTTACGGATCGCTTCGGCTTCCTTTTCCAGCTTAGCCTTCTCCTCGAGCGCTTTCTTCTTGAGGTTGACATAATCCCCCTCGATACGAAGTCTCTCTTCCTCGTATTGTTGGGTCAGACTGTCGATCTCTTTCTGGTACCGCTCCTTCAGTTCGGCGATAAACTTCTCTTCGTCGGCCTTCTTGTCCTCAACTTGGCTTCTTTTATCACCCTCGACCTTGCTCATGTAGTCTTTGGCTTCTTTTTGGGCGGTCTCTTCGCCTTCGCGGGCAGCTTTCTGAAAATCATATTTGCACATAAAACAACGGGCCACATTGTCACCCATCATTACACCGCATACCGGACATTTTTTCATTGCTGCCACCTCTTAATCAAATAATTCACTTACGCAACCCAATACCGGATTAGTATATACAATTATACAACGATACGCACCGGAAGACACCCGCTCCCGTCGCCAAACAAGAAAACATACCATGAACAATCCGCATCCGCCGCTTACGCGGAATTCAAACAAACTCCGGATCCGGTCTTACCCGTTCAGGATCCGAACATATCGGAAAAATCATAACCGTACTGATTGTAATAATCGTTCGGATTGATACTCTGCCCCCAGACAGAAAAGGCGATCGCGATAATGACGGCGAGCACGGCCAAAATGATCGAGATGATATTCAGGATCATGGCGGTCTTGATCTTGGACTGCGCTTCCTCTGCCGTCATCGCCTTATTTGCGCCCGACGCCATAACTGCCGCGATGATCGCGAGCACAAGAGCCGGTATCCCCAACCCGCCGCAGCAACACATAATCGTTCCCAGGATAATGTTGATCACCGCGAAAATCATCTGACCGGTACCGCTGGGACGTGACTGATATGCCCCGGGGGCAGATTGGTATAAGGGAGCGGACTGCATCGGGCTCTCTCCTGAGAAACTCGACCGATCGTTATTACCGGCATAACCGCTCGTATCTCCGACCCCGCCGTTCGCGGAGGGTTCAGAAGAATATAAGGGCGATTGCTCGGGCACGGGAGCGGCGACCGGGGTTTCCGCAGCAGTCGGCTCAACGGTCGGTGCGCCCGACGGGGAGATCGCCTCGCGGATGATCATCGCGCCGCACTCGGGACAATAACTGGCGTTCTCCGCCTCGGTTCCGCAATTTACACATTTGGTCATATTCACACCTCCGAATGTCTATCATGAATGGATTTTCTTTTGTGTCAACAAAACTTCTCTCACAGCATATTTCATTCGAGGTAACCGCGTCAAGGTCTCTTGATGCCAAGTAAGGTCGCGAGCGCCATTATTTGGGGCGAGAGACATAATTTTTACGTTTTTATTCGAAAAATCCCCGGTATATTTCGGTAAAATCAATATTGGACTTGATCCACACCCACGACAGGATCAATACCGCCAGACAAATAATGATCGACACTAAAGAGATGACATTCAAAAGCAGTGCCGTCCTGATTCTCGACTCGGCTTCATCTCGAGTGCGGGCTTTCTTGGATTCGGATGCGTAGATCGCGGCAAGGATCCCGAACACCAGCGGAATGATCCCGACCACACAACAACACATGAGAATACCGATGATGATATTTACAACCGAAAAAATCGTCTGCCCGGTTGCGTCGGGTCGTTCGGGAGCCGTCACACTGCCTCCGGTCATTGGATCCTGCGTCGAGCCCTCTGTCATAACCCCACCTCCTACGGACACAAAAAGACCATCACGCTATAGCACATTCCTTCGTGCCACAGACACGCCGCCCCGACATGCGTGAACTCCGGGCTCAGGAGATTATTACGCTGATAATCAAGCGTCATCCACGCGTTCAATATATCCTCGGATTGTCCGTACCCTTTGGCAATCGCGGAATAATACCTGGTATACGATTCGCCCCGGTATGCCGTGATCATGTCGGACCCGTCGATGCGAACATGCTCAAACGAGATAACGATTTCAGCCGCTCGGATCCGGGCCCAATCCGCCATATCCTCATCGGTCTCAAACGGTTTCAGATCATTTGCGTCACGGAGAGCGTTGGCCAGCATGATCAGTTCGCCGGACATCTCCTCATCCAATGTTCCGATGTATTCCGCCGGGTCGACATCGTCGACAGATGTTGAGGCCTCCGGGACCTTTGAAGGCTCCGTCGCGTCTCCGATCGGAGATCCGGAGCATGAGGACATAATAACTACCGCCGCCAACAAGACCGCCGAGCGAAATAGAACATCGTATTTATTTTTCCGGGTTCGCGAAGTCATGATCGATCCTCAAAAGCAGTTTTGCGCTTCGTTTTCATTCGCTGTTGCCTCAAAAACGTTGTGAACCGAGCCATTCGACGCCCTTCGCCATTAGATTTAATTATACCATGTCTTGATCCGATTCTATGCCCGAGAGAGACCGAAATGCTCTGCGCATCTGGTCTTTGAGCTTGAAAATCATTTGTCTACATGCACCTGTAAGCGTATAATAAAATCAGAGAACGAATCGGGCACCCGTTTCGGCAGAGAGGGATTTTGCATGTCACGCTTCGCGGCCGAATCCGGTAACGGACGAATAGAGCATCTCCTTCGCGTTGTGTCCGCCTTGATGGTGTTGTGCTTTGTTGCGCAGTTGTTGTCTGCCTGCACCTCTCCTTTTCGCGCCAAGTCGAGAGCCCCCGAAGGCGGCTGTATTTACGGCGGTGAGGTCGTTGTCGGGATCACGCAGGAGCCCGGGCTTTTCGATCCGCATACCGCGGTGGCGGCGGGAGACGAGGAAATCCTGTTCAACATTTTCGAGGGGCTGGTCAAATGTGCTCCCTCCGGTGAATTGGTTCCCGCCTTGGCGACCGAATATACGATTTCCGAAGACGCGATGACTTATTCATTCACGATTCGATCCGGGGTCGTTTTCCATAACGGTGATCCATTGACGCCCGAAGACGTCGTTTATTCGCTTTCGCGGGCCGCGGGGCTCGATTCCGGTACCCCGCTCATTTCTGAACTGGCGGGGATCCGCGCCGTTGAAATTTCCGGGGACGACGAGGTACTCGTGCTGTTGGACGCACCGGATGCCGAACTCCTTCCTTTTCTGACCGTGGCGATCATTCCCCGCTTTGTCTCCGACATCAA
>CAYPAL010000052.1:2123-8500 GCA_964408695.1 uncultured Oscillospiraceae bacterium | reverse complement strand
TCCGTATACGGTCGGCAATCGAAACGGAGTCCAAACCCTGAAAGTTCAAGACCTCTTTTCTCGTGCCGATAACAAGTTTCTCGGTGTTGACCGAAACGGACAGAAGCCTGCCCGTCCCTGAACGAGACGACAGCAGTTGTGCGATCTGAGAGGAAACACCCCCGGACGATACTCCCTCTTCACAGCAAACGATAAGCTGCTTGTCCCGGGACGCATCAATTATAAGTTTTTCGTTGATCGGCTTGAGCTTTCTGAGATCGATCAGGTCGCACGAGATGCCCTCGTCTTTCAAAATCACAGTCGCGTCAAATGCTTCCGGGGTCATGGAACCGGCTGAAAAAATCACGACGTCGCTCCCGTGACACAGATATTGACTCTCCGTGTCGGAAGAGTTCTTGACCCCTGAGATCTTATGCTCATTGGCTCTGGGATATCGGATCGCGACCGGCCCACCGGCACGGTTTACCGCATAGTCCAACATGGTATGAAGGTCATCGTAATCTCTCGGAGCGAGGATCTCTATGTTAGGCATCGGATATAACATGGCGATATCATATACCCCCTGGTGTGTCGGGCCGTCCGCGCCGACGACCCCGGCACGATCGATCGCGATGACCGCATGCAGATTTTGAAGGCAAATATCATGAAGAACCTGATCATACCCGCGCTGGAGAAAGGTGGAGTAAAGGACCAGAATCGGAACAATGCCGTTTGCGGCCAAGCCCGCGGCTAAGGTCACGGCGTGCTCTTCGGCAATCCCTACATCGAAAAATCGGGTCGGGAAACGTGTCCGGAAAGAATCCAGTCCCGAGCTGGACATCATTCCCGCAGAAATGGTTGCGACCCGGTCATTCAATTCGGCGATCCGAACGACACTTTCTGAAAATGCGGTTGTAAAAGACGATGTGCCTCCGTTATTAAAGCCGATCTCGACATTGAACGGAGCGACGCCGTGATACTGATCGGGTAATTCTTCAGCGTATTCATAACCCTTTCCTTTGCGCGTACAGACATGGATCAGGACCGGCTGATCGAGATCCCGAACAGTGCGGATCTTTTTGATCAATGTCTTTATGTCATGACCATCAAAGGGTCCATAGTATCGGAACCCCAGATTTTCGAAAATGACGGGGTTTTTTCTGTGAACGACCATTCGGATCGAATCCTTAAAAAACAGCATGAATCGGTATATCCATTTGCCCACGATCGGGATGCGATTCAAGATTCTCTCCGTGCGATTTTTGGCGCGAAGGTAACCCGATGTCGACCTTAGCGCGTCGAGATGTCTGGATATCGCGCCGACATTTTTATCGATCGACATTTGATTATCGTTGAGAATGACGATCAGGTTCTCTCCGTATTGTCCGACATCATTTAACGCTTCGTACGCCATCCCGCCCGAAAGCGCTCCGTCACCGATCACGGCGACTACTCTGCCTTTTTCGCCGGTGAGCTTTTTGGCGCGCAGAAGTCCGAGCGCGGCAGAGATGGAGGTGCTGCTGTGTCCGGTTCCGAAGCAGTCGTAACAACTTTCGTTACGAGTTGGAAAGCCGGAAATTCCGTTCTTTTGTCGGATGGACGAAAAGTTATTCGATCGACCGGTCAATATTTTATAGGCATAGCACTGATGTCCGACATCGAAAACGATCTGATCTTCAGGCGGATGAAAGCAGGACAGCAAAGCGATCGTCAAATCAACGACACCGAGGTTCGAGGACAGGTGACCTCCGTTTCGGGATACATTCAGAATGATCGATTCTCTGATCTCCTCGGCAAGCGCCGTCATCTCCGATTCGGAAAGGGCGGCGATCATTGACGGGTCGGTTATTCGGCTGATTAAATCGCCCATTTTCGATCTATATCTCTCTTTCGTTAATGGACTTCGTCATTTCAACGATCAATTCCGTATTGTAACCCAATTTGCTCAGTTTATCCAATGCACCAAAGGCACCTCTCGTCTCTTCCGCAAACAATCGTTCAGCCCTCTCATAACCGAAAAGGGTGACAAACGTCGCCTTTCCGGACTTTTCGTCCTTGCCTACGGTTTTACCCATCTTTTCGCTGGTCGAAGAAACGTCCAACAGATCATCCTTGATTTGAAAAGAAAGCCCCAGATGCTCGGCATAGGACTTTAATGCTTCACCCACATCCATCGAAAGGATCCGCTCGTCACCGAGCAAAAACGGGACCATGACCGAAGCTTTGATCAGCGCGCCGGTTTTTTTGCGGTGTAATGAATAAAGGCTGTCCGCGGTTGTTTTTCCTGCGTCAGAAGATATGTCTTCCGACTGTCCTCCGATCATTCCGCGAATACCGGCACACTCGGAAATATATGCGCCTGCCCGACAATTTCCGCGACCATCGTTTGCGCATTGTTCAAAAATCAATTCGTAAGCTCCGTTCAAGAGTGCGTCGCCGGCCAATAATGCCGTTGCCTCTGAAAACTTCATATGACAGGTCGGTCGACCGCGTCTCATCGTATCATTGTCCATGCAGGGCAAATCGTCGTGGATCAAAGAATAAGTATGGATCATCTCGACCGCGCACGCATATGGCAGAAGCTTTTCCCGGTTCACAGAAAGCATCTCACCGATCAACATCATGAGGATCGGCCGAATCCGCTTGCCGCCGCCCATCAGGCTGTATTGTGCCGCACGTACCGTGACATCAGACTCATATCCGATAAAAACCCGTTCCAGTGCACGATCGATATCGTTCCTGGCGTTATTAACAAATTCTGCGTAACCGACCCGGCTCAAGAAATCACCTGCTCACCTTCATCTCCTGCCGTGAAATCCTTCTCGATGATCTCTCCGGATGCCGACTGAGTGAGGATCATGATCTGCTTTTCTGCCGTCGCTAGCTTTTCCTCGCAATGCTTCGCGAGGATCGTACCGTTCCCGTAAAGTTTGAGAGACTCTTCGAGACCGACATGGCCGTTTTCGAGTTGACGTATAATGCTTTCCAACTCTGCGATCGCCGCCTCATAGTTCAATTCGGAATACTTATTCGGATCCATTTTCGCCTCCGGTATGAATATTTCGTGTCACGGCTTCGATCGTGCCGTCAATGACCCGTACAATAATGTTCTGCCCTGTTCCGACATCTCGGACACTCGATATTACTTTGCCGGACGCACCCGTGACGATTGCATATCCACGACGGATAACGGACGACGGATCGAGCGCACCGAGCTTTTCACTCAGTATACTACAATCGGCACGCATCATACTGACTGAAGACTTCAGTGAACCGGAAAGTCTTTTGGACAGGGTGTCGAATCGTTGGAGCTCCGATTCCAGTCTTATCCGAGGGGACGTGAGTGCGCGGTGCGTGACATGTGCCCGAAGTTCGCTTCGCTTCATCGCCATGTAGTGTTTTAACGCGATATTCAGAGCATTTCTATATTCCTTTAAACGTTCTTCCAGCGATTTCTTGTCCGGAACGACAAGCTCAGCCGCAGCCGAGGGTGTCGGAGCACGAAGGTCGGCGACAAAATCAGCGATCGTAAAGTCCGTTTCGTGCCCGACGGCAGAAATGACCGGTACGCGGGACGAATATACGGCGCGAGCAAGCTCTTCGTCATTAAATGGCCAAAGATCCTCGATCGATCCGCCGCCGCGACACAGGATGACAACATCCGCACTTCCCGAATCGCTGAAATATGAAATGCCGTCCCGTAACTGCTTCGCCGCGCCAGCCCCTTGGACCGCCGTCGGATAAAGCAGCAATCGAAAACTCGGATATCTTCGGGTCAAGACATGTATAATATCACGAATAACGGCACCCTTCGGGGATGTGACCACACCGATCGTATTAGGGATAAACGGAATAGCGCGTTTATGTTCCGCGTCGAAAAGCCCTTCCTCTCGAAGACGATTTTTAAGTATCTCAAATCGCCTGAAAAGGTCTCCGACTCCGTCCGGCTCCATGGAGTAGATGACCAACTGGAATCGTCCGTCCTGTTCGTAGATCGACGCACGCCCCGTGACGATCACCTTTTGTCCGTCTTCCGGAAGAAAGGTCAGTTTCTGAAAATGCCCCTTGAAAAGGACGCAACTGACCTGCGCATCAGCGTCTTTCAGTTGAAAATAAGAATGTCCCGACGGGTATCTCTTATAGCCGGATATTTCTCCGCAAACCCGTACCGATGCCGTTTCCGGGTCGGAAGACAGCAGATCGTTCACATATCGGTTCAATTGGGCGACGGAAAGCACTTCGTTCATTCGGTTTTACCGGAATCGATCCTTCCGAGTATTGCGTTGATGTAGCTTTTCGATTCTTCGGTGCTGTACTGCTTGGCTAATATGACCGCCTCACTGATGGATACGTTGCTCGGAATCGACTCGATAAATAATAATTCATAGCAAGCAATGCGAAGAATAGCCAAATCCACCTTTGGGATACGATCCAATTTCCAGCCGATCAGGAAGGGCGAAAAAGAGGCGTCCAGTTCCGCCTTCTTACCGGTCACACCGGATACGATCAAATCAAAATACTCAAGGTCCTTCTCCTGAAGAGGATTGCTCTCGAGAAAAGCCTCCCTCTGCGGCCCGGGATCATCCGTTCTGAATTCCAATTGGTAAAGGAACTGAAACGCAGCCTCTCGGGACTTCTTTCTGCTCATCGAAACCTCCCGGGGGGTATTAATTTATCCATAAAATTCTTAAGTTTATCTTTGTCGGAAAAAAGTTTTACACCCAGAAAATATCCGACGAGTGTCAGAATAAGAATAAAAACAGTTTTCAAAAAGCCGAATATAACCAGTAATAGAGCCAGCACAAACCCAGCCCCCGCACCGATCAGGCCGGCATTCTTGTCTTTGATCATCTCGAGAAACTTAACGAAAAACGCTCTCATCGAATTATCTTTCCACCTTGGCGACGACAGGTTCGACACGACTGACCTTCACGGACACGGATTCAACGGTGATACCGGTGTATCTCTCTATGTCTTTCTTGATTCTCTCCTGGACCTTAGCCATCATGGCAGGGATCTCAACATTGGAATAAAGGACCGTACTCATCCGAACACGGACTGTTCCGTTCTTGGCCGACGATACATGTGCTTTGGCGGACTTGATGCCGACCTGCGCGCTTTTTGCGGAATTTAATGCAATACTCTCCATCGCGTCGACTCCGATATCGACCGTGCCGATATCCGTCTGCCTGATCCGGGTCCGACTGAGTCTGCCGGAAAGAATGGCATACGAAGCGCTCGCGATGCAGGAACCGAACAACACTATAAGAACTGCAAAATATACAAACTTATTGACCGGATCCGTGACGATAGCCGTCAATGGAGAGAGGATCAACCCGAAAAATGTCGTATCAAAAAAGGCGTAAAGAAGAACCATCGAAAAAAGTCCCAAAATGAACGAATAAGCAATTAAGACGATTCGGATCAACTGGTTCAATTCTGATTCTCCTCTCTGGTCACAACTCCGCAAACATGCACGTCTACGGATTCGACCATCAATCCCGTAAAGCGCTCGACATCCGCCTTAACTCGCTCCTGGATGGCCCATGCGACTTCCGGTATTATCATACCATAATATATAATCGGATATACGGTGATGGATACAAATCCGTCGTCATTCTCATGGAAAACAACGCTGACCCCTTTTCCCTCGTGAAGGACTCCGAGCGACTCCTTAAGAGCGACACCGGGCGACGGCATCAGACGAGCCACACCCTTGGTCTGTAAGGCCGCCTCCGCGGCATATTGCGCGATGAAGCCCTTCGACATGGTGCGCTCGCCCTTGATGGTCTCGCTTTGTTTGTTTTCACTCATATGATCGCCTCACAGAAGGCTTCTGTCGTTCACGCGCGTTCAATATACTCTCCGGTACGCGTGTCCACTCGAATTCTCTCGTTCTGATTTACGAAAAGCGGGACTTTGACCGTTGCTCCGGTCTCCAGAGTGGCAAGCTTCGTCGCATTGGTCGCAGTATCACCCTTGACGCCAGGCTCGCATTCCGTAATTTCAAGTTCAACGATGATCGGAAGCTCGACTCCGAATATTTCTCCATGATAAGAAAGAACCTTGCAGATCATTTCCTCTTTCAAAAAACGTATGCTGTCCCCGATATCCGTCTTGGCAATCGGTCTTTGTTCGTACGTCGTCTGATCCATGAAATAGTACAGTTCCCCGTCGGAGTAGATGTATTGCATATCATTCCTGTCAAGCTGGGCCTGCTCGAATTTTTCATTCGGATTGAAGGAGTGTTCTACGACCCCGCCGGTCCGAACATTTTTATACTTGGTGCGGACAAAGGCAGAACCCTTGCCGGGCTTAACATGTTGAAACTCGACGACCTGATACACTTGGCCGTCCATTTCAAAGGTTAATCCGTTTCTAAATTCTCCTGCACTGAT
>CAYPAL010000052.1:0-2023 GCA_964408695.1 uncultured Oscillospiraceae bacterium | reverse complement strand
ACACTTGGCCGTCCATTTCAAAGGTTAATCCGTTTCTAAATTCTCCTGCACTGATCATAAATAATACCCCTCTCATTTCCGATCCGAAAGCACAGAACCAATGAACGGTTCTTTTCGTCTATAAAATTTTACTTGACCGCTGAAATATGCGCAATAGATTGACTAAAAACGACATGTTTTTCTGACTATATACTCGAAAAACCGCTTGAATCTGACGTAAATAATCTCTTTCTTGTCATATGGTTCGACAAATACCGCATAAACTCCGGCCCTTTTGGCTGCCAATATGTCGGTGAACAACTGGTCGCCGAAAAGAACGGTTTGTTCCGCAACGACATTCATCAGTTCCATTGCCTTCCATATCCCCTTCGGTGAAGGCTTCCCGGCATACTCCACATGTGATATCCCGAGTGTCGCCGCGAATCTCGCGGATCGTGAGGATTTCGCGTTTGAAACCAAGCAACAATCGAATCCGGCATCCCTTAAAAGACGGATAACAAGATGAGAATAATCGTTCGGTTCCGTCGCCCGATCCGGAGCTATGGTGTTGTCCAAATCAAGGAGGGCGCACTTGTACCCCTGCTTCTGCAGTTCGGCAAAAGGAAATTCGGCAAGACGACTGCAGACCCGATGCGGAACCAAATTCTTAAAACAAAACACCATACTAAATCCTCTTCCTCCGTTTCCTTCATTCACGAGAATACACGCATCCGAAGTGAAAAGCAAATCGTTTGCTCTCATATTTTCCTTGAATAATGACCTGCGTGTCTTTATAATTGACTCACTATGAAATTAACGGAAGGAACAGGTTTTCCTGAACAAAAATTATGATTGTATCAAAATTCGGCGGATCATCGTTGGCAGACGCTTCTCAAATCCAGAAGGTCTGCGACATCATCATCGCAAACTCCGAACGAAAAGTCGTGGTTGTCTCCGCCCCCGGTGTTCGCACGGCCAATGACACGAAGGTAACTGATTTATTGATCGCGTTAGGCAATGAGCGTCTGTCCGGTTCTGACGGAGAAGTCCTTTTCAACAGGATTACAGAACGTTTTTCGGATATCGCCGTTGCTCTGCGTATCGAAGATGTCCTCATGGTCATCAAAAAGCATATTTCCGACACTGTATCCATGCCCGTCTCCGACCCGGATCGTTTCATGGATGCCGTCAAGTCGCTCGGCGAGCATTGTTGCGCGCGCATTGTCGCCGCGTATCTGAATCGTATCGGAATCAAGGCGACATTCTGCGATCCGAAGGAATTCGGTCTTCTTCTCTCATCCACTTTTGGTCGGATCAGAGTACTGCCCGAATCTTACGAGCATTTGTCCAAGTTGAGCGATGTTGATGGTATTTGCGTTTTCCCCGGCTTCTACGGCTACACACCGGAAGGAGAGATCATGACCTTCACCCGCGGTGGCTCGGATGTTACCGGATCCATACTGGCGGCGGCCGTTGATGCCAAGGTATACGAGAACTGGACCGACGTCGACTGTGTTTACGCGGTCAATCCCAAACTGGTCAGCCATCCCTTCCCCATACGCGAGATCACATATGCGGAGATGCGCGAGCTTGCGTACGCCGGATTCACGGTCTTGCATGAGGAAGCGCTGTATCCTGCTTTTCAAAAGGGGATCCCGGTCCATATTCGCAACACGAACAATCCGTCCAGAGACGGCACATATATCGTCGCCAAGAGGTCGGTATACGACTCGCTTGTCACCGGAATTGCCGGAGAGAACGGATTTTGCACGCTGAATATCAAGAAATATCTCATGAACCGCGAGGTCGGCTTTGCGGTCAAGGTCCTGAGCATCATCGCCGATGAAGGGCTATCCTTCGAACACATGCCTTCGGGGATCGACTCGATTTCCATCGTTCTTCGGGGATCTGATTTCACGATCGACAAGGAGAATCGAATCGTTGACCGCATTCGAAAAGAACTCAACATCGACGATGTCTTCGTTCACAGAAACCTCGCGATCGTAATGATCGTCGGAGAAGCGATGGCCAACACCGTCGGAAC
>CAYPAL010000051.1:0-8682 GCA_964408695.1 uncultured Oscillospiraceae bacterium | reverse complement strand
GTTCCGCCTGCCAGGCGGAACGACGTTCAGCGAAAAAATCATCTGAGGAGAGCCATTGGATGTCGATATCCTATAAATGTCCCAACTGTGCCGCGAACCTGCTTTTCGATCCGGACGCGCACAAAATGGTCTGCAAGTTCTGCGGCTCCGAGATTCATCCGGAAGACATTCATGATCCGATAAACGGACGGTCCGAAAAGATACCGGAGGAGTGGCAGGATGAAACCGAGGTCTATTCCTGCGGCAGCTGCGGTGCGGAGGTCATCGTCGGGAAAGAACTCTCGGCGACGTTTTGTGCGTTCTGCGGGTCTCCGGCGATCATCGCTTCGCACTATTCCGGGGGGACCAAGCCGTCGATGATCATCCCGTTCAATTACGGGCGGGAGGAAGCCGAGAAGGAATTTAGGAAGTGGTGCGCGAAAAAGGTGCTTCTGCCGTATCGGTTCAGGTCGCGCGCCTCGATCCGGAAACTGACGCCGATGTATGTTCCGTTTTGGCTCTATGATCATCCTGTAGATATAGATATGGTGATCAGCAAGTTCACGGTTCGCGACATACCGAGTATGGGGAATGAGCCGGATGCACAGGAAATGGGGATCCTCGAGTGCAGGAAGCGCGGACCGCTTATCTGGGAGAAGGTCCCGATCGTCGCCTCGAAGGATATGGAAGACATTGCGGTCGAGATGATCGAGCCGTTTAATTATTCGCACGCCAAAGCGTTTGACATGAAGTACATGGCGGGATTTTTTGCGCAGAGATCCGCCTTTTCCGAAAAGGAATTGATCGGAAAAATCAGGGAGCGAGTCAAGAGCTACGCCCGGGATGCCGCAATGGAATCATTTGACGACGAGAATATCCCTGTGAAAACGGAGGATTATAGCCTATACCCGCTACCGGAAGCGGAATTCGCTATGCTTCCGGTGTGGTTTCTGACCTATACTCAGGGCAAGAGGAAATACGTGTTTATGCTGAACGGCCAGACCGGAGCAGTCGCGGGAGAGATTCCGGTATCTCCGGTCCGGGTCGGATTATTTGCGCTGGGGTTATCAGCGGTCCTGCTTCCCGCCCTCTATTTTCTGGGAGGACTCCTGATATGAGAAGAGCCAAAAGAAAGCATAATCTGTTTAAATACAAATTCCTGTTTTTTCAGACCGCGATCGGGATCCTGTTATTGCTGATGTATGTATTCGCCAATGCCCCCGACCTGCTGATCCTGATCCATCAGGCTAAAGTATTCCCTTTGCTGAAGACATTTCTCGGGATCCTGATCGCCTATGTAGTCGGTCCCTTGCTGGTGATTTATTTGACGCGCAGGGCGGTCCTGGAGCACAAAGGCATCATCTCGGTCAATTGGCGTACGTATCTCAATGACTCCCTCTATAATGATTTTTGTTCGCAACCGTCCGATATCGAGCCGGACGACATGGATTATTGGAAAACGCAGGAGATCATCGCGCGTAAGAAGGCGGAGAATGGCAATGGTTTTGATTATGCCTTCAACCGAAAAGAGGCGAATCCCGAGATGGTTTACTCAATGCGGGACGACACGGAGCCCCTCGAAAGTCTTGCCGACGTCGTGCCTGAGACGGATCCCCTCGAAGGTCTTCCGGATTACGATCCGAACGGGCCGAATCCGTTTGCGCGCGGCTGAATAACACAGTCGCGTTGATCTTATCTCTGTTGAATTCTCAATCTCACGAAAACCGCCGAAACGGCGGTTTATCGATTTTTTGCATGGATCACAGTCGTAGTGCCTTGCGCATATACTATGACGCGATATAATAAACATAAAGAAAATTTGCGCTGAGCGGGGAAAACCATATGAAAACGAGGAATCTTATTGGAACGATCACAATAATCTTGATCCCGATCATGTTTTTAGTCTCTTGCGGATTAGGCATCCAATCAGTCCGAGAGCCCTCATCGTTTACCGAGACGAGTGAGACGGTACCGACCCCGACCGCGACGCTCACGCCAAAGCCGACAGTGACGCCGACAGCGACGCCGAGACCGACTTCAACACCGACTCCGACCCCGGATCCCTTGGCGGATTATTACTCGCAGGAATACTCTCTGACACGTGGTGTGGTTGCCCGAGACGGATCTGGAGAAAAAATCCCGCTTGATATCGGACAAGTGGTGATTGTATATAATGCGGATCCCGGGATCATCCGTGAGTCCAGTCGCTTCTTCACCATGGATCAGAATGAACTCTTTTTCGAAGTCACCGAAAATCGTCTCGGCGCAATTTGCTTCGCCGGCGTTCCGGAGCACCTGCTTTTCGCTGATCAATGGAGGGACGAAGCGGAGGCTCGCACGGACATCGAAATTGAATTGGATGTGCAAGTGAAGATTGACCCCGCTGAGGAACGATTCGTAATACGTCTTGATTGGGATGAAGACGGCCATGAGGATCAGTTGATCCTTGAGCAACTGGTTTATGAGCAATGGGATTACTTAGGTCATGAGATGTCCCTCTATTTCCAAAGTGGGAGGGACGCAGAATCCGTTCGTGTTTTCTTTTCGCCATCAAGTGATGACCATTTGTTCGTATCCCCGGAAACGCTGTTGTTGATGGAAAAACCGAACGGAGACCCGATCATTCTCTTTTGCCAAGAAATCTCATCCTATTACGAAGTTTCAGACGGGCGGGAGGCTACGTGTGTCTTATCGTATGATCCGGAGAATATATTCGCAAAAGACATTCTGATCGAACAGGTTTTCGAATATGTGGACGGCACCCTTTATGTAACCAAGTATCCGTATTTCTTTGAGACGCACCGTACCGTAAAAACAGCTGTTGAGCTTAATGACGACCTGTCTTATACCGTGTCATCGGGAGTCGAGTATTACTTGCGTGAAAAAGATGCCAGTTTTGAATGTGACATCAATATTCAACTCAAAGGATCGACGAACTATGTTCCCGAGGTCTTGACGGCGGGAACTTGCTTCTACCCCGAGTACCTCGAATTGAACGAGTCGAAGAAGGGTTTTCTGTATATACACCTGGAGGATGGCCGTAAAGGTCGAATCGTTGCCGAAATCAAAAAAGACGGTGGCTACATTGACGGAGTGCCGATAGATGAAGCATATTATCCTTATTATGCGTAAATTAACGACCCGTTTAAGGATAACGGAAGCACGTAAGGTTCGATGATTACGCTATAATGGAAACAGCGTAAGGGTCCTTCTGTGGAGGTATATCGATGAAAACAAGATCGCCGGCCGTTATTGTTGCACAGCTTCTGGTTTTGATGATTTTGATGTCCGCGTGTGCCATGAAGATCCGATCGGTTCGAACTCCTTCGGAAACGACTCAAGCAACTGTGACGGTACCGACCACTACAATGATCGAAGCGGCGACGCCGACCGCGACCCCGACCTCAACTCCGACACCTACGGCAACGCCGACGCCGACCGCGACTGCGACTCCGACCCCCACACCGGCACCGGATCCGCTCGCGGGCTATGAGCGCACCCAAGCCTTCCTGCTTCGAGATATATCCGCAAGGGACCCCGATGGGAACGCCATTCATTTGAAGGCGGGAAGTCTTATTTGGTTATTTACTCTCGAAAACGATCAAATCGACGAAACCAGCCGCTTTTTCTTGCCGGATGATCAAAGTTATGCATATCAATATGGTGAAACCTCCGAAGTTGAGGTGGTTTTTGAGATCAGTGAGAATCGATTTGGCGTGACATGTTTTTCGGGTGTTGAGGGACACGAGCTGTTTGGCACCGCTATGTCTGCATGGGGGGAGCGCAGGGCCGCGATCGAGGTGGAGCCGTGGGTGCAAGTCAAAAAACTATCCGTTGATGAGAGGTATTACTTCCGCGTTGATTGGGATCAGGACGGTCACGAGGATGAAATATATATGGAATTAACGGAGGATCCGTACGATTCCGTTCAATCGATTCGGGTCTATTTTCGAAGCGGAATAGACGATGAGTCGTTCATTAAGCCGATCAGTTCTTTTTCATACGAAAAGGGTTGGAAATACGATCATACTATTTGGCCCTACGCAGAAACGATCCTTCTGGCACAAAAGCCGAACGATGAGTATATCATCATTGTGTGCGATGAAATTTCGACACTCTTGGAATGCTCCGAACCGGATGGGTCGTTGATCCTAACGTATGATGAAGAAGATGTTTTTGCTACGTACGGCTTGGACGGAGTGTTCGCATATGAAGACGGGATGCTCTTTAACTCCGGCAGCAGTTATTTCTTTTACGGAGTATGGACGACAAAAGAAGAAGTGCGGATCAACAACGATCTGACCGTTGAACCGCTGTCGGAGACACGCCACTATCTGGGAGCCTGGGGTCCGTATGTCGTCTCGACCCAAGATCTGAATATACAGATCAAGGTCGATTCCGCATACGTCCCGGACGTACTTCCGGCAGGCACGGCAGTTTTCCCCCAAAAAGAACTCTTGAACGCTCAGGGAAAGGGATTTTTTTACATTCGACTGGCGGACGGAAGAGAGGCGCGGATCTCGGCTGAATACGAGAGTAACGGAGATGAACGGATCGCTTTGCTGGACGGACAGCCGGACATGGCGGTGTTCTCATTTGTTATCGGAGGTTAAGATATGCGTTTTTCAGGATCTGCGATCAAAATACTTCTGATTCCGCTGACCGCGCTGATCGTCCTTGGGATGTTGATATTCTTGCGGTCGGCGACCGATGGCGCAAAGGATTTTCCGGAAAATTTGGTTCTGGATCTGGGCCGGTGTGATATTGCGATCGCAGAGCCGGAAACGACCGAGAACCCGCTTGTGCGATGGAATAAATATGAACGTATGCTGAGTCAGGACATCGCGGCGACGAACACGGTCGGTGAAGTCGTACCGCTTCGAGCCGGCCAGGTTGTCTTTGTGTATACGCGGGAGGAGCATATTATCGACGCGTCGTCCCGCTTCTTTTCGTATGATGAAGAAGAATTGTATTTTGATCGCACGATCAATGAATACAACACCCTGCTTTTGTCCGGGATCCCGGCCGATCTGCTCCTTATTGAGACTGACGATTATCTTTTCGAGGAAAAATCAGAAATCATCGGCGAAGAGTGGGTCACGCTTCGCGGGATATCTTCGGGAGACCGGGTGGTTTATCAAGTGGACTGGGACGGGGACGGAGAGAAAGACGAGGTAATCGTCGAGCCGGTCGACGGACGGATCGTTCGGGTATCTTATTTCAACGGCGCGAACGGAGATTTTGCGACGCTCGAATCCAGATTGACTTACCAGTATGAGATGGAGGAAGACTTTTATAATGATTATTTCGCTAATATTGAGTTTAGCGAGTACCTTACGGTTTATTGGGGAAATTTTTACTTGCCGCATGATTATTTGGTCCTTCTATATCGCAACTCAAGCGACCGGTATGTCATTATGATCGGAAAGGAACTTTTTTACATGGAGCCGAATGGTTTTGATCCGGTCATGTCTTTTGTCTCTTCCGATCCGATATTCGGCCTTGCGGAGAACCGAGTCGTCGCGCTTTATGAGTATGACGGCCATGATTTTTATCGATACGGGATCAGTAGATTTCTCGGAGATATCTGGACGACGCGAGAAAAGGTGGTTTTAAATGATGATTATACGACGCAAAGAAAATCGGATACCATCGAATATTTGAACGGTTGCGTGGAGAGCATCCACGCGCTTCGCCCGATTCAAGTTGAAGTACAGGGATCCGGAGGTTTCTATTCCTCCGAACTGGCTTCGGGAACCACGATGAAGCCGATTCGGCTGGTTATAGATAAAAGCGGAGAAGGTTATCTGTACATAACGCTTTCCGACGGGAAAATTGCCAGAATTCAGACATCGTTTGACGAAGAAAACAATGTCGGGATGATTGACGGAGGTCCGCAGTCGGAGGCTGTCGTCTGCTATAAAGCGGAAGTGGTGCCTTAATGTTTCGGCTTGATAAACGATGAAGGTAAAGATATTTATGAAACATCGGTTCGTAAAGAGGCAAAAGCAGTGTTATGAGTAGTACTTCGAGGAAACGCGAAATGAGAAAATTGATATTAAGAATAGGAATACCGGTCATTTTGACGGTGATGATGCTTTTCTCTTCTTGCGCAATACGCTCCTTTCGACGTTCGGACGGATCGACCGAGCCGATGGGCACTGCAAGTGAAACGAGTGAAGCAGAGGTGTCTTCGCCTACGGAAACCAGTGCGATTTCGACACCGACTCCGACACCAACGCCAACACCTTCACCGTCGCCGACTCCGAAGCCGTCGCCGACCCCAAAACCGTCACCGACCCCAAAACCGTCGCCGACCCCGGAGCCGCTTGATAATATGGAGAGAGATATACTTGTCCTGTCGCGGAGTGTCGATGTTCGTACGGTCGATGGAGATACGATCCGTCTGGAATCCGGGCAGAGGATCCTGCGCTTTGATGGTTATGAAGATTCGCACAGTTGGACGAGATACTCCACATATGAACTTCGGGAAGTGTTTTTCGATATTACATACAATCGGTATGAAACGCCGATGGTCGACGGAATACCAATGAGGGATCTCTTTGGAAACGAGACGCGGATGGAGGTCCGTGAATTCTCTTTATGGGAACAGACCCCCGGACCCGGGAGCGGTGAGCGAGTTGTTTGCCGAGTCGATTGGGACGGGGATGGCATAACGGATGAACTTCATATCGACGCGAAAAGAGTGCTCGTTTTCCGAAGCGGCTCGGATGGAAGCATTGCGACCTGTGAGATCAATCCGTATATTGATGGGCATTGGGAGTATCGGTGGGGGGAGACCGGATACATGGAAGTTACCCCTCCGTATCCTTTGAAAGACACTTGCTTTTCAACAATCATGGTATTTGAAGATTCTGCGGGAGATTTAGTTTTTATGCACAGCGTCGATCGCGGAACGGATGGGAATTGGTTATCTTCTCGTGCCACCTCATTTCTGAAATATAGTTCGACGACCGGATTCAGCACGACCAAAGTTCACGGAGATTTTAGCTATGAGGATGGCAGTTTTTACCGCTTCGGTTCCAGTGTGTTTTTAGGGAACATCTGGACGACAAGAAGGCAGGTCCGGATCAACGATGATTTTTCCTATGAATACACATCGGACACCGAGTACTATCTCGGCGGTTGGAAAAGCAACTCGTATTCACTTGTACAAGTCAATGCGGAAGTCGAGGGAAAATACGGTTTTTCGCCCTCTGTCATCGCGCCGGGAATGGTCGTGTACCCGGAGAAAACCGTTATCGACTCTGAAGGAAACGGTTGCCTGTACGTCCGGCTCGCCGATGGAAGGATCGCGCGTATCGCTGCTTCATACGATGCCGATAATGGCATAGGAACATTGGACGGAAGACCCCAAGAGGAAGTTTTTGCTTGCTATCTCGTTCAACTCGGCGGGTAAATGTCCGGGTATGAATCCCCGCCGAAACGGCAATTTATCTTTTGATGAGCAATATAAAAATCTTTCGTTTTACGGCTACGAGATATAATAAAAGATATTATATCTTTTTTAGGTGGAGGGGTCGACATGAAAACAAGGTTTTGGGTCGGAATAGTTTCAATGGTTCTGGTCTCAACGTTTTATTTAACCTCTTGCGGAACGGATATCCAATCGATCCGGGAGCACACAACGGTTGCCGAGACGAGTGAGACGGTACCGACTTCTACAACGACCCAAGTGACGACGCCGACCGCGACGCCGACCGCGACGCCGACGAAAAAGCCGACACCGACCGCAACGCCGACTCCGATCCCTGTCTCCAAAGTCGTGATTGAAGTAGATCCATGGACTTCGGTAAACAACCTTTCAGAGAGCGAGCGGTATGTCATGTATATTGACTGGGACCGGGACGGAGTGACCGATGAACTCTCTATTGAGAAAATAGCTCCATATGATAAAGTCCTTGTTTGTTTCCGCAATGGGCAGGATTCTTCATCCGTCGAAATGCCTGTTAGTTTATTCGAAGCACATGCGGATCGCTCATATCTGAATGTCAAAACCGATACTATTTCACTCGCGCAAACGAAGGACGGCGATTTTGTATTGTTCGTCGGTGAAAATATCGACACGGTACTCGATTGCTCCGAACCGGCCGCTTCCGGTGTATTCCGGTACGATGTCGACCGGGGAATATCCGTTACAGTCGTTGAAGGGGTTTTCGATTGCGAGGAACAGTCACTTTATGCATCCGGATGGAGCAGAAAATTCAACGGAATATTTACGGTTAAAAGCGAAATCGTTTTATTTGACGATTTGTCATTTGAACGGGTTTCGGAAACCCAGTATTTCCTCAACAGTTATGAAAAATTCGTTACTTCAAGCCAGGATCTCAATATCGAAGTCGAGGGAACTTCCGGATACTCCAAGTCTGTGCTGTCGGCAGGCTCCGTCATTGTTCCCGAAAAGGAAGAGCTGGACTCCAAGGGAAATGGATATTTGTATTTTCAACTTTCAGACGGAAGTAAGGCGCGGGTAAAATCTGAGTATCGATCGAATTCGGAAGAGACGGTCAGCCTTATCGATGGCAAACCGGATTCCGAAGCTTTTTTATATACAATCGGCGGATAAACGTCCGGATACGAAGCCCTGTTCTACTTATAAATCCGGTGCGCTCGATCCGCCCGGTCAGTTCTGCTCCAAAATGATCGTGAACGGCCCGTCGTTACAAAGTTCGACCTCCATGT
>CAYPAL010000050.1:0-9078 GCA_964408695.1 uncultured Oscillospiraceae bacterium | reverse complement strand
CCCGGGTCATACCATCCTGTTACGACCAGGACACAGGCTTTCACGTATTCCAGGCTAAGTTTCTCGCAGATCTCATCAGTGGAAGCATCCTCTGTCCCGGGCTGAAACCATACGTACCGAACGCCAAGCTCGGCAGCTTCACGGAGATAGTCGCCGCCACGCTTCGGCGACACGACCATATTGATGACCTCCGGAAGCGCCGGCAAATCTCGAAGAGAAGGATAGCATCGGTCGCCCTCCGTCTCCTCATATTTGGGGTTCACGGCGTAAACCTGAAAGCCCATCTTGCGGAGACGCCGGTAAATCATATTCGCGTATTTATCCGGATCCTGCGTAACGCCGATCACCGCCCAAGTTTTTTTCGAAAGCATTTCCTTTTCGAGCATGAAGACCTCCTACTGGCAACCCGTCCGAAATCGTACGGATCCGTCACAAATTCTACCCGTTATCCTCCGGGATCTCTTCTTCCGCTCCGATCCCGTAATAATCGAAAACTGCCTGCAAGACCGGGTCGGACCAACGGACCTCGCTGTTGCGATTCAAAAGAATGATCACCAAGAGATCCGCGGACGGCACATATGCCAGTGTGCTCGAGAATCCCCCCACATCGCTCTTTTCCAGAATAGAGCCATCTGTCATGACGGAAAAACCCATTCCATAGCCGAACTCGCCCGGAGCCAGCATGAGCGACCAATTCCCGGCACTGATCAGCTGTCTGTCGCGAACCACTTGCATCCATTTCATCAAATCCTTGGCACTCATCCGAAGTCCTCCGTCCGCAACCAGGGGAGTAACGGGAGACCGATACTGTAACGTACCTTCGGCGATATAACCGACCGCCGTCTCAGAGGATGCGGAAAAAGAAGCGGTGTCAAGTCCGGCGGGTGTGAGGATATATTTCTGCATGTAGTGTATGTACGGGATCTGCGAAACCCGTTCAATGATCTCTGCCAGAAAAACATAGCCGGTATCCGAGACCGCAAAACTCGTTCCGGGCTCAAAGGCAAGCGGCATTGCCTGCACTTTCTCCAAGACCGCCGCAAATGATGCATCCAAATTCCCGAAACCGTCGATTGCCGCGAGCGTATTCTCGCGGGTCAAACCTTTATTTAAAAGTCCTTCTGTATAGGGTCTGTCTGCGATTGTGCCGCCCAAATAATCCGGGATACCGGAGGTCATAGTCAACAGCATCCGTATGGTCATCTGATCGGCGTAGACATATTCGGGGATATAATTCGAAAGCGGAGCATCCGGATCAAGAAGTCCTTCCTCAACAAGCCTCATGATCCCGACAGTTGTAAACTGACGGGTGATCCACCCGATCTCGTAAGCGGTCTCACCCGCGCAGAGCACTTCTCTTTCGACGTCCGAAAAGCCGGAATAATCCTCGTACAGGATCACTCCGTCCTTCAATATCAAAATTGTTCCCTGATAATTCGATTCTCGAAAAACAGCCAAAGCATCCGTCAATCCGGTGTCGCCGTATACCCCGATCGGCGCCGTGGTCTCCTCCGTGAAAGTGCGGTCGATCACACTGTATGACGGAACGGTATAAATCGACGAAGGACTCGGGGTCTCGGACGGTACCGACCGATAATCGCAGGCAGTCGATGTTAGGAACGCAAAAGAAATAACAAGGCACGCCAACGCTCGCAATGGCAACTTGCGAATACCCTGAATGTTTTCGGTTTCTCCTCTGCGATATGAGTTCAACATATCAGTATTATAGCAAAGAAAGCCGCATTGCGGCTTTCTTTCTCGCTGTTTATAAGAAGCGATTCTTATCGATTTTTGCCCGCCCCGACCGCGAATCGATCGATCCTATTACAATCGTTGAACCGGTCCGGTCACGGATGATCGAACTATCCGGCCTTCTTGGCGGTTTGTTGAGCAGTACTGCCCGCCGGCTCTTGGTTGGTTTCACGGTTCGTCTCTTGGACGGTGGATCCGGAAGCCTGTGCGGAGCCCTGGGTTTCTTTGTTCTGCTCCTGATTCGTCTGCTGTGCGGTAGGTTCTCCGTTTTGCGGCTCACCGTTCTTTTCCTGATTGGTTACTATCGCACCTTCTCCGGTCGGATCTCCGCTCTGCTTCGGCGCATCCTCTCCTTGTTTGGTTACTTTCGTCTGGTTTTGTTCCCCTTCGCCCAGCAGAGCCTGCGTCAGTTCACCGAGTTTGGCTCCGCCGATATTTTCCTCATTCCATTCCTTGTTCTGTTCCTTGGATTGGTTAAGGAGCATCTGACGACCGACGGACAACTCATTTGTCTGTGCCTGCTTCATCACTTCCTGATCGGTTGAATAAATCACCCGAACCGTAAGTCCGCTCATCTCTCCATTTTCCGGATTATTCTCGAAAAGCAATAACTGCTCCTGCAGCTTCACGGCTTCTTCGGGAAAAACACCCGAAATCAGGACTTCTTGCACTTCGATCCGGTTGCTTTCGCGAAGTATTTCCACCCACTTATCAACCGCATCCTGCCAAGCCAATCCGGTGAATTTTTGATTTTCCAGATAGGCCTTCGCATCCTCATTCATCGCCTTGACCGCTACAACCATTAAGTCTCTGTTCAAAGAAAACTCAACGCTGGGATTCACGTCGACGGAGATCCGTGCGTAAACCCTCCGGTCATCAATAACGTTCCATAACAGGATGCCACCCAGTACCGCCAACGCGACTGCTGCCGCGACTGCGGCGATCCATGTTTTTCGGGCAGACGGTGCCCGAGCCGTTTCATTATTCGTTTTCATGTTGATCTCCTCTCCGACCGTCATGCCGGGCTGTGCGTTAACATTGATCAGCCGACAGTCCTCGGTCATTACCGTTGCCGTCATGTCTTCAATAGAAAGAATGGTTCCCTTGTTCATCTACTTTCCCTCCTCGAAGGCCTTCGCGTAGTACTTGATGCTGTCCGGCCCGCATGACAGTAGCGCTTCATACAGAATGATCGATGCGCGATTCTTTTCGATCGTCTTGACGGGAATACCACTTCGTTGCGAAAGCGCTTTCGCCGGAAGTTTCCGGGTACTGTTCATCTGTTCTTGCAGGTTCGGTTCACCGAGAACCCGAGCCGCCCTGATGCACAATCGGCGAGTGTCGGCGTGTTTGGGGATCCGATCGGCTAACCCTCTGAGCGTCATCCCAAATAACTGCAACTTGCTTTCGGTTTCCGCCATTGCTTCTTCAAATTCCAGGTTTCTCTGTTCCTCACGTCCGTCCGAACCTTCAATGATCCGGGAAACGTCTTCTCCCTGATCGTTTTGGGTGTCTGTCATGCTCGTCTCGCGTCGAGATTTGGATTCGGTTCGAATTTGATTGAGGACGCTGTTTCGAATGATGATCCGAGCAAACGGCTCAAAAGGAATTTGTCTCTCGGGTCTGAACCGGTCGATCGAACGGTTAAACGCTTCCAGTGCGACGCTGAATGCGTCGCTCTTTTCGGCGAAAAAATCCCGGGTTACCTTGAAAACCGCGTGCCTCACAAACGGAAGGCTCTCGCGAATGAACTCATTCCGGAGTTCATCATCTCCCGCCTGGATAAGGACGATCGTCGATTCGGGGTCCTTAAGCCATATTCTCATGTCAAACACCCTATTCTTCTGAAGCACTTCTATCCCTATATACACAATTGATCTACGGTTTGGGAGGGTCGGCTTCCCCGAGTTCACTCAAGCTGCATCGTCTGAAGACGATAGTATGCGCCTTGAAGCTTCATTAACTCCTCGTGAGAGCCTTTCTCCTCAATGCCTTTTTCGTTCAGATACACGATCTGGTCCGCTTTTCGAATCGTGGAGAGGCGGTGCGCGATAATGACGGATGTTCTGCCTTGTGCCAGGCGTTCGATCGATTCTTTAATCCGGGTCTCGGTCACCGTGTCCAGTGAGGATGTCGCCTCGTCCAGGATGAGGATCGGAGGATTCTTCAGGAAGACCCGGGCGATGGAAATCCTTTGCTTCTGTCCGCCGGAAAGGGTGACACCGCGTTCTCCGACGATCGTTTGATACCCCTCCGGCAAGGACATGATATAGTCGTGCATTTCCGCCTGAGCGGCCGCTCTCATGACCGCCTCGTCATCCGCGTCCGGATCTCCGAACCGGATATTTTCCATGATGCTTTCAGCAAACAGAAAAACATCCTGTTGAACGATTCCGATGTTTTTGCGTAAGGCAGTAATGTCGATATCCCGAATATCGGTTCCGTCGATTTTTACACTACCCGAACGCGTCTCGTAAAAGCGGGGGATTAGGTGGCATAGTGTCGTCTTGCCGCTTCCCGAGGGGCCGACGACGGCTGTCGTTTTCCCCGCGGGGATGACCAGGTCGATGTCGGAAAGGACCATATCCGCGGATTCATCCTGACTATATGAAAAAGAAACGCCCTCAAAAGTGATCCCGCCTTCGAGCCGGTCGACGAAAATCGCGTTTTCACGGTTGACGATATCCGGCTTAACTTTCATGATCTCGATAAACCGTAAAAAACCGGCCATTCCGGATTGGTAGATTTCCGTAAAAAAGGCCAGACTTCGTATCGGATTGGCAAAGACGGAGACATAAAGCGTAAACGTGACCAGATCCACGATATCCAACTCGTCTCTCATGATCCAAAAACCACCCGCCGCGATCGCGCCGAGCGTCAGCACACTCACCACGCTCTCCATCGAGGTGTGGAAGACCGCCATCGTTTTGTAGTATCTCCCCCGAGCCATTCGATAAAGCCAGCTCTTGTTCTGGAACTTATCGGTCTGACGCTCCTCGTTCCCGAATGCCATGGACAGTCGGATACCGGAGATACAAGACTCGATCTCCGCATTGATCTCCGCCGTACTTTCCTTGAGGTGCTTCGATGCGCCGGAGAGCTTTTTGCGAAGAAGGATCGCGATCAGGATCAAGATCGGAGTGCTCATCGCCAGGATCAGTCCGAGCTTCACATTGATCATGAAAAGCGCGATCGTCGCTCCGATCAGGGAAATGGTGGAAATCACCAATTCCTCGGGGCCGTGGTGTGCCAGCTCTGTAATATCGAAAAGTTCGGGCAGGATCCGACTCATCAGGGTTCCGGTCCGGGTCTTATCGAAAAAAGGAAACGACAGTTTTTGAATATGCGAAAACAAATCGTACCGCATCCGCATCTCGATATTGGCACCCATCAGGTGCCCCCAATACGTAACGACAAATTGCATCACGGCGCGCAGAACGAACCCCCCGGCCATCGCTCCGATGATCAGGAAGAAGGCACCGTATTTCTTTTCGGGCAAATAGTTCGTCAGAGCAAAGCGCGTGACCATCGGGAATAAAAGATCGACCGCAGCGATCGCCACGGCACAGATCATGTCCAGAACAAACAGCCGCACATCATAGCGATAATAGCGGATAAAGAGGTTCAGGGGCTTCTTTTGATCGAAAAGCGCTTCGTCGACAGTGGTCTTCATGATTTATACCTCTCTTCGTATTGGCTATTATAACGCAAAAAGGGAGGCTCTATCCCAAAAATTTTTTTCTTCCGTTATTTTCCTCTGTTCCCGGCTACCCGATCCGGAATGACCGCATTTCGGACATTATTGATTCCTTCAAAAGGGAAAATCTCCCGCCGACCGGTCGATGACCGGCTGACGGGAGATCGTGTTTGATAGATCCGAAATTATTGTTTAATCAAGGATCACTCCAGTTCTAATAATCCGAAAACGGCTGTATCCTTCCATCCGGTATCCGTCATGTCCCAGAAATTCAGGAGCATACGCGTACCGCCGGAAGTGATATTGTTGTAACGAATATCTAATCCCATGATCTGACCACTCTCCGCCGTCTCGAGCAACGGGATGGCCATCTCGGCAATAAAACCATCATCGGTAATGATAGTTCTGGTCACCGGCACGACCGACCCGTGATCGGCAGAGAGGACGTTATTGAAGTTGAGGCGGTACTGACCGTCGTCTTCTTCATAAACCCCCTTCCGATGATTTCCCTCGTCAAGGAAGACTTCGACCGAGTCCTGCTCATACGATGTGGCAGAGGAATCGTCCAAGTGCGGGTCGGTCACGTTCATCAGAATATACAGCATGTCCTCCTGCCACATGACCTTGAACTCGACCTTAACGGCTCCGTTCTCGTCTGCCGAAGTACTGGTAGACTTATTGACCAGGAACGCCGGGACACTGTCCCACGCCGAGTCGATCTTACTGCCACTCATATCCGGCTTCCCATAAACCGCCGTCGCACAGTCCGCCATCGACTTGAACGCCAATTTGCCCATATTACGAGTCGCCTCGGTGTTGACCTTGTCGTTCCACGCCGTCGGCGTTCCGTTATCCATGATCAATATATCGAAGGGATTATTGCTCGTCTGCTTGCCTTCCTTCGACAAGGTCACGACAGTTGTGTAGCCCAGATCCGTCTCTGTCGCTTCGCTCCGTTTGACGGTGATGACATCCTCCGCGAAAAATACGGTTACACTATCCGCGTCATTCTGCGTCTGATCCACAACATGGATACGAACATACACGGATTCTTCGTCATGCAACGCGCTGAAACGATGGTTCGCAAACTCATACTCCGTCGCGCGCCCAAACTCTTGATCACTGGGTGCCCGAAAACCGAAAGCATTGGCAATCAATACCTCCGGAGGAAGTTGAGAAGGATCCGTCAATGCCCAGAATGCGTATTTCGGTTGCATATCTGCGGTAAACAGCAGAGGATACTTGTCCGCTTTCCAACTGGTGCCGTCCGAGATGCCCCAGATGATCACCGCGTCGATGTGATCCGCGAACTGCTGGAAGCCGCTCATCAGACTGCTGTAACGCTTGGCTTGCTTGAGCATTTCCTCTTCGCTGTTATTTAGGGCTTCGATGTCCATCTCCGTTACACGAATGCTCAATCCCATGTCGATGAATTTCTGCATTGCGTTTGTGATCTGTTGAACAGCGGGATTTTCCATCTGATAGTGAGCCTGGAAACCGACAGCATCGATCAGGCCTTTTTCATTCAAACCTGCTACCAATTCAACGATTCCGCTGAGTTTCGGCTCGTACGGAACGCTGTAATCGTTGTAAACGAGTTTGACGCCCTCGGGGGCATACTTTCTGGCGTACTCAAATGCCTTTTCGACATAATCCTCGCCAACGACCTCCATCCACAGATTATCCTCCTCAGGATTATCCGTCTTTGGCGGGCGAAGCTTCCCGTTACTGTCTGCAATCGCTTCGTTAACAACGTCCCATGAAGTTACAACTCCGGCATAGTCCTCATACACTGCTTCGAAAACCGCAGCAATGTAGTTCTCCAATCGTTCGAGCATAACTTCCTTTGTGACCAATTCTCCGTCCGGCTTATACCCCACCCGGAAAAATGCCTTCGGTGTTTGTTTGAACCAAACGAGCACATGCCCGTTCACGGTATAGCCGTTGTTCTTTGCATAATCAAGTAAGGCTCTGGCCTTTTCGATGCTGATGGCGGGGTGTGTCTCATCCCCTTCTGCAGCGCGAACTCTGCACTCCTCAAGATCCAACACATTCTCCGGCTTCAGTTCGTTCTCATGTGTAAATGTGCTGTATTGGTTGCCCACGAACTCCATGAACTTATCGTCACTGAACATAGAAAGCGGGACTGCGCAACCGATCGGGAAATCATCCTTATACGTTTCCTTGAGACTGGGCAGATCCACAATCAATTCCGCAGACTCCGAATCCGTGATGCGGATATCATCAATGTAGAATGGTAAAGTTTCGGCTCCGAGTGTCTCCACATAGATGACCGTTTTTTCGGCATTCGCTCCGGCTCTGAAAATCCCGGTCAATTTTGTCCAATTATCGCTCTCGCACTCGGTGCGATGGATATTCTGATATCCGGGAACACCGTCAACGGTAACTTCCGCGGACAAGACGATCGTTTGGGGCGATCCTGAATTCTGATAGACCCATACGTCGATATCATAGGTGGTCCCGCCCTCAAAGGGGAACGCGCATCCCGGACCATTCCAGTCCTGGGTCCTTCCCTCGGTGTATAGACTTGAATAACCCGTGCGGGCAAAATCCTGAGACCTTGATATTGCGACGGTCTGTCCTTCTCCCCGTCCGATCCAACCGACGATGTCCGCGTCTTCTTCAAAACTGTTCTCTCCGAGTTTTCCGTCTTGGGTCACTGTTTCGGGAACATTGGTCTGAGTCGCGCCGGTCGGCGGTGTCCATGATGGCTCGGCTGATTCTTTACATGCGGCCGATCCGATGATCAGAGACAGGATCAGTACCGCGGAGAAAATGGATTTCAGATGAAGATGTTTCATTTTCTACTCCTTTTCAGTTCGAATGACTAAAACGTAACGCTAAACGATTAATTATCTCTTATAGCAAGAAGGAGAAGCATTGAAGCTTCTCCTTCTGATTATTATTGCAGTCAGAGCGATAAAACGATTATTCTTTGAGCGCTCCCAAGGTTAAGCCGCCAACAATTTGCTTGGATAATAGTACAAACACGACGATAACCGGCAAAACCGACATGACGATACCCACATAAACGGCACCCACGTTTGTTCTGAAACGGTCTCCCTTGAGAAGCTTAACAACCAACGGAACCGTGTACTTATCCGTAGTGCTGAGGATCATCGACGGGAGGAAGAAGTTGTTCCATCCGGCAACGAAAGAGAATATCGCAAGGGTGAAAATACCGGGTTTTGCCATCGGTAACATGATCCGATGGAAAATACCGAACTCTCCGCATCCGTCAATACGAGCAGACAAGATCAGATCCTTCACCAATGCGGTCTTCAAATACTGCTCCGCGAAAAACACGGAACCGGGAGCTGCAATGGCAGGAATGATCAACGGCCAAAAAGTATTCGTCATATGGAGTTTATCCATGAACTGGACAAATCCGATGATGGCAACCGACTGAGGAATCAAGACCAGAATGTAGATGAATCGACGGAAGAACTCCTTGAAACGGAAGTTGTACACTTCGATGGCATAGGCCGTCAGCATCGAAAAATATACAGTCAAAACCGTGGAGGAAATTGTGACGATCGCGCTGTTCTTGTATCCGGTCCACATCTGAACATCACGTGACATGATGAAGTCCCAGTTGGATTTTAAGG
>CAYPAL010000049.1:0-9087 GCA_964408695.1 uncultured Oscillospiraceae bacterium | reverse complement strand
GATCCACGATCCCGATCCGCGCATATTGAGCCGGTATATAACTTCCGATTTGCGCAAGAAGAACGATCAAGGCGACCTGGCGCATGTAGGTCGATTTACCGGACATATTCGGACCGGTAAGGACCATGATCCTTCGATTGTCGTCGTTCATCAGTGAGTCGTTTGGCACGAAGTCGCCCGATTGAAGCATTTTTTCGACAACGGGATGGCGACCCGATTCAATGATAAGGTCGGAAGAATCGTCGATCACAGGGCGGGTATAGGATTCACGTTGGGCGAGTTCGGCTAATGACGAAACAACGTCCAGAAGCGCAATATGGTCCGCTGTCGTATATAGCCTCTGGGCATGATCCGCGACCCGGTTCCGAATGTCCGTGAATAATTCATATTCCAGCGTCATCAACCGCTGTTGAGCACCGAGAATGGTGTCTTCCATGCTCTTTAACTCTTCCGTGATAAAACGCTCAGCATTGGCCAGTGTCTGCTTGCGGATGAAGGATTCCGGTACTGCCGACAGGTTGCTTTTCGAGACTTCGATATAGTATCCGAAAACACGGTTGTAACCGATCTTCAAATTCTTGATACCGGTTTTTTCCCTCTCCGAGGCTTCCAGACTGAGTATAAAGTCCTTGCCGTGATCGGCGGCTTCCTTGAGTCGGTCGATCTCCTCGGAATATCCCGATTTAATGATGCCTCCCTCTTTTAGGGTGATCGGCGCATCGTCGTCGATGGATGCGTCGATGAAGTCAAATACATCGTTCAGGTCATCAAAGCCGGATGTACATTCGCGTAGGACTCCGCGCGAAAAACGCTCCGCCGCTTCCCGAAGAAAGGGTAACTTACGGAGTGTGTTCTTAAGGTGGATCAAATCTCTCGGGCCTGCTGTCGCCAGGGACATTTTGGACGCGAGACGTTCCATGTCGGCGATTCCGGTCATCGCCTCAATGAGCTCCTGACGGAAGATGAATGACTCTACCATCTCCTCGATGGCGTCTTGACGACTATTGATCTGATCGACACGCACGAGCGGTTCGTCCAACCAACGGCGAAGGAGACGGGCGCCCATGGATGTGACCGTCTTGTCGATCGCCCACAGGAGGCTTCCGCGCTTAGTTTTGTTGCGAATGGTTTGAGTGAGTTCGAGATTCAAGCGTGTCGGCACATCAAGCTCCATCGTATCTTCGATCGAAAAGATGCGGATTTTCGAGAAGTGGTTGACTTCAAAACGCTGTGTCTCATCCAGGTAGCGCAGGAGCGCGCCGGAAGCGGATAACAGCAGTTGTCGGTCATCGGAATTTTTGCGGTCGGTCGAGTATTCCAAACGAAGTCGGGATGTGTTATCCGAAGCGAACTCCTTGTCGGGGCGTTCCTGACCGACGACGGAAAACTGGCTCTCAACAGTCCGGATCAGAGGAGATTTGGCAAAGGCGCGGTTGCACAGTATTTCAGAGGGTGAGTATCTGGACAGGAGATTGACAAGCTGAGCATCGGTGTTTCCGATGACCAACTGAGTCGCTTCGAAAGTGCCTGTCGTGATGTCCGCGATCGCGATCCCGTACTGCATTCCCAAACGGTATATGGCCAAGATAAAATTGTTCTTCTTATCGTCTAAAGCGGATGAATCCACCAGAGTCCCGGGTGTCAGTATACGCGTGATCGCACGCCTGACGATCCCCTTTGCGAGTGCCGGATCTTCCATTTGATCGCATATTGCGACCTTATGACCGTGGGATACGAGCTTGGCGATATATGACTGGGCGGCATGATGCGGGATCCCGCACATCGGAGCTCTTCGATCCAGACCGCAGTCACGACCGGTCAGAGCGAGCTCAAGGACCGAGGAAGCCGTTATGGCATCATCAAAAAACATCTCATAAAAGTCGCCGAGACGAAACATCAATATCGCGTCGCGGCACTGATCCTTCTGGTCGAGATACTGGAGCATCATCGGCGTTAAAAATTCTCTGTTCAAGGTATCGTAAGTAAGCGGTTTATCTTCCATCAATAAAATACTCCAACTGACCCTCGATCGAAAATGTTTTGGCCTTCATAAGGCGAATGACCGCACGCTTCCCCTCAATGGCCGCGCCCGTTCCCGGATCAAGAGGCAATGGCTCGGAACCGATCATCGTGCCTTCGGGGATCGAAAAGTTTATCAGGCGATTGGATGAAGTCCTTCCCGTAAATACCGTTTCGTTGGTGTGGCTAAAGCCCTCGATGAGAACCTCTTCCGAGTTTCCGACGACGGATTGATTTGACGCGAGCGAATGGCCGTTCTGAAGCGCCAGAAGCCTCGAAAAACGTTCGGACACAACTTCTTCGGGGACGGAGTCGGAAAATGAAGCGGCGGCCGTACCGGGCCTTGCAGAGTAGATAAACGTGAAGGCTGCATCAAATCGCACCTGCTCCATCAAATCCAAGGTGTCCTGAAAGTCTTTCCCGGTCTCTCCGGGAAATCCGACGATGATATCTGTCGACAGGGTGCCTTCCGGCACCAGCGCACGATAGCGCATCGCGATCTCCAGATAACGCTCGCGGGTGTATCCTCGATTCATGCGCTTGAGCACGTCGTTGCTTCCCGATTGAAAAGGAAGGTGCAAATGCCTCTCGATGGAGGGGTTCTGCGCGATGATATCGATCAGACGGTCCGAAAGGTCCTTCGGGTGCGACGTCATGAAACGGATTCTCGAAAACAAATTCATTTTAGAAACAGTCTCTATAAGATCCGGAAAATCCGGCTTGCCCGGAGTATCCTTTCCGTAGGAATTGACGTTCTGACCCAAGAGCATCACTTCCGCGAAGCCCTTTTCGGAAAGCTCGCGCAACTGGTCGATGATTCGGTCGAAGTCGCGCGATCGCTCTCTTCCGCGCGTATACGGAACGACACAATAAGTGCAGAAATTATTGCACCCATACATAATAGGAACCAGTGCTCTGAATTTACGGCATCGCACAGCCGGTAAATCATCATCGTCCGGCATAAAATCCTTGTCGGATACCTGCATGATTTTCTTTCCTCTGCTGACGCGTTCGTACAGTAGTTCCGGAAGCCGATGGATATCCTGCGGTCCGAACACGACATCGACATGAGAAAAACTCTTCTTGATCCTGTTAAGGTCCTCCTGAATTTTTGTCATACAACCGCATACGACGATCAACATATTGGGATTCTCGGCCTTTAACGCTTTCCAAACGCCCAGATTGCCGAACAATCGGTCCTCCGCGTTCTCTCTGATCGCGCATGTGTTCATCAATAACACATCCGGATTGTCGCATAAATCCTCGCGAAGGCCCATTTGCTCGAAAAGGCCGGCCATCTTCTCACTGTCCGACTCATTGAGCTGACATCCGTAAGTGCGAATTCGATACGTCGGAACGCGGCCGAGCTTCGAAAAATGCCGGCTCAACAAGTCACAATAATGCTCTTGAATAATAAGATCTTCCTTCGATACAATGACAGAGGACACGCGTTCACCCCACTAAAATCAATACTGATATCATATCAAAACAAGGGGTGTTTGGGAAATGAACAATTATCGGTTAGAATGAACAAGAGTCCTGTCGATGGAGGCGAAAAATTGTCTTGCAAGCATGGAAAACCACCGTTGATTGGCGGTGATAAAGGAAACAAGAATTCCGAATATTTCGGGTCGCTTGATCATCTCCGCGTCATGGCGCGAGAGCATTTGACCGGGAGTGTTGCTATTCTTCTGATCATCATTTTGCTATTGAGCTTGATTCGGCCAACGCCTCCCTTGACCACCGATTCAATGAGGCTTTCTCCGATGTCATCTCCGTTTCGTCTGCACGACACCCGTTACGAAACCGTCCTGCTGGACGAGAACCCGACAGATCTTCCCGATATTGACGGGCAGTCCTTTCTCCTGTATGACGCGTTGTCGGGTACTTTTCTGGTTGGTAAAAATTGCGACGATACCACGGATCCCGCGAGTATTACGATGATCATGACGGTCATTCTTGCCATAGAAAATCTGAAGCCGGATGATATGATCACGGTGACCTCGGAAATGATCGATTATATTCCTGCCGAATATTTGATACTCGGATTAGCTGTCGGCGAAGAAATTTCGGTTCGTGATTGTATTTATGCTTCTTTGCTGACGACCGCAAATGACGCCTGTTCCGCACTCGCATTTGAAATATCAGGTTCTCGTGAAGATTTTGCCGAATTGATGAATGACAGAGCCGCAGAACTCGGTTGTACGAATACACATTTTACGAATCCCTTCGGAAATTCGGAAGCTGAGCATCGCACGACCGCCCATGATATGGTGCTGATCATGGAAAAGGCAATAGAATTCGAGTTATTCATCGAATCCTCGGCCACTCAGACCTATACGGTCATGCCGACAAATAAATACTCGGACAAGAGGATACTCAACAACAGGAACCGGTTTGTTTCAACAACTACCTACTCCTATGACAAATACGTCGCTGGTAAAACCGGTCACTCCGACATTTCCGGAAACCACATTGTAGCCGCTGCTGAAAGTGACGGTAGAATTCTGATCGGAATTATATTCGGAGCATCCGCTTCCGATATTCGTTACTTGAACCTCATCGATTTGTTTGAATATGGTTTTTCACAATACACGACGACTTTCAATGATATATCGGAATATCAGTCCGCGATCAACGAAGTGATCAATCAGATCAATATCACCGTCAAAGAGGTCGGTATGAAGACTACGGAAACCGTGACCGACCTTCAGTCTTTCATTACCGTTCCTTCTTCCCGATCTTTGGGCGGATACAGTACCGGCCTCGATTTGACGGGAGTGGCTGTAGACCCGAACGCGGAAAGACAAGAACTGAAAATACCGATATACAGAAGATACTCAGACGGTACGGACATGGTCGTCGGAACGTTACAAGTCACTGTCGTTAAGGAATCTGCCGTCATTGACAAAGATTCCGATAAGATCGAACAATCTCAAAGGATCCAGGAAATCATTCGAAAAGCCGTCATCATTCTTTTGATGCTTTCTGTGCTTTTGATCGCACTGGCCATTTTTCTTCGCATACAAAAACACAGAAAGTCATTGATGCACCGCAAGAATACTAAAATCCTTTAGGACGCCCCGGATCATCGTTTGAAGTTGTTCGGATCCTGTTGATCAGGAATGAAACCGTTTTATACGCCGGATATCGTCAGCCCTTCGATCATCAGAGACGGCGAGCCGATAATACCGGCTCCCTCAGAAGGATTGAAATATAGATCATCCGCTACAGCGACGACGGATTGAAGAAGTTTGTAAAAATTTCCGGATACGGTAATTTGGTCCACCGGGCGATCCTTTTTCCCGTCAACCACGAGGAATCCTTCGCAGGACAGTGAGAAATCCCCGGATATTTCGTTTGCACCGGCATGAAGTCCGATCAAATATTTGATGTACAAACCATTGTTCATTTCTTTTATTAGTGATTCCCGAGAGGATTTCCCGGGTGCGAAATAGAGGTTGGTCGGGGCGATGTCGATCGACCCCTTGTAACCCGAACGAAAACCGTTTCCCGTTGATGCGACTCCGTCCTTTACCGCGGTCTTTCGGTTATGCAAATAAGTCAATAAAGTGCCCTTTTCGATCAGCTGTTTATTGCGTATCGCAACGCCCTCCGAATCAAAGGAAAAGGAAAGAAATGAGGCAGGATGACTTCCGTCGTCACGAAGATCGACAACTTCGGATGCGATTTTCTCACCGATTTTTCCGGCAAGAAGCGAGAATCCTTTTTGAACCGCTTCCGCTGAGAAAATGCCGCTGAATGTAGTTAACAGATCCGCCGCCGCACGGGCATCCAGAACTATGGAATACTTTCCGGACCGGATCGGTGCGGCACCGAGCTTGCTGAGTGAATCCTCGGCCGCTTCTTTGGCAAGAGCGGCAATATCGATGGTATCCGTTTTTCTTCCTATCCATATGCAATATCCGGTTTTGGTCTGACCATCGGCAATACATCTTGAGTTTGCAAAAAGAGATAGAAAATTATGCGTGGAATCGCAGTTTAATCCCAAAGTATTACGTATTGCCTGAGCTCCGACATTATACGAGAGAAAAAGATCGTCGACCGCAACGATCCTGGGGTCGTATTTAAGTATGGCGTCTTCCAGTGCCAGGGCGGTCTTCGAAAAGAAATCAAAGTCCTTCTTATCCAGTTCAGGAGAGAAATTATCTGTGGCCGGATATTCTTTTTCCCCCTCGAAAAGCGTCTCGGGTTCCTTGGTCTCCAAGACGTCGCAGTTCTCCCGGGCCTTTTCGATAAGAAAACTCACCGCATCCTCGTCGTACAATTCCGTAAACGCATATCCCATCTGTTGACCTGATCGTCCGCGGAAGGATGCCCCGGATGTGGAAGACGACTCAAATGAGATGATTTTTCGTTCGTGCACCTGGATCTGAACAGATTCCTGTCCGCTGAAAAACACTTCGGACTCGGAAAATCCGGTGTCTCGTGAAAGACTAAGGAGCCTTTCGATGAATGAGTTCGGTATGTCGATTCGATTACTCATATATCGTCTTTTTGACCTCCAACCGTAATTTCGGATACTCGTATCGTTGGCTGTCCGACATTGGTCGGGACGTATCCGCTATAGGATCCGCACATTCCCTGGGAAAACTTTCGGTCATTGCCGACGCGATCGATATTTAAAAGGATCTCATGGCCTTTCCCGATCAAGGTAGCACCTCGAACCGGTTCGGCCAGTTTGCCGTCCCGGATCATATAGGCTTCGGTGACGGCAAAATTAAACTCTCCCGTTGACGGATCGACCGAACCGCCGCCCATATTGGCGGCGTAAATACCATATGGGGTATCCGCGATGATTTGTTCATGCGTGTCGGATCCCGCATCGATAAATGTGTTGGACATCCGGGAAGTAGGCGCAAACTTATAGTTCTGTCTTCTTCCGGCGCCGTTCGGAACGGTGTTCATTCTTCTGGCCCCGATTCGATCGATCAAATATCCTTTGAGAATTCCGTCTTGGATCAAAACGTGACGTTCCGGAACGACTGCTTCATCGTCCACTTCGAAACTGCCCCACTCCCCGCTCATCGTCGGGTCGTCAATAGCGGTGACGATGTCGGACGCGATCGGCGTACCGAGCTTTCCGGTAAAAACGGATGCGCCGATCCCGACGGAAGACGATTCCAGTGCATGACCGCACGCCTCATGAAAAATGACTCCGCCAAAACCGTTGCCGATGACGACCGGAAAGCGTCCGGAGGGGCAAGGACCTGCATTGGCCATGGTTACCGCGATACGAGCCGCATCGTCTGCGATTTTCTCGATCGGAAGCGATTCGACAAATTCAAATCCGCCGTTTCCGCCCGGAGCGAAATATCCTGTCTGCTTCTCATTTCCGAGCGTCGCTACGGCCTCGATGATAAAACGCGTTCGAACACGTCGATCGGTCAAATGATCTCCTTCGGAATTGGCGATCAGAATATCTCGCTCCATGTCCGAATATGAGGAGGAAGTTTGGGTAATGATCTCGTTATAGGCATCGGCACGTGATGACGCAAGCCGAAGAATGTCGGCCTTGGTTTTTTGCGCGACCGACAGCGGAAGGACGATCGGTTTGCTCGAATGGTAATCGATCAGACGATTCATAGAGACATGACGGTCTTCAGGGCTTTCCGACAGTGATCGGGAAGCGTTCTCCGCCAAACGGATCAGAGTCTTCTCGCTAAGGTCGTTCGAAAAAACGTATACACTGCGTATTCCCTTGAGCACTCGAATGCCTACTCCCAAGTCGATACCGGTGGACGCGGTTTCGACAATACCGTTTACGGCCGATAGCGACGATGTCTTTGTCCTTTCGACGTAAACCTCAGAAAAGTCCCCTCCGAAAGTTAGGGCAGCCGTCAATACGCGTTCGATGACGTTTGGATTCAACATATTTGTTCTCCGTAATAATATGGATTCGAATTTCTTTCCGGCTTCCGGACAAGAAAGAGCGAAATCGATGATTCTATTTGTAATTTCTGATGATCTTTTTGGATGTGGTTTTGTCAAACTCGGTATCCCGATAAACGATCTTTCGAATCTGTTTATAAGAAACCAATTGGTCGTTGACTTTTCGGCACTCGGCTTCAAGGAGCGATTGGATCGCATCGGGGTCCGGGTTCTCACCTAACTTTTCACAGACTGCCTCCATATTCGGGAAAATAGTCGCCGTTACGACGATGTCGTCATGCATATCGTCTTCCCCGGTCACCAGCGACTCCACAATGAAAGGAGACCTGGACAGGAGCCCTTCGATTTCCTCGGGGAAGATATTTTTGCCGTTCTTGGAAATAATGACGTTCTTCTTTCTTCCGGTGATGATCACGAAACCATTCTCGTCGATGTAACCCAAATCGCCGGTGTGAAAATAACCGTCGGGATCAATCGCGTCTCGAGTCGCTTCCTCGTTCTCGTAATAACCCAGCATGACATTCGGTCCTTTTCCGATGATCTCACCGATCCCATTTTCGTCTTTCTCGATGATTTTGATATCGACACCCGGAAGCGGAAGCCCGGCGGAACGATCATTGAAATCGACATCGCGGTTCAAGGCAAGGATCGGCGCGCACTCGGTCAGGCCGTAGCCCTGAAGGCACATAAATCCTAATTTTTGCAGGTCTGAGAGAATCTTCGGATCAATGGCCGCGCCACCGGAAATGAACATTCGAAGATTTCCTCCGAAACCGTCGTGAACCGCGTGAAATATCTTGCGGCGCTTATCGATCCCGATCGCCCGAAGCGCCTGAGTGATCATAAGGCCCAGTTTGAATTTTCTTGCCATCTTCTTGTCCGCGGTAGCCTTCTTCATGATCGCGCGATGGAACATCTCAAGCATCAGAGGCACCGCGAGAATGAGAGTCGCTTTGGCTTCCTTCAGATTCTGAGTGATATATCGAAGTCCTTCGCATTGAGCGATCGTTGAGCCCCTGTAGATCTGACAAAGGAATCCGCACGTGCATTCATAGGTGTGGTGGATCGGAAGGACGGACAGAACGACATCGGACGGATCGATATAGAGCATCTTGCACATTCCTTCAAGGTTTGCGCAGACATTGTTTTGAGACA
>CAYPAL010000048.1:0-9446 GCA_964408695.1 uncultured Oscillospiraceae bacterium | reverse complement strand
CGCGAAGGGTGAATTGATGTAATTAAATATTTCGGTGATTATCAAGTCAACTTTTTCGATTTGACATGCTATGAGGCAATTATTACGGAAATGTGTCAATTTGACGATATCAATTTGCATAAAAAATTAACATTTCGTTACTTTGTGAACACGATTTGGCTAAAATCAATTCACCTCAAGGTCACAGAATGCTTGTACGATAAGTAATAGATAGAGCATCAAGCAATCAATCATGATGCCGAGTCTCCCGTTTTTTTTGATAAATACCATCCGCGCATCCGGTTGTCACAAGACGGGATATTGGACGAAGGCACTCATCCGGGAGGAAAATCGACATGAAAATCTGGGAGATATTGGACCTTCCAAAAACCAACAGCATTGCACAGATTCGCAAAGCCTTTATCGACAATTTCTGCTCCGTAAGAGTCCAATATTTCTCCGAAGAGGGTTTTTTGGCTATGCGGGATGCGTATCTCAAGGCCGTGCGATACGCAAGGACAGGCTTATTGGAAAGCGATGAGATCGATCCGACCGACCGGTCACTTTTCCTGACCGCGGAAGTGAACGGATACCTCAGGGAGATCCTTCTGATCCGTAAAATGCCCCTTCCCGAGAACTCGGACACGGTCCTCCCCGAAGAAGTCGCTGAGCGCTTTGACGATATCGTGTACTTTTTCGTGTCCATGATGGCTCTGCATGACGACTTTTACGGTCGGATCGACATCAAGAACTGGCGCGACCTCCTGCAATCCGACATTCTTTGTGTCCCCGGCATCATACACTTTCTACGGCTTCCTCTCCTGCGAGCCTGTGCCGCGAACCCCCTGCTCCCTCAAAATGTTTGGGTGTATCTGGATCTGGTCTTCCAATGGACGGATCGCTCCTACGCCCTTCCCAAGGAATATGCCCATGAGAAGCGCATTCTTGCGATCGAGTTGGATCCGCGGTGGAATTTGAGCTTCGGGCTTTTCAAGCAAGATCGTATCACCAATTCCGACGGCAGGCCGGGCATCATCCTCCCGATGTGGGATCATGCGCGCGCCCAAACCTTCTCCCCGCCCGATACGACCGATTATGAACTCTATGCCACGTATCGGATGAACGCGAGAAACGCGATCATCGAGGGAAACGAGGCGGAGGCCGAGCGAAATTTCGTCAAAGCCGCCGATATCTATGACCGCGACCCCGACTTATATGTGATCTATTTCGAATATCTCAACGCCATCAAGGACGAGGGAAAGCTCAAGGCGATCAAAGATCTACATCTGATGATCCTGAATCGACTTCTGGATTTCTTTCCCGAGCATTTCATGTTCCTTCTGAGCCGTGCGGAGATCAATTCGATCCGCCAGCATCCGGATATCTCGATTTCCGAATATAAGCGACTTATGGGGCGCTTCCCGGACAGTCTGATGGTCATCTATCAGCTTGCCGACGTTTATCGCCGCGCGGGCCAGACAGCCGCGGCAAAGAAATGCATCCGTCAAATCGAAAAGATGTACCCGTCGGTCCAGGAGCGACTGAAGACCGGACGCGGCGCTTCTGTCGATCCCGTTGCGGTCAATGAGCAACTTCACTTGAATGAGAAAGTCATGGAACTCATCGAAAAAAAATCCGCGGCGGACAAGAAATCGGAAGCCCTCCCCCGCAAGAAGAGCAAGGTCGGCTGATCCGATTATTTTGATTTGCCCTTATCGGATACGAGGCGCATGACCTCTTCATTCTGGTGCATGATCGACTGCATGGAAGACGCGTCCAGCGAGTGGCTGCGCCCGGATTTGAGTCGTTCCTGAACGGACTTGTAACGCTTTTCGATGAGTTTATGGATCCGGGAGGCCTCCGCCTCCTGTCCGTTCGCCCGGCAAGCTTTCGCCATCGCGTAAAGCACCATCAGGCTGTCCGGGAACTGAATTTCCAGTTTACGTAATTCCTCGATCGCACGAATAAAATCCTTGATGTCGGAGTAGTAATCCGCCCGGCTGATGAGAAATCCCAGATGCTCGGGGAAAAAGTCCAACAGACGCTCAATGATCCCGAGGTGCATCTTCTGGGTCATCCGATATTCACCCCGCTCACGTAATCCCCTAAGGAAATCATAGTAGATCACGAACAAATCCGAGTCGCCGTCAAAAACATTCGCCGCCCGCACGAACCATTTCTCGGCATCCGGCATATTCCCGGCGATGATGGCGTCCCGGGCAAACCTTCGATACGCCGCATACATCTCAAAGTCGGTATTCAGCGCCGACGGTCTCTTCGCCCTCTTATATTCCCACTTCAGCGGTCCCGTTTCGACATCCTTCTCCTTCGGACGCTCCGGCAGTTTCTTGATCAGTCGAAAACGCGCAAAACTCAGGTTCCATTTGGGATCCTTTTCGACTTTGAGTATTTTCATCTCCTCCGCATAATCCTTCGGAACTCCGATATTGGGGTTGCTCCATTGAAAGATCATATCCAGATACATCCAGACACTCTGCGGAAGAAGAGGTTCGGCGGCGCAGGACGCGAGCAAAGGAAGGCGCAGATACCGAACAATGACATTTTCCGAAAGAAGATTGCTATGCAGAAGTTCCTGCCAATTATCCATCTCGATCCGGCTGTAAAAGTCGTCGTGAAGCGCCATCATGGAGGTGTAGAAACACACGATGTCATCCAGGTGTGCCACGACCTCCGGAGGCGTGTTGTCCTTCGCGGCATCGGGAGCGGAAAGCTCCCTCAGACGAACGATCGGTTCCATATACGCTATGACTCCGCGCGTGATACGCAGAGAATTCCGATCCTCCGGAATCTCGAAGTCCGGGTCCGCCCCGGAACGAGCGTAGATCAGCGCTCGCTGGTATGCTTCGTGCGCCGCCAGAAAATCCGGAACCGAAAATTCTTCCGGTTTCGTCTCACACAAGACCTGAACGTAAGCGGCCCGAATCGCCGGAACGCTCTCTGTCCGGGCGATTTTGAGCACTTCCCACATCGTCATTGCCGCTCGCATCCTTCCATAACCAACAGAACATCGCTTTATGCTAATATTATAGCACAGTGTTTGCCTCCCGCCCTTGTGACACACGCCGGAATCACCACCGGATCCGGTATTTCCACCATCAGCGAGGATATATGGAAGACTTTGCCCGTAAAATATTGCTCCCGATTATTGTCATATTACTGATAGCCGGCTTACTCCTCTTTTTTATCAATTTATACTTACTACGGCTACAGGAATCCATGGCGCGTCAGAGCCCTTCTGACGGGTCGATCGCTTTTCAAACGGAAAACACCGGTGTCGGGAAAAAGACACCGGTGTCCGAAGAAACGATCTTATGGGTCGCGCCATAGCGTAAAAGCTAAATCAACTTCAGATTCAGACTGATTTGTACCGGATCGTTTTCATCGGCCGGCATCGGCAGATCCGGAAAGCCATCGTCGGGATACTCCTGACCGTTGGCTTCATAATATGCCCGAACATCCTCCGGAACGACCCGGATGATCACCCGATAAGTCCCCGGGACTAATGTATAATTTCCGTTCCCGAATATTTCGTTCGCGAAAAAAGTGACCACCGGTTTGTCCGACTCGTCGAGAATCTCAAAATGAATCAGCCCTTTATCCGTTGACAGATTATATTGCAATGCATACGGGCGAGCCAAAGTGATCTCGGTGGTATACACCTTCGGTTCCGACGCTTGCGTAAGCTCAAATTTCTCGTTGATATTGAGAGGCATATCCGTAAACATTCCGCCGACCATAAGAACCAACCCGGAAACAAAAATCAACGCGGAAAGGACGGCGGAGACAACGATCACCCGGATCGCTTTTCTGCCTCTTGCGGCCTTCTCCTCGGGAGTATACTCACTTGCTTTCTTTCTGTTGATCAACGCGGCGCCGCAGGCGATGAGGATCGGAGCGCCACAAGCAAACAGGATGATCGATCCGAGCGTCATCACATCGCTGATACCGGCGCTCTGCTCCAGCATCTCCGTCGTGATCTGCTCGTTCGTCCCGGTCGCTTCGGTCACGAAAAACACGAGCACCAAGGGGACCATATTATTGATCAGGTGAAGAAACGCCGGATAAAGGAAATTTTTCGTCTTCAGCATAATATATGTCAACACCGCGCCTAAGATCGCGGTCCCGGCGAAGCGCACTACACTCAAATGGAAGAGGCCAAAAAGGACTCCCATGATCAGGACGACCACCCAATCCTTCCGGATCGGTTTCATCGTAGACAAAATAAAACCCCGGTGAAGGGCTTCCTCACAGATCGCGGGCATCACGGCGACGATCAGGAGGGCAGGAATAAAGCTGACGCTCGTAAAGGCAGTACCCAAACCGCCGGCTTCCTGCGCCATTGCCTCAGGAAGTACCATCATGATGACGACATTGATGACCAAGACGACTAAAAACGTTCCGAGCCACATCAAAAAAACACCGAGAACCTTCAGCCCGGACGGCACCTTGATCGGAAACACTTCGGAAAGCTTCTGTCCCGAAAGCAATGTCGGAATAAGTGCCATGATCAGGATGATCAATTCGGTCAGCGCAAGACCGGTCATTCCCAAATAATACTGAAGCGGCGCACATAAGAAAATAAACACGACCATGACACCGACGAACCAAACAATTCCCATCCAAGGTTTTCGGAATAATAGATTAATTGGTTTAATAGAATCTCTCCCGGGCTCGTTCATTTGGCGTTCCTCCATACTTCGATTATTTCTTTCTTCTCTGGTTAATCCAGCTTCAAAGCATGTATAATTGTATCACTCGAAAAATAAACTGTTGACCATTTTTCTAAAAAATTTCGATCGCGAATATTCCGGGTCACTTCTACAACGTATATCTAAATCGTTATCCTGATATCTATCTCATTTCCCCAGAACGTAAAAATCGACCCGCATCGGATCAACTCCTTTACGGGCGATTTTTCATTCGGTATGCGTGGATCACGTCATCCGAAGGAGCGAAGCGACTTCAATTTTCCTCGGAATCCGTCTCAGAGGAACCACCCGTTTCATCGGGAAGTGTCGTTTCCCCCGCGTCTTCATTTTTTCCGATCGAGATCGATCCTTTACCGTCGTTGACCGAGATATCGATAAAGGGAATTTCGATACGCTCTCCGTCTTCATCCTTTTCGATTCGGATAAACGGCATTTTTACACTCACATCGCCGTTCCCTTCCTCTTCATCCCAACCAATATGCCAGTTCGATCCGTCCCATTCGATTGCATTCTCGCGGAAAAAATCAGCGGCCCAACGTACGCCGAAACCCTTCAGCGAGATCGCCGCAGTCACGAAAAGGATCACGCTCAGGACAAGGCTGGAAACACATATGATAATCAGTACGATCGTGGATTTTTTCATATTCTCACCTCCGTTTCTCCGCTAAAAGCCTTCGTTATAGACCTTCTTGTTCCACTTCACGTACTCTTTGGTAGCGATCACCGCAAGCTTCGTGACAAAGAAACAAAGAATCCCCAAAAATATCGCCAGGAAAAACAGCCCGATCCCGGTCAAAACGATACCCAAAACGGCACCGGACGGAATGAGCGGAATGGCCGCCAAAACTGCGCCCGCCGCAACGAGTATTCCGATCGCGGCAGCCCAGAAGGAAAAAATCACGGAGTAGACCGAAATCGCTACCCAGATCATCACGAAAATATTGAACAGGACAACAAAGAGTCTGGGGCCGGTCAGATCCTTCACGACCGTCGGATTCGAAGCGACCGCATTCGTGACCGCCGCGTTGTTTTGCGCCGTCGCGTGATAACCGGATGCCTGTTCGATATTATCACTCAGGTACGTTTCCGCAACGCTTCGGGGATCCCCCAACTCGGCTGAGATCTCGTGCTCGGTCTTTCCTTGGGAGATGCCGACGGCGAAGTGCTCCTCAAAATCGGAGCAAATCTCACTGACCTCAGTGTCTCCGAGTATTCCCAGTTCTCGCTTGAGTGCAGCGATATACTCATCTCTGGTCATTTCCCATCACCCCCCACGATTTGATTGACGCTCCGGGTGAACGTCAGCCATTCCTCCAACAGTGCCACCAGAGTTTTTCTGCCCAACCCGGTCAACTTGTAGTACTTTCTGGGCGGGCCGCTCTGAGATTCCTGAAGATATGTCGTAACCATGCCGTCTGTCGCCAGTTTTCGGAGGATGGGGTAAACCGTCCCGTCGGAAATCTGAATTAATGCGGACAGAGTGTTGGCCAGCTCGTAACCGTACTGGTCGCTGTCCTTCAGCATGGAAAGAACACAAAGATCAAGAACGCCTTTTTTAAATTGTACATTCATGGTGTGTCCTCCTCACTAGTGTTGCTTCTACGGTACTGATTATAGTACGGTACCGCACGAGAGTCAATACCCCTTCTTTACTTTACGACGATTCCGGTTCGAAAAGGATCGCTATTTGTTAAAAATCATGTAAAATGTCTTTATGAATCCGTGCCGAATCTTCTTTTACGGAAGGATCGGCAAAGAAAAGGAGACTGATCATGATTAGCACAGCTTCCCTCGTCGGCATGGTATTTTCGCTGGCATTGAGCTTTCTTTTTCCGCTCATTCTGGCGATCTACTTCATCCGCAAATACAAGACCGGAATCCTGGCATTCGTTACCGGTGCCGCCGTCTTCATTTTGTTTGCGCTGATCCTCGAGCAATTTGTTCATTTTCTGATCATCGGACCGAACTCACCGATCGCCGAGACCATTAAGGCATCTCCTTTTCTTATGGGGATGTACGGCGGTTTCATGGCCGGGATCTTCGAGGAGACCGGGCGACTTCTCGCCTTTATGTTTATCCTCAAGAAGGCCCGGGATTGGTCGCACGGGGTCGTGTACGGGATCGGCCACGGCGGGATCGAATCTTGGATTTTGGTTTCACTGACCTATGTGAGCAACTTAATGCTTTCCATGATGGCGAATGCCGGTCAATTGGAAGCGATGAAAGCCACTCTCCCTCCCGATCAAATCGAAGTCCTGGATCATGGCATTCAAACGCTCGCGACTACGGATCCTGCATTGTTTTTCATCGCGGGGATCGAGCGTGTGCTCACGGTGATCATTCAAATCGGATTATCTCTTCTGGTGCTGTATGCGATACGTAAGCGGAAGTATTTATACTTCGGCCTCGCGATACTCCTTCATGCCGCACTCGATTTTTTCGCCGTGTTTATAAACACGACATGGGGCAACATCTATATCTCAGAACTCGTCGTCGCCGCGTTTGCCGCGGGCAGTATCGTTTGGATCATCAAATCCAAGGCCCTGATGGCACCGGAGGATTCCATTCAGGCGATGCCGGTCATCGCAGAACCACAATAAGGAAAGACCATCCTCGAACCGAATAAAGAAAGAGGGCTGTCCTGAAGTCAAACTTCATTTCGGACAGCCCTTAATCTATGCGGTCGGCTCCGTTTTTCGAAAAAGCTTCAGGTCTTAGAACGGAAAAGCTCTTGGATCTTGAGTTTCTTTCCGTAGCGAAGAACGGATGCGGTATATAGACGCGCCGAAAGCCACGCGACGACGATGACGGCGACGACGAGGATCGCTATTGATATCGCGATATCCGCCGAAGAAATATCCGAATTTAAGAGTTTGAACGGTACGACAAAAGGCGAGGTGAACGGCACATACACGGCAATCTTGGAAAGCAATCCACCGGGATCGAAAATCGCAGTGAAATAGCCGACATAAAAGGATATCATCGATATGAACATGACCGGCATCATCGCGGAGTTCAAATCTTCGATCTTATCCACCAGCGCTCCGCAGACCGCATTCATCACGGCATAAAGCGAGTAGCCAAGGACAAAGTAGATCAACACCAGGATCGCCGACGACAGGGTGAAAGCAGACAGGGACAGCGGCATACCCATCAGCGTGAAGTCTTCCGGTACAAACAACCGATAACCGACAGATGCCGTGATCAGGAAGGCCGAGAGCTGAACAAGTCCGAGAAAGCCCATCCCCAAGCACTTCCCAATCAGGATATGCGACGGCTTGGCGGACACGATCAGCGTTTCCATGACTCGTGAAGCCTTTTCGTTCGCGATAGACATCGACACTCCGTAGCCGTAAAAGTAGATCGAAAAAAACATGATCATAAGAAGCGCGATCCCGATGATATAGCCGCTCAGGTCCATACTGCCCGCGATGCTCACTTCATAAGGGATCGTTGTTTGCGAAAAGTCGATCAAATCGTCCGCCACGCCCTCTTCCCTCATTATCTCGCGGATATAGATCGGACTGAGCGTTTCGGCCACCTGCGCGGCATCTAAAAAAGACATGAAATTTTTGGTCGTGACACGAATTTGCGGCACCCCGTCCGTCTCGATGATCTCGATCATCGCCGTGTCACCATCGACCCGGATCTCATCCTTGTATTTCCCGGAGAGATTTTTATCTCCGTCAATAAATTCGGTGCTTGGATAAAGCCCCTGTAATGCCTCCTTTGCGCCCGGTACGCGGTCACTGTCGATCATCAGATAGCAGGTCTTGCTTTGATCACTTGCGATGGCCGAAGATATTTGGTCGGACAGCATCGGAAGCATACAAGAAACAAGGATCAGTACCAGGATGATGCAAGTCATGATAATAAAAGACTTTTTTCTGGCCGCCTCCAAAAATGTAAATCGAAAAACCGTCACGATTTGTTTCATGTCGGCACCCCCGTCGGCATTTTCGCCTTTTCAAGAAATATTTCATGGAGCGACGGCTCGCGGATCTCGTATTTGACCGGGTAATTCCCCGCGGCGATGATCTTGGTCAAAAACGCCTTCGCCATGTCGTCGCCTTTGATTTTGAACTCGGTCTCGTCCGCGTGTCGGGCTAATAACTCAAGCCCGGTTTCAAGGGCCAGCGGTGTCACGTCTCCCTCGGTCCGGACGACCAAATTGGTGTGTCCGTAACCGGCTTTGATCTGCTTGAGGTTGCCGCTCAATATGGTCTGACCGTTGTGAAGCATCACGAGATTCTCGCAGAATTCCTCGACCGTCGACATCTGATGACTGCTCATCACGATGTACTTCCCTTCCTGCACCAACTCGGAGATGAGCTTTCTGATGAGTTCCGTGTTTACAGGATCGAGTCCGCTGAACGGCTCATCGAGAACGATCAGAACCGGGTTGTGGATCAGGGCCGCCAGAAGCTGTATCTTTTGTTGGTTGCCCTTAGAGACCTTCTCCGCGAGCATGTCTTTATATTCGATGACGTCCAGCCGTTCCATCCAGGACAATGCGGACTTTTTGGCTTCTCCGTGGCTCATGCCGCGCAGTTGTCCGAAATAGATGAGCTGTTCCATCACCTTGGTCTTGGTATATATTCCCCGCTCCTCAGGCATATAGCCGAAGCTCATGGTCTCTCTGGATATCTTCTTGCCGTTCCATTCGGCCGTTCCGGAGTCCTTTTCGATGATGCCGAGCATCATACGGATCGTCGTCGTCTTGCCGGCGCCGTTCGT
>CAYPAL010000047.1:0-9486 GCA_964408695.1 uncultured Oscillospiraceae bacterium | reverse complement strand
GTGTGTTTATTTTAGCCTTTCGATACTACCATGAGGCGCATGATTAATCAAGTCCGCAAAACCAAAAAGTTCATAATCGATTTACATAGCGTTAACGCTACACGATGACCCTCGAAAATGATAAAATGTGTCAAACACAATTCTTCGGAGGAATCATGGACAAATATAAGATCGATCCTCATAGTGAGTCCGATTTTCGAAAAGTATTATCCGATTTGTTGTCGATCCCGAGCGTTAAGTCAGAACCGAACGACGATGCTCCCTATGGCACCGCCACGGTTCAGGCACTCGATTGTATCCTTCGGTACGCCGAGGCGAACGGACTGATCGTCGCAAACCTCGATAATCGTGTAGGATACGCACAGTGGGGGAAGGGCGGGAAGATGGTCGCCGTTCTGTGCCACTTAGATGTCGTGCCGCCAGGAGAGGGATGGGATAGCGATCCTTTTTCGCTGGTCAGGAAAGACGGGCAACTCATCGGCCGCGGTATCATGGATAACAAGGGGCCTGCGGTCTGCTCCCTGTTTGCATTACTGCGACTGAAGGAGAGCGGATATCAACCCTCCGCCAGAATCCGACTGATCTTCGGCTTGGATGAGGAGCACGGATGCTCATGTATGAAGCACTATGTCGCGGTTGCCGAATCGCCCGACACCGGCTTCACACCGGATGCTTCATTTCCGGCAATATACGCCGAGAAAGGGATCCTGCAGATCTGTTTGAGCGGCCCCGGCTCTTCGAACATCGAGGCAGTCGGAGGAGAAGCGTACAACATGGTTCCCTCGTCCTGCTCGATAACGGATCTCCAAACCGGAAAGCGTATTATGACCGCAGGGATCCAGGCTCACGCTTCGACGCCCGAAAAGGGCGATAACGCCATTATCAAGTCAGTCCTCGCTCTCTCCGGTTCGATAATCGGTACGAATCCCGTGTTTGATTTTCTCATCCGATATTCCGCTCAGAATGAGGACTTAAAGCATTTGATCACAGTCGCGCAACCGGACATCTCCGGAAGTCTGACCATCAATACTGGCATGATTCGGATCTCCGGGGACGAATCCTCGGTCGGATTCGACATTCGGTATCCGGTAAAGAGTGACGGAGACTCTGTTTTTAGAGAAGTATCCGAAAAGGCTGCCGAATTCGGCTTGGAGGCGCGGATCATCGACCATCTTCCTCCTCTGTTTGAGGATCCGCGATCAACGACAATGGTCGCTCTGCGGTCTTCTTATGAGCGGCATATTGCGGATGCCTATAAGGCTTCATATCCTGACGAATCCGACGTTCCTGAAGAATACCGCTCCGCAGACCCGATCGCGATCGGTGGCGGAACGTACGCACGATCCATACCGGGAATCATCGCATTCGGCCCGCGCTTTCCGTGGGAAGAAGATCGGATGCACCAAAAGAACGAATCCTGTTCCGAAAAAACAATGCTCGCGTCAATCGATCTCTACCGGGACGCGTTGACCGCCCTGTGCGAAACAACATAGAAATGATCCATTATATCGAGTCGATAAAAGAACCGACACCGATTCACTCAGGAATCGGTGTCGGTTTTTAATTTGTGTTTGTGCGTTATGATCCTTCGAAGGTCAAATATTCAGTTTAAATGAAACGTCTGATGGACGTAACGCTTGACATGGAGAAATACGCAAGAACGACCTTTCCGTTCCGGCTGGACGCATGAACGATCATTCCCCCTCCGATATAGAGCGCAACATGGTCGCAAACCTTACCGCCGTAACTGTAGCAAATCACGTCACCGGGCTGTAGCTCCGATTCCGATACCGGTGTGCCCAAAGGTTCGATTTTCGCGGATTGGTGAGGAAGATACATATTATAGTAGTTGGCGTATACATAAGATACAAATCCTGAGCAGTCCATTCCGCTGGTCGAGCTTCCCGCCCAGACGTAAGGAACGCCGAGGAAAGATTTCGCATAGGTCGCTATGTCAGAAGTCGCGGGATCCGCAGGGGTCACCGCAGGAGTAGACGGCGAAGGAGTGGAAGGACTACCGGAACCGGGCTTCGACGAGGAAACCAAGCTGGCCAACACATACGAACCCACCACCGTCTTGAACCATCCGTTACTGGTCCTTGCGACGACTTCGACCGGGTCTCCTGCCGACAGTGTCTTAAGGAGCGTGTAACTGGTTCCGGGACCGGAACGCACGTTCAGTTGACCCTTCGCATAGTATGTACCCGAGGCCGATGATTCCGTGATCCTGGGCTTCGGAGTAGGCGTCGGGGTCGGGCTCGGTGTCGGCGTCGGTGTAGCGATAAACGATGTCGTGATCAGCGAAGAAAGAACATACCCCTCGCTGACATCGTCGATTTGGACACGACTCCAAGCGGATCCGATTCCCACCCTCTTCAATCGATTCGAGTAATACACCTTACCGATGACCTCATCGGATCCGGACGGGCCCGATCGAATATTCGCATCGCTGACACAAACATAAACCGTGGTACTGTCCAATTCAAACTCGGATAAAGCCAGTAGCTCTTCCGGTATCCCTTTGTCATCAAACTGCTCGGTAATTTCATAGGTATTTTTCTCGAGAAGTGCATAATCGCCGACATTTTCTTCCGGTTGTTCGAAGGATTGGTTTTCCAGTTCCGCAAGGACATCTTCCGGCACCAGCTCGGGTTCATAACTGCGCGCGCTCAGGAAATCCTGGCCCGCAACGGATAAATAGTCGGTCGCGAAAGGCTCCTGTCCTACCGGCACCTGCAAAGAAACATCCCCGGACTTTCCGGCACTGAGCACCGGAATGAGCGCGGTGATGAACAGCGAACCCAAAAGAAGCGAACCGAAACGCAAGAAAATTCTTCCGACGTTAATGCGCTTCTGTTTCTTCGCAAAGGATGTGTTTCTGGAAGACTTCACAAAACCTCCGGCGCGAATCTTCGCGCAAAAAAGGAAACTTCGTCCCATTAAAACCTAATAACTAGTCGTATTATAACCTTTTTTTCCCGTTTGATAAAGTCATGCTACGAAAAAGTAATATTTTGAAAGGCGAAGCAAATTCTCCTGAAGGTTAAAACGCCTACAATATAAGCGTTATAAAGCCTTTCTCGGCAGCACAAATATTTCCAAACGCTATGTTTTTCTACTGTTTTTTCTATTTATTCCGAAATCGAAAGGCCGAGACCGGCGAATCAGAAGCCACCCTGCCGTCAAAATGACAAAGGATAAGCTGACGGCCATTCCCGCACAAAGTCCGCGCGGAAAAAACGAGAATTCAATCTCCTGCTCCCCTTCCGGAACGCGAATCCCCATGAACCCGCCGGCCAGATTTAAAATCTCTTGCGGCTCTCCTTTACACTCCGCGCTCCAGCCGCCGTCGAAAGGAATCGATATGAAAACGATCTCTTCTGAATCACTGTGTGTTGAGATTTGAAAAGATGAGGAGCCCGTCCATCGAAAATCGACCGGGTTTTCCATAAGCGGTGCAATAATCTGACTGACTATAGCTTCACTTTGCGCAAAAACTTCAAGAGAGGAAAAGGCGGGTATGCAGCCGATAAACGGAATGTTCACTCGAACCGTAGAGCCTTCCTTATACGCTCCGATCGGAATCAAAAACTCCGATTCGGTCGCGTCGTATACTTTCAGGCAAAAGGATGATCCTTCATTTTCGATGTAGTAAGAAATATCGATTTTTGTTTCCGTCAGCGAATCTTCTTGCCAAATTAAATCACTGTAAAGGTACATCGGAACGTGCTCTCCCTGCCCCATTACATCGAGCGTTATGGATGAGTACTCAAAAGGATCTTCCGAAACATAGACCATCCATTCTTCATGATTATATATTGCGGCGTTGACACTGCCGTAAACCGACGTCAGCGCATCTGTTGTTTGGACCTCATGCCCCAGCATGTGTGAAACAAGCTCGTCCGTGTAAGCAATGGGGCCTTTCACAGCAGCAGAATCAGCATTAAATTCCGTAATTTTCTCGTTTACCGTGAATGCTTGAGGAAGTACAACTGCGTGTTGAATATAAATCGGAGCATATTGGCTTTTCCGAATCAGTAAATGTCTCGACGGGAAGACAGACGGGCGATATTGCGGATTACCCAAGGGAGAATCTTCAACGATCTCTCCTTCGATTGAAAGAAGCGCATCGGAAAGAAGCGTTCCTCCGTTATCGGATATTTCAAAAGAACCCCCTATATTCTGAATGTAACCCATATTATAAAGTGCACTCGCCGTTTTTAAGCTGGCTGCGGAGGAGTAGAATTCGATACCCGAAACTCCAAACAGAGCCATGTCATTCATCGTTAACGTATCCATTCTGATTGCGATTCGATTTCCATCTTCGCGCACGGAGCTGTTACTGATAATCGTCTCGATTTCTCCGGTGCGTTGTTTCCAATCATGGTGATCCGAGTACTCAGCAAACGCGTCTATATTGTGTTGGATATAAGCCGTATTAAGAAACAACTCCAAAAATAAAACCGCGCACAGTGCAATATGCATATTCTTTTTTGATTCAAGAAAAGCAATATAAACAATAAATAAAGCGAGATTCAGAAAGAAGATCATGACAGAGACCGGTTTGCTGTCACTTAGTCCAAAAAGAACGATCGGGCCTAGATACGTTAAGATCAGGATCGTGATAAACGACAAAAAGAATTTCTGATGCTCTGAAAAGCGGAAGTTTCCCTCACGGAAGCCCTCGGCAGCAAGCGCGAGCAGAAAAAATGAAATAACAAAGGCATACCGAAATCGAAACCATCCGATTTCGTCGAGTCCGTGAAAAATAAAATTCAACCAGGAAACATGCAAGACAAGAAATATAAATCCGACAACGGCTGCTGCCGCGATCTTTTTGCGACGCGTGATCCCTTTGGCGAAGAAAAAGAACGGAAGAAGGATGATGACTAAGACACTGCAGTAAATTTTGGGAACTCCCTCAGTACTGATGTAACCTTTTCGGGCGAAAAACAGCTCTTCAAGAGTGAGGAGCGGATTAGCGGTCAGTCCAAGCGAAGGAAAGCTCTGTCCGACTAAGTTCATATCATTTCGGAGCGTGAAAAGGATAGGAATGACAATAAAAGCAGCCATGCCGAGACCGGCAAGCGCTGAAAGCAGGATCTTCAGGAAGAAGATGCCCCTCTTTTCCGTAAATTCCTTATGTTTGGATCTAAAAGTGACATAAATAACATAGATAACGCAAAAAGGTGCGCAGAGAACAGCGGCATAGAAATTGGAGACGATCAGGACTGCGATTACAAAGGGCAAATACGCGCACCTCCCCTTTTCGCGTATTCGTTCAATCCCGAGAATCAGTATCGGCAACCAGATCATGCCGTCCAGCCATTGCAGGTTATCGGCATTATAGATAATCGTTCCGGATAAAGCATAAGCGGTGGAAAAGAGAAGCGATGGAATCGGCTCTATCTTAATATGTTTTTGAGCGAAAATATTGAAACTCAACCCACAGAAACCGATCTTCATCAGGGTTATGAAATATATCGCGGCCAACAGATTATCATTCCCGAAAAGTACCGCTATAAGATTCAACGGACTTGCAAGATAGTACGCCCATGTTCCGAAAAAACTCATACCGGGGCCAAGATAACCAGAAAATAGAGGAAAGTCAAAATTCCTCAATCTCCTGACGTACTCCGAGAAAAAGGCAGCATATTGAAGCTTTCCATCAACCAGCAAGGTGCTCTTCGGCCCGCCCCAAAAGACTCCGACCGTAAGGAACGCAAACAGCATAATAAGCGCGGGCAGAAAAAACGCGCACAGGTATGCGAGGGTCGTTTTTCGCTTATCGTCAGAAAGCAGTTTGTCGTTCATCTTCGTTCTCCGGATTGTCCTCCATGGGGTTTGCTATTTATTCGTGCATTTTCTTTTCGCTCACGGCTGAGCGTTTCCGATATAAGACAAAGACCCACGCCAGCGCGAAAACAAAAGATACGACCGCGATCCCGAATCCTTCTTTGAGTCCGTTCGGAATAAAGCTCAATCGGTATTCGTGCGCTCCTTCAGGCATCCGAAGTCCGATAAAGCCGCCGGCAACATCTAAAACCTCCGCCGCTTCCCCGTCCATTGTCGCTGTCCAGCCGGAATCAAAAGGCATAGAGACAAAAAGTATGTCGCCGCTGTTGCTTTGCGTTCGGATCCGTGCGGACGAAGATCCGGTCCACTCAAATTCTGCTTGATTCTGAAGAAGCGGCTCAATGGATTTTTGCACTTCATCTATACTCTGAGAATAGGTATCCAGCGGATCATTGAAGAAAATCGTGCCGTGAAATTCGATATCAATATCTACCGTCGCATTTTCAGAAAATTCTCCGATACACAAGTGAGTAAAGACCGGCGTCATATCTATTCCTCTTATCAATTGACGTTTTCCTTCTTCTTCAAGATAAATATGGCAGACTCCGTATGCGCCGTCGAAGTTAAACAATAATTTTAAATCAACAAATAGCGGAAAACCCTCTCCTTCTCCGGTTAATCGAACTTTTACATGTCCGGGTTTCTCCTGGTTAACTTGACTATATGCAATGACTCCTTTTTCTAACATTATTTTGTTCGCGTTTACAACGGTCAAGAGATTCGGTATCGGCTGGCATGTTGAAACATCCTTTCCCGTCATCGCGGAAAGCAGTGCGTCGTTATATGCTATCGGATCATTCCCGTACGCATCTTCTGAAAAGGACAACACCGACTCTTTCACACCGAATGCCCGGGATAGATGTACAGGAGTTTTCTTGTACACCAACGGATTATGAATACTTTGATCACCTTGATGCCTCAATGGAAAAACCGAAGGCGGAATCGACATTATCCGAATCGCGGACTCCTCGAAAACCTGTCCTTCAATCCCCAATAACGCATCGGCAATGTAGTTTCCTCCGTTATCGGAAATATCACAAATATAGGATACATACATGATGTATCCCATTCGCCGAAGTGTATGGGTCATTTCGGATTTTCCCATCGATGAAAAATAATCGATCCCCTCAATGCCTAAAAGCGCAGGATCATTTGCGGTCAATGTGTTTGTGCGAATCGCGATCCGGTTCACGTCACCATCACCACGATTCTCGGATACGATTTGCTCGATCTGTTCTCTCCTGTGTGTCCAGCCTTCATACTGGGTATAGCGCGCGAATTCATCAATATTTCTATTAATGTATGCGCTATTTAGAAACAATTCCATCGCCAATACCGCCAGCAAAAGAATGGTCGATCCTCTCTTCATTTCAGGAATGACCATATATAGAGCAAAGAAAATCATATTCAAGAGAATAATCACCAATGAGATCCTTAGTTCGTCCGGATAGCCTAAAATGCTAATCGGAAGCAAATAGAAGATGAAAAAAACCAAATAAACCATGACGCAAATTTTCTTGTTCTTCACGTAGTGAGAGTTTCCGTCCCGATACCCTTCCGCCCCCATCTTGATCAGGAAAAAAGAAAATACAAACGCGTACCGGAACGGATACCAAAGGACAAAATCCATACAGTGAAACAGAAAATTCAGGGAAGAAACATGGAAAACGGTAAATAAAAGAAATAAGAATCCAAAGGAGATCCACTTATACCGCCTCGAAATTCTTTTCGCCCGAGCAAAAAGCGGGATCAACACAAGGCAGAGGAGGCTACTGTAGATCTTTGGTTGACCCAGTTGACTTATAGCGCCATTTCGTGCAAGCGTCATCTCCGCCATTGAAATCAATGGATTAGCGGAAAGCTCCAGTTTGGGAAAATCCTGACCGATCAAATTCATATCGCTTTGAAGTGAACTGTAAACCGGAAGCAATACGACCGCCGCCATCCCGACGCCGAAAAGGGCCGAAACCAATACCTTTCCGAAAAAAGCGCCTCTTTTTCCAATAAACCCATCACGGGAAGAACGAACCATGACATAGATGACATAGAGCACGCAAAACGGCGCACATAATGCTGCCGAATAGAAGTTTGAAATAATGAGAATCGTAAGGACAAAGGGTAAATATGCGCACCGCCCTCGCTCATAGATCCGTTCGATCCCCAATACAATGATCGGTAGCCAGATGATCCCGTCGAGCCATTGTAGGTTGTCCGCATTATAAATAACCGTGCTGCATAGTGCGTAAGCGGTTGAAAAAAGAATTGATGAAAGGTTTTGGATCTTAAGGCCTCTTTGCACAAACACATTGAAGGAAAGACCGCATAATCCGATTTTTACCAGTGTGATCAAATAAATCGCGTCCAGTACCCTCGACTCCGGAAACAAGACCAGAAGCAGATTAATCGGGCTGGATAGGTAATACGCCCACGTCCCGAAAAAAGCCTGTCCAGGTCCCATATATCTGGAGAAAAAGGGAGGGGCGAAATTTTTCAGTTGACGCGCGTACTCAGAGAAAAAGGCGACATACTGAAGCTTTCCATCGACCAGCAAGGTGCTTTTAGGGCCGCCCCAGAAAACTCCGACGGTCAGGAACGCAAACATCATAATAAGCGCCGGCAGAAAAAACGAGCATAAGTATGTAAGGATCGTTTTTTGCTTATCTTTAAGAAGCAGTTTGTCGTTCAATATCCTTCTCCCGCCCCCCGAAATGGGAAGGAATTTGTAAAGACATACCACGAGCCTTGCCGCTTTGATCGCCGCAAGGCTCGTGGGCGAAGTTCTGCTTTGTGTCTATTATTCAGCCTTATCCGTCTCTATCGATTCGGCATCCGCAGATACACTCTTATCTTCGGTCGGTTCAGTGATAGACTCCGCAGAATCCTCAGCGACCGGTTCGGCTTCGACCGGCTCTTCTTCTGTAGGTTCGGCCTCGGCGGGTTCGGCTTCGGTCGGCTCGGCCTCGATGGGCTCTGCTTCGACCGGCTCGGCTTCTATGGGTTCGGCTTCGGTCGGCTCTGCATCGGCGTTGCCGGTCTCGTCTTCAACGGCATCAGAAGGCGCAACCGCTTCCGAAGCGGTTGAATCCGGCTTCACGTCATCTGTCGAAGGCTCCGGTGATGGCTCCTCATCTGTGTAATCGGGATCGATCGGTTCGACTTCCTTGATGCTGACGCTGATCCTTCTGGTGTCATTATTCACATCCAGAACTCTCGCGACGACCTCCATCCCTTCGGAAAGAACATCCTCGGGCTTGGAGAGGCGAACATTCGAAATTTGAGAAACATGACACAATGCATCCAGTCCCGACTCGAGCTCGATAAAAGCGCCAAACTGGAACATCCGAACGACCTTACCGTGAACGATAGTTCCTATGGGAAAGCGCTCCTCGACGTTATGGTACGGATCATCTTCGACCTTCTTATAGCCAAGAGAAATTCTCTTCTTCTCGGTGTCGAAGTCCTTAACATATACGCTGATCTTTTCGCCAACCGAAACAACTTCGGACGGATGGCGGATGCGGGTCCAGGACAATTCGGATACATGGACCAATCCGTCCACTCCTCCGATGTCCACAAACGCACCGAAATCGGTAAGGCTTCTGACAATTCCGTCATACCTTGCGCCAACCT
>CAYPAL010000046.1:0-9724 GCA_964408695.1 uncultured Oscillospiraceae bacterium | reverse complement strand
ATATAGAGCATCTTGCACATTCCTTCAAGGTTTGCGCAGACATTGTTTTGAGACAACATGACAGCCTTGGATTTGGCCGTCGTTCCGCTGGTGAAAAGGAGGATCGTCATTTCATCGGCATTGATCTCGGCATCGAGAAAATCACGGTTGCCTTTATCAAGGGACTCCTTACCCTTTTCGAGAAGGTCCCAAAAATAACGTTGATTATCTTTCTGATCGATCTTATCCATGCAAATCAGATGCTTTACCGTCGGGATCTGATCCTTGATCTCGTCGATGACCGGCTGCTTCGAAGATGAATAAACCAGAATATCCGAGTAGGAGCGGTTCAGCAGACTGGCGATCTCGTGTGCCGGAAGCTCCTTATCAATCGGAACGACGATGCCCGTACCGTTCGTTGTCGCTAAGTATGTGACATACCATTCATAACGGGTCTCCGACAAGATGGCGACACGGGAGCCTTTACCGGAAAGTTGTACCAATGCCGTACCGAGCGCGTCGACATCGGCGCCGTATGCGCGATACGAAACATTCGTGTAGGGCTCTCCCCTGTTCTTCTTGATCATGAAAGCGGTTTTATCGTTAAAAAGTTTGACACTCTGCCGGAGCATGTCTCGTAAGTCTTTGATTTCACGGACCTCATAAAACGGAATCTTTTTCATTTTTGAAAATCTCCCTTCAACACGTCGCTGGCAAGCAAAAATACCATTTCAGTATAAACGAAGCGGCATATTGATTCAATGCCGTATGAAGCACTCATCCCGGAAGTTTGTATTGCGAAAGCTTTTTTCGGAGAAACTTCGGTTCCTGCAGAATATCACCTAAACGATTCCAGAAGTAGACGGAATGATTCAAATGATACAGGTGCGTCAGTTCATGAAAAAGAACATACTCAAAAAGTTCATCCGGTAAGTGATCGAGATATCCGTTCAGAGAGATATTCCCGAGCGATGAACACGAGCCCCAGGAGGTTTTCGAGAATCGAATAAAGATCCGTTTAGGCTTCTTGCCCTCGTAGCGGGAAAGAAAAGTCACGGCTCTCGAACGGACACGCTCGGCCAGAATCTTTTTTTCTCTTTCCGGGCATACCGGGATCGCGATTTTCTCGGAAAGAGCGGCCTTGCGCTTCGATATCCATTCGTGCCGCAAATCGATGATCTCGTCGGCGTACGAGAGCGAAAAGGACTTCGGTGCCAGAAGATGGACTTCTCCGTCTCCAGTGAGTCGGATGACCGCGCTGCTTCTTTTCGAGCGAGTCAAGCGGTATGGGACACCCCGGACCGGGGAAGTCCTGTCGATCGTGACGGGTGTATCGGCAAAAGCCCTTCTGATCATGCGTCACATTCCGGAGATTTCGCGTAGCCCTTTGAGATCGCAAGTTCCGCGCGTTCCTTTGCCTTCCCGCCAAGGGCGAACTGATCGGCGATAAATCCGGGATGCGAAAGTAGAAATGCGTCCATATAATCGGAAGGGCTGTTCATAAAGTCAAGGACCATGCGGTACTGCGGCTCCGTTATTTTATTCATCTCCAGCGCCTTTTCGAAGAACTCCGGCGTGATCTGTGTGAGCGTATGCAGAGAAACGCCCTCTGCCGCGAGGTTTTCGGTTCCTCCCTGCAACCGGTCGACCACCGCCAGTGTTTCGGAGATCGTAGCGTAACACTCCCGGATGACCGGGATCCATACGCGAGTATAACTCGATGCCTCGGTGACGAGGTCCGCGATATGAAGAGCCTTTTTACCGGAAAGATCAACTTCGAACGAGTGAACGCTTGTCGCGAAATCGTCGGTCGTATATACAGCCTGAAAGTCCTTGAAAATCGACAGGTGCGGCTTTTTCAAAAAATACGCGGGCAACATCGAGAAGAAAAAGTCGCGTCGCTCTCCGCCCGAGATAAAATCGAAGGAAAGTTTACCGGCCCTTTCCGTGATCATATCGATCACGGTGTGAAATGATTTTGAACGATTATAGATCGCAAGCATATGGTCGATAAGAAGCTTTGGAAAGGTCAGTCGATCACTGCCGGAAGCGGCTTCGATGATCGACAGGAGTTCCATGGCTTCGATCTCATTACTTAACAAGAAATGCGTGTTGATGTAGAACGGCCCCAATCGTCCGGATGCGTACCAGAACGGGGCTTCCGGATCGCTGACACGAACGGCGTCCGTTGCGAAAAGTGAGTCGATGATTCGGTTTTCCATAAAAATTACCCCCATAATTCCAGTGTTCCGACGAGATCGGACAGTTCGCTGATATTGTTCGTTTCCGTGTAAGTGCGAAGATCCTCGGTGATCCGGATCGGGATCGTCGGATGGATTAGGAGTGCCGTGCCGATCTCGACGGCCGATGCTCCGGCGATCATGAATTCCAGAACATCCCTATGATCCATTGCCCCGCCGCAACCGACGACGGGAATATCCAGGACGCGATGGCATTCACTGACCATACGCAAAGCAACCGGCTTGATCGCCGGGCCGGACAGTCCGCCAGTATTGTTGCGGAGGATCGGACGACGCGTTCGAATATCGATCGCCATGCCTAAAAGTGTGTTGATGGCGACGACGGCATCCGCCCCTCCCTCCTGGGCCGCAAGTGCCGTATCGGCGATTGATGTGACGTTGGGCGTCAGTTTCACCCACAGCGGCAGAGCGGTGACGGAACGAACATTCCGAACCAGTTCCCGGATATCCTTCGGGGAAGACCCGATGATCATACAACCCTCTTTCACATTCGGGCAGGACAGGTTCAGCTCAAGCACATCGATCTTTTCGGCATGCTCATTCAAGCGGGATGCCATCCGAATGTAATCGTCCGGACCGTGTCCCGCTACATTGACGATGACTCGGGTCCCGAGTGATGACATGAAATCCAAATCATTTTCGATAAAATACTCGACCCCGGGATTTTGAAGGCCGACGCTGTTGAGCATTCCGGATGGAGTCTCCGCAACGCGACACCCGTCGTTCCCGGCTCGCGGATCCAATGTGAGCCCCTTGGAGCAGATCCCGCCGACCTCCGAATAATCGATATATTCGGAGAGCTCCCGACCGAAATTGCAGGTACCGGACGCAAGAAGTACCGGAGAAGAAAGAGTTATTCCCCCGACCTTAGCCCCTATGCTCACCAGATCACCTCCTTGGCGTCGAAAACGGGTCCGTCCGCGCAGCAACGTTTGTTGTCAAAGGCGTGATCATCCTTCGGGCTCTTGATCTTGCATGTGCACACCAGACACATACCGACCCCGCATGCCATCCTGCGCTCGAGCGAGACGTAACACGGAAGGCCCCTTTTCCCCGCCCATTCGGAAACTTTCTTCATCATGACATCCGGTCCGACGGCGATCACGGTCGACCCCGCGATTTCCTCATCACGCAGGCTCGCAAGGGCATCCAGAACATTTCCGTGTACGCCGATATCCCCGTTATCCGAGGTGATGATATACCGGTCCGCGCAATCCCTGAATTCGTCTACCAGACATGTGTCATCGGAACCGCGGAAGCCACAGATGCTCAAAGTCCGAACTGAAGATTTACGAGCGTTGGACAGGGCAAAAAACAAAGGGTATACCCCGGTGCCTCCGCCGACCAGGATCAATTTGGAGATTCCGTCCGTCGGAAAGGTATTTCCCAATGGTCCGAGCACATCCACGACCTGCCCGGGCTCATATGTGCATATCTCTCGCGTCCCCTCACCGACTTCGCGGACGCCGATCGAAAAGAACCCGCGCTCCGGATCGGTTTCGCAGACTCCGAAAGGCCGTTTGAGAAGCTTTGAGCAGGAGATATTGACGAACTGACCGGGCCTTGCCGAAGAAGCGATTTCGGGGCACAGAAAGGTCAATAGCGATGAGTCGTTATTGATCCTTTTGTTGAAAACGAGTTTTGCGGAATATTCTTTCTTCATATATGCCCTCATTTTACCAGCATTTTGTTTTCCGGGGGTAATTCGTTCTGAGGGATCGACCGGGTCCTTGTTTCGGAGACGATCCGGGCAAATTCGGAGATCTCGTAGGTGGTAACGTCCGTTGGCTTCATATCGGTCTCCAGACACTCGATGACAGCGACCAGCGTGTCCAGAGAGGTAATGATCGGCACCCCGTGTTCGATACAGGTTCTTCTCAGGCGAAAGCCGTTGTGGATCATCACGGAGGCATTTCCTTCGGTATTCACGAGGAGTCGGATCCGCCCGCTTTTGATCAGATTGAGGGCGTTCGGAGACTCCTCTTCGATCTTCCGGACCGTATTCGTCGGGATACCGTATCGGTTGAGGTAGTTTGCCGTACCGCCTGTCCCGTAAAGATTATAACCGAGTCGATTGAGTTTGTCCGCTAGCGGGACCAGATCCGATTTATCGCTGTCACGTACCGTTAAGAAAACACCGGCATTCTTCGTCGGGAATTTGAAACCGGAGGCCAGGATCGCTTTGAACATCGCCTCGGAATACCGCGTCGATAATCCGAGGACTTCGCCCGTGCTCTTCATCTCCGGTCCGAGGCTCGCGTCGACGTCGTGAAGCTTTTCGAACGAAAAGACGGGTGCCTTGATCGCGTAGACCCACGGGTATCTGGCATAAAGCCCGGTACCGTATGAAAAATCATTAAGTTTTGCGCCGAGCATAATTCGCGTCGCGATGTCAACGATCGGGATCCCGGTCACCTTGCTGATGTAGGGGACCGTTCGGGATGATCTCGGATTGACTTCAATGACATATACCTCATCGTTAAAAAGGATGAACTGAATGTTCACAAGTCCGATAACGCCGAGTGAAAAAGCCAGCTTACGCGTATAGTCGATAATGATATCGCGGATCTTTTCGGGAATGTACGCCGGAAAGATCGAGATGGAATCTCCGGAATGAACGCCGGCGCGCTCGAGATGCTCCATGATTCCCGGGATCAGGATATCATCGCCGTCGCATACCGCATCGACCTCAAGTTCGACCCCGCGAAGATATTTGTCTACAAGGATCGGGTGTTCCTGCTCGACCAGGTTGATGATCCGCATATATTCGTTCATTTCGTCGTCGTTATTGACGATTGCCATCCCCTGCCCGCCTAAAACATAGGAAGGTCTTACAAGGACCGGATAAGACAGTTGATTGGCCATCACCAAGGCGTCTTCAACGTTGAATACCGTTCCGCCCTGAGGCCTCTTGATGTCGCATTGCTCCAGTATCTTATCAAAACGCTCCCGGTCCTCAGCGGCGTCGACCATGTCCGCCGAGGTCCCCAGGATCCGAACGCCCATATCGGAAATCGCCTTGATAAGCTTGATCGCCGTCTGCCCGCCGAATTGGCAAATGCATCCGTACGGCTTCTCGTTTTCGAGGATGGCCCGGACGTCGTCGGCTGTTAATGGTTCAAAATACAAGCGGTCCGAGGTGTCATAATCGGTCGAAACGGTTTCGGGGTTGTTGTTCGCGATAATGGCCTCATAGCCCAAATCGCGCAAAGCCCAAACCGAATGGACCGAACAGTAATCGAATTCGATCCCCTGGCCGATGCGGATCGGGCCGGAGCCGAGCACGAGAACTTTCTTCCGATCGGTCGGGTCGGCCTCGTTATAGGTATCAAAGGTCGAGTAATAATATGGCGTGACCGCCTGATATTCTCCCGCGCAGGTGTCGACCATTTTGTACGTGTGAATAAGTCCCAGAGCCTTTCTGCGGTTACGGATCGTTTGTGCGTCAGACCGGATAAGGCGGGCGATATAGGAGTCGGTAAAACTCATCTTTACCGCGACGGTGAGCAATTCGTCATAAAGCCCATGCTCGCCGCAGCAATGGATCAACTCCTCCTCGACGCGAACGATGTTGGCGATTTTCGAAAGAAATAATTTATCAACAAGCGTCATCCGATAGATCTCGTCGATCCCGTGCCCGCGCCGGATGTATTCGGCCAGGAAGAATAACCTCATATCCTCAACGATCTGTAAATGCTCGAAAAGCGCTTCGTCCGAGAGATCGTGGACCCAAGGTACAAACAGACCGTTGACGTTCATCTCCAGAGATCGGACCGCTTTCATCAGGGCACTTTCAACGGTATTCCCGATGGACATGACCTCGCCGGTCGCCTTCATCTGGGTGCCGAGTGTTTTCTTTGCCTTAACGAATTTATCGAAAGGGAACTTGGGGATTTTGGCGACCACATAATCGACGGCCGGCTCAAAGCAAGCCTTGGTCTTTCCGGTGACCTCGTTAGGAATTTCTTCTAAGGTGTATCCGCACGCGATCCTCGTCGCGACCTTCGCGATCGGATAGCCGGTCGCCTTTGAGGCGAGCGCGGAAGAGCGTGACAGCCTCGGGTTGACTTCAATGACCGCGTAATCGGGTGTTGTCGGGTGTTGAGCGAACTGAACGTTACAACCGCCGACGATGCCGAGCTCCTCGACGATCCGCAAGGCGGAGGAGCGAAGCCGTTGATACTCGGTGTCAGAGAGCGTTTGTGCCGGAGCCACGACGATCGAATCGCCCGTGTGGATCCCGACCGGATCCAGATTCTCCATGGAGCAAATCGCGACTTTGTTGCCGTTCGCGTCGCGTACGGCTTCGAATTCGATCTCTTTCCAGCCCGAAATGCTTTTTTCGATCAGTACCTGCCCGACCGGGCTGGAATCCAGTCCGAGTGTCGCAATTTCAATAAGCTCGTCTTCTGAAGAAGCGATACCTCCGCCGGTACCGCCTAAGGTGTACGCCGGGCGAACAATGACCGGATAACCGAGGGTATCGGCGATGCGAAGGCAATCATCGATTGAATTAGCGGTCTCTGAGGGGATGCAAGGCTCGCCGATCCGAAGCATCGCTTCGCGAAACTCCTCGCGGTCCTCTCCCCTTTTTATGCTTTTTGCGGATGTTCCCATCATTAATATTCCGTGATCGGCAAGAAATCCGGACTCGGAAAGTTGCATTGAGAAATTGAGCCCTGTCTGCCCGCCGAGCGTTCCCAAAAGGCCGTCGATCTCTTCTTTGATGATAATGTTTTTGATAACGTCGATTTGAAGCGGCTCAATGTAGATCTTGTCCGCCATCCCTGGGTCGGTCATAATGGTCGCGGGGTTGCTGTTGACGAGGACGACATAGAACCCCTCTTGCTTCAGGGTGCGGCAGGCTTGTGTTCCCGCGTAGTCGAATTCGGCGGCCTGTCCGATGATGATCGGCCCGGATCCGATGACTAAAACCCTACTCACGTCTGTTCTTCTGGGCATAGGTTCCTCCGTGTTTGCGTTACCGCAATATCCCGGTTTCCGGCGATCATATTTCAGCCTCGCTTATTTCCGAGTGCGGCATTCAAGTCCTCACGCATGCGGATCGCCTCGTCGCGGGTCGCTGTCGCGAAGTCTTCTTCTCCTAAATCATCTCTTTTTTTATACGCGCACATCAAACTTCTTGACGCGTTTACGATGGCACCATCGCCATGATCGGTAAATGAACAAGCCGCGGAGTCGGCGTCTCCGCCCTGAGCTCCGTATCCGGGCACCAGGATGAAGGCGTGAGGCATTCTCTTGCGAAGTGTCTTTGCCTGCTCGGGCCATGTTGCGCCGACAACGGCACCGACCGAACTGAGTCCGCTCTCTCCTTTGAGAGGAAGACCCCATTCCGTGACCTTGTCCGCGATCGCCTCATACACCGTTCGTCCGTCCTCAAGCTTCAAGTCTTGAAAATCACCAGCCGAAGGGTTTGATGTACGGACCAGGATAAACATTCCTTTCTCGGCATCCTGAGCGACCTTGATAAAGGGCTCGATCCCATCGATACCGAGATATGCGTTCAGCGTGATCGCGTCGGCATTGATCATCGCCTCGTCGGTTCCGTCAATGAGTGTCGTTTTGCCGATGATCCCCGCCGCGTAGGCTTGAGCCGTCGCGCCGATGTCGTTTCTTTTCGCGTCCGCGATGACGATCATTCCCTTGCTGTGCGCATAGTCGATCGTACTCTTAAGTGTTTTCATCCCCTCGACGCCGTACATTTCATAATAAGCAAACTGGGTTTTGATCGCCGGGATGATGTCGTAGGTCGCGTCGATCAGAGCCTTATTGAATTCCAGGATCGCCTTGGCGGAGGCCGACTGAGCGTTTGGGTCCTTCTGCACCCATTCGGCACGAATCGAACTCGGCACATAATCCAGTTTGGGGTCGAGACCCAATACGGTCGGATTATTCATTATCTTGATTTTTTCTGCGAGTCGATCAGCGAAGTTCTTCATAGGTCGTTCTCCCTCCCATTATGGTCAGTATGCACTTTCCGAAAAGTTTTTTTCCGTGAAAAGGTGTATTTCTGGACTTGCTGAGCATTTTATCCTTATCGAAAACAAATGCATTCTCAAGATCGAAGCAAGAGATGTCCGCCGGAGCACCGATATCGAGTGTTCCTCGGCCGAGCTTGAGGATATCGGACGGTCTTTTCGCCATGCACTCGACCAGCTGCTCCAGTGATAACCTTCCTGTCCTGACCAGAAGGGTGTATCCGAGTGAAAAAGCGGTTTCGAAGCCGACGATGCCGTTTAAAGCCAGTGAAAATTCGATTTGCTTGTCGTCCTGATGGTGCGGTGCGTGATCGGTGACAATGATGTCGATCGTACCGTCGGATAGCCCTTCAATGACGGCTTGACGGTCGTCCTCGGTGCGAAGCGGGGGACTCATTTTCGCGTTGGTGTCAAAGCCTCTGCAGGCTTCCTCCGTGAGCGAAAAGTAATGCGGGCAAGTCTCGGCGGTCACCTTGACGCCGCGTTCCTTCGCGTCTCGGATCAACCGGATGCCGGCGCGGTTGCTGACATGGCAAATGTGGACCGGAAGGTCTAAGTATTCCGCGATCTGAATGTCCCGACCGATATTGATGTTCTCCGCAAGCGTAGGGATTCCGCGAAGGCCCATCCGGGTCGATAGAGCGCCCTCATTCATTGCGCCTTCGGATATTGATTTTTCTTCGCAATGATCCATAACGATCAGGTCAAACGCACCGGCGTACTCTATCGCTTTTCGCATCAAATCGGCCGTGCTGACCGGAAGCCCGTCGTTCGAGACCGCAACGGCACCCGCATCCTTCATTAAACCGATCTCGGCAAGTTCGTGGCTGCTCAGCCCCTTGCTGACCGCTCCGATCGGAAATACATTGGCATACCCGACTTGCTTGCTTTTGGAGACGATACTTTGGACCACTGATGCGTTGTCACATATCGGATGGGTATTCGGCATCGGGCAAACGGAAGTGAAACCTCCCTTTGCCGCGGACTTTGTTCCGCTCTCGATGTCCTCTTTATACTCGTATCCGGGGTCTCTGAGGTGACAGTGCGCGTCGATAAGGCCGGGGAACAAAGCTGCGCCTTTTACATCATAGGAATGGTCGAAGGGGCCTTCAAACGGCTTGCTGATCCGTCCTTCGCGAATGTAGAAATCGATGGGCTTGCCTTCGTTCATCAGCTTGGCATTCTTTATCAGGATATTCATTACTGATTCCTCCTAGCGATAAGAAGATAGAGTACCGCCATGCGAACCGCGACACCGTTGGTCACCTGCTCGTTGATGAGCGATTGCGGGCTGTCGTAGACGATGGTCGGAAGCTCCACCCCGTGATTACAAGGCCCCGGGTGCATAATAATGGCGGTCGGTTTTGCCCTTGCAAGCGTGTCCGGCAAAATGGAGAAGTACTTGGAGTATTCAGCGATCGAAGGGAAAAGCGAGCGAGATTGCCGTTCCAGTTGGACGCGAAGTCCCATCACCGCGTCGGCACC
>CAYPAL010000045.1:0-9730 GCA_964408695.1 uncultured Oscillospiraceae bacterium | reverse complement strand
AAATCAATCCGCCTCGTCCAAGTCGGTCAACCACGCATTGACAGCCGCGTCGCTCGGCATTCGCCAGTCGGCTCTGGGGGAGAGGCAAACAGAGCCGATTTTCGGGCCGTCAGGCATACAGGACCGCTTGAACTGTTGTGAGAAGAATCGCTTCAGGAATACCTTCATCCATCGGATGATCACATCGCGATCATAAACATCGGTGAAGGCATGTTGTGCCATGAAAACGATTTTTCGGGGCGAAAAGCCGTAGCGTACGAGGTAATACAGGAAGAAATCATGGAGCTCATAGGGGCCGATGATATCCTCGGTGACTTGTGTGATCCGGTTGTTGTCGTGAGGAAGAAGCTCCGGGCTGGGCGGCGTGTCCAGGATGTCGGTAAGCAAGGCCGCCTCTTCCGGGTCCGCGTCGATGATCAGGTAGCGAATGAGGCTCCGGATCAAGGTCTTTGGTACGGAGGAGTTGACGGCATACATCGACATATGGTCGCCGTTGTAGGTCGACCACCCGATCGCGATCTCGGACAAATCGCCGGTGCCGATGACCAGACCGCCGACCGAGTTGGCAATATCCATAAGGATTTGAGTACGCTCTCGTGCTTGAGCGTTCTCATAGGTGACACCCTGATCGTTCGGATCATGTCCGATGTCCGAAAAGTGCTGCGTTACGGAGGCTCTTATATCGATCTCACGTAAATCGGCTCCGCTTCCACGCGCAAGTCGAATGGCGTTGGCGAGCGTACGGTCTGTTGTCCCGAAGCCGGGCATCGTGATCGCATGGATCCCTTGCGCCGGCAGAGAAAGCATCTTAAACGCGCGTACGGTGACCAGAAAAGCCAACGTGGAATCCAAGCCGCCGGAAAGACCGATGACCGCGTCCCGTAAACCGGTGTGTGACATTCTTCGGGCAAGTCCCGTCGCCTGGATGGAAAGGATCGTCTCGCATCTCGAGCGAAGTTCGGTCTCGTCAGCCGGAACGAACGGGTAACGCGAGATCGCCCTTTGAAGCTCGAAAAACGGTTGCGGAATATCAAATTCGGTGATCCGGTAGTCGGACTCCGGGAATTCGATCGTTCGTGCAGGGAATGTAGACTGACGGATCCGGTCCTGAACCAACAAATCGAGGTCGATATCCCGACAGATGATCTCTTCGGAGAAAAGAGGAGATTCCCCGAGGATCAAGCCGTTCTCGGCAATCATATTATGCCCGGCAAAGACCATATCCGTCGTCGATTCCCCAAAACCGGCATCGGCGTACACGTAAGCACAAATCGCGCGCGCGGACTGTACGCGCAAGAGGTTTCTTCTGTAATCGGCCTTGGTTACCAGTTCATCACTGGCAGACAGGTTCAAAATCACCGTTGCGCCGTAAACGGCATGCTTGGAGGAGGGAGGAGCGGGCACAAAAAGATCTTCGCAGATCTCCAACGCGACGCGAAGATTCGGGATGCTTTTACAGACAAAGATCTGATCGGTCCCGAACGGATACGATTGACCCTTAAATTTGACGGTACCGCCCAAAGGACCGCTCGAAAAGTGGCGACGCTCGTAGAACTCGCCGAAGTTCGGAAGATTTCGCTTGGGCACAAAGCCGAGGATACTGCCCATACAAATGACAGCGGCGCAGTTGAAAAGCTTGGATCCGACCATCAGAGGAAGCCCTACGGAAAACAGTACCGGAAATCGTCGGGTCTGATCGACAAGCATGGCCAGAGCGTCCTCCGTCAAAGCGCGCAAACGCTGTTGTCCGAACAAATCCCCGCAAGTGTATCCGGTGATGCAAAGTTCGGGAAAGACCGCTACGGATGCCCCGAGCTCGTGCGCCTTTGCGACACAAGAAACCAGTTCCTTCGCATTCGAGGCAGGATCAGATAAAGAAAGAGCAGGAGTGCACGCGCAAACGCGAATATAGCCGTATTCCATGAATGAGTTCCTCCCCAAAGCCGAGCAGTGGTTTTGCGGACCATTTCTTGATGAATATTATACATCATTTGAGCAAGCGAGACACTGCTCCGCCTCCCGGGCTTGTGATATAATTTCCTTATTAAATGAAACGGCGGTGCCTGAGTGCTCATCAAATCATCCAATTCGATTAAATCGGTTTTCAATATTCGTACCGACCGGTTGATTCTTTCGGTTCTGTCGCCGTCTGCCGCCGACAAAGCAACGGACTATCTGTCTCGTAATCGAGCTTTTCACGAGCAGTTTCATCAGCTTCATCGGGACGCTTATTACACGACATATATCCAGAGGCAATATGTTCGATCCGATATGAATGCCTTTTTCGACAAGAGCCAGTGCGGCTTTTGGTTGATCAAACAGTCGGAACCGGATCGGATCATCGGAAGACTGGCTTTTTCCGGCATCATCCGGGGCGCGTTACAGTCTTGTCTGATGGGGTACCATCTGGATAAAGACGAGGTAGGCAAGGGCTACATGGCCGAGGCGATCTCATGTGCATGCCATTACATGTTTTCGACTTGGAAACTGCATCGAATTCAGGCGGATATCATGCCGAGAAACGATCGATCCATCAGGACCATTGAACGATGCGGCTTTGTTCGGTCGGGCTTATCCGAGAAATATATGGCGATCAACGGACAATGGGAGGACCACTATATGTATGCGCTGATCAACGATAATTATTTCAATCCCGAGATAATACGGTAACTTTTTCGCTTTTCCGTTTCTGTTTTGACAAAATGGCGTTATAATATGTATGATTGATTTGATATGAATCATCTGACTTGTGGACTTATCGTTCAAAGGAGAGTAGGTATATGTCTGTGAACACGATCAAGAAAATAGTTGCTATGGTTCTCGTATTCGGATGTGTTTTTACTCTTGCGGCTTGCGGAGGCAAGGATGACGACCGACCCGAGACAAAGATGACCACAAAGCAGAGCGCATCGACAGCGCCACCGCAGGAAACCACACCGACGACGGTCCTGATCATTATGCGAGGTACGCTTCCGAGCAATGACGAGGAGCTCGATTGGACAGAGAATTTGCTGACCAATCCTCTCCCTAAATATGTTAATATTTCCTCTGATTTTCTGCGTGTTCGCAAGGGACCCGGAACCCAATATGATCAGGTCGCGGCGTTGACCCGAGGTATGCAGGTTGTTGTGGTGGCGAAGACGGGCAATGACTGGTTCAAGTTGGAGGACGGCGGTTATTACGTATCCGGAGAGTATTTATCGGAGACTAAGCCGGCGGATTAATAGTTTTGTATTTGTCGACCGGGATATCAAAGGCCCGGATCATCATCGCATCAAACACAAGAGAACACGATTTAATCGTGTTCTTTTTTGCGATCGAATAGGGTGCGGTGAATTTGCCGTATGACGGCATCGAGATGCTATGGACAAGAAACGATCGGTGTTGTATTATGTCTAGGCGAGTTTTCTCGGTTGCGGCATTGCGATCGCATTACAAGAAAGAACTTCCCGAGGTCAGAAAATCCACTCGGGGATCGTCGGTTCCGAATACAATATGCGGGTGTAGTTCAATGGTAGAACTTCAGCCTTCCAAGCTGACCACGTGGGTTCGATTCCCATCACCCGCTCCAATTCGATGGCGGTCGCATGGCCGCCATTGACATCACGGGTCTATAGCTCAGTTGGATAGAGCAACAGCCTTCTAAGCTGTGGGTCGGAGGTTCGAGTCCTCCTAGGCTCGCCAAGATCGAAAGGGACATTTTCCGGCGTCAGACAGGTCCTCGAACCGCGAACGTGGTTCTGCGGAACTCCGGCGGAAATGTCCTTTTCTCATTGAAAAGACAGACTGAGGTCGTGAACGCGGTTCTGCGGAACTCCGGCGGGAAATGTACGTATTTCCTTTTGCTCGGACGGTCGTTTTTCGGAAAAAATGAAACAATAATGTTAACTTGAAGGAACGCCATTTATAGGGTATTGTGTTAACCTATTTATGTGGGTCCGTATCCTCGGGCTTCGCTTCATTATGACGGCATCGGGAGGACATTCATGCCCAAGAAATCGGTTTATGATAACGAGAGCATCACTTCACTTAAGGGAGCGGACCGGGTGCGCAAACGCCCCGGGGTCATCTTCGGCTCCGACGGCCTGGAGGGTTGTGAACACTCATTTTTCGAGATCCTCTCCAATTCCATCGACGAGGCCCGAGAAGGGCACGGCGATCGGATCGAAGTCGTCCGTTTCGCGGACGGCGCGATCCAAGTTGAGGACTTCGGACGCGGGATCCCTTTGGATTTCAACAGTAAGGAAGGCCGCTTCAATTGGGAATTGGTTTACTGCGAATTATACGCGGGCGGCAAATATAACAACGACACGGGCGAGAACTATGAATTCAGCCTCGGTCTCAACGGACTGGGCGCGTGCGCGACGCAATACGCGTCCGAATATTTTGATGTTGCCGTATTTCGGGACGGATACAAATACGCGCTTCATTTCGAAAAGGGAGAGGTTGCCGGGGAGCTTCTAAAGGAGCCGACACGCTTCAAGAGAACCGGTACGATCCAGAAGTGGAAGCCTGACCGTGCGGTATTTACCGAGATCGTCATCCCGCTTGAGACATTCAAGACCATCATCAAGAGGCAGGCTGTCGTCAACAGCGGAGTGACCTTTGTCCTCCGGGATGATGAAAGCGGCGAGGATTTTTCCTTCTGCTATCCGGAAGGGATATTGGGCTATGTCGCGGAGCTGGGCGGCGAGACGCCTTTGACTGCTCCATATTCATTTGACGGGATCGGAAAGGGCAGGGATCGCTCGGATAAACCGGACTATAAAGTACGCGCGCAGATCGCTTTTTCGTTCAACAATGAAGTCAATGTTCTGGAATATTATCACAACTCAAGCTTTCTGCAGCATGGAGGAGCACCCGACAAGGCGGTACGCAATTCATTTACGGCGGAGATCGACCGTCAAATTCGACTTCGCGATAAGTACAAGAATGGCGAAAGTAAGATCACATTTCAGGATGTCATGGACAGCCTCGTTTTGGTGACGAGTTCTTTTTCGACTCAAACGAGCTACGAGAACCAGACGAAAAAGGCCATCAGCAACAAATTTATTCAGGAGTTCATGAGCGAATTGATCCGAGAAAAGCTTGAAGTCTGGTTTATCGAGAATAAGACGGATGCCGACAAGGTCATCGAGCAACTCCTCATCAACAAGAGGAGCCGTGAAAACGCCGAAAAGACGCGCCTCAACGTGAAGAAGAAACTGATGGGCTCTATCGATATCGGTAATCGGGTCAAGAAGTTTGTCGATTGCAGGACCCGGGATAATGAGATGCGGGAGCTCTACATCGTTGAGGGCGACTCCGCTCTCGGCGCTTGCAAAATGGGCCGGGACGCCGAGTTTCAGGCAATCATGCCGGTACGGGGTAAGATATTGAATTGCCTCAAGTCAGATTACGCGGTCATTTTCAAAAGCGAGATCATTGTGGACCTGGTTAAGGTTCTCGGGTGCGGGGTCGAGATCAAGACGAAACATAATAAGGACCTGTCGTCGTTTGACCTCGATTCTTTACGGTGGAACAAGATCATCATCTGTACCGATGCCGATGTCGACGGCTTTCAGATCCGAACACTGATCTTGGCGATGCTCTATCGCCTGACTCCGACCCTGATCGATGAGGGGAAGGTTTTTATTGCGGAATCCCCGCTTTTCGAAATTACATATCGCGACCGAAAGGGCGAGAGGACACACTTTGCATATGACGAGAAAGAGAAGGCGGAAGTGCTTCGCATGTACCCGCCGGATTCCTGCACGATCCAACGTTCAAAGGGCTTGGGCGAGAACGAACCGGAGATGATGTGGGAAACCACCATGAACCCGGTCACAAGACGTCTGATCAAGGTGCTTCCGGACGAGGCCAATAAGACGGACGCGGTTTTCGACCTTTTGCTCGGAGACAATCTGCAGGGCAGAAAGAGTCATATCGAGCAGAACGGACACTTGTACCTCGACCTTCTGGATATCGGATGATCAGTAAGACACTGCTCGATATTCTTTAGATAACACGACAGTTTCGGGAGAGAAAAATGAAAAAAAGAGGAAAAGAATCGCCCGGCGAGCCGGGAATCCGCCCGTCGCTCAAAGAACAACTTCGCAATGAATCCGCCCTTCAACAGCCGGTACAGAATCAATTGATCACCGATACGCTCGAGCGGAACTATATGCCGTACGCGATGAGTGTCATCGTCTCCCGAGCCATACCGGAGATCGACGGGTTCAAGCCGTCGCATCGGAAGTTGCTCTATACGATGTACAAGATGGGGCTTTTATCCGGAAACCGCACGAAGTCGGCCAATGTCGTCGGTCAGACGATGAAGTTGAATCCGCACGGTGATATGGCGATCTACGAGACCATGGTTCGCATGACGCGCGGAAACGGATCGCTGTTACATCCGTACGTTGACTCCAAGGGTAATTTCGGCCGTCAGTATTCGCGGGATATGCAATTCGCCGCGTCGAGGTACACCGAGGTCCGTCTCGACAAGATTTGCGAGGAGTTGTTCCGCGGTCTGGACAAGGATGCCGTCGATTTCATGGACAACTACGACGGCTCCATGAAGGAACCCTGCCTTCTCCCTGCAACATTCCCGACAGTCCTGGTAAACAGTAATCAAGGTATTGCGGTCGGCATGGCTTCCAATATTTGCTCTTTTAACCTCGCTGAGGTTTGCCGAGCGACCGTCGCGTACATGAAGGACTCCAATGCGGATCTGATGGAGATCATGCCGGCTCCGGATTTTCCGGGCGGAGGTTTGATCCTGTATGACGAGGACGCGATGCGACAGGTTTTTGAAACGGGCAGAGGACCGATCCGCGTTCGCTCCAAGTATCAGATCGACCGGAAGAACAATCTGATCGAGGTCGTCGAGATCCCATATTCCACAACGGCGGAGGCGATCATCGACGAGATCACGGAGCTGGTCCGGACCGGAAAAGTGAAGGAAATCTCGGATATCCGGGACGAGACCGACTTGGACGGGCTGAAGATCAGTATTGAGTGTAAGCGCGGAACGGATCCGGCGGCGTTGATGACGAAGCTTTTCCGATTCACCAAGTTGGAGGATACCTTTTCGTGTAATTTCAATGTCCTGATCAACGGGATGCCCCGAGTGCTCGGAGTTCGCGCCCTTCTTGCCGAGTGGTTGGTATGGAGACGCGCATGCCAGAAGCGCGAATTGCTTTTCGACCTGCAAAAGAAGCAGAATCGCCTTCATTTGTTGGATGGATTGGCAAAGATCCTCTTGGATATCGATCAGGCGATTGCGATCATCCGAAATACCGAGCTTGAAGTCGACGTCATCCCGAACCTGATGAAGGGCTTCGATATCGATTCGCTTCAGGCGGAATATGTTGCGGAGATCAAGCTTCGCAATATCAACCGCCAGTATATCCTGAACCGGACTGCGGACCGGGATCAATTGATTGATGAGATCAAGGATCTGGAGGACATATTAAGTAAACCCAAACGATTAGACGCATTGATCATTGCCACGCTCGAAAACGTGGCCAAGCGATTCGGTAAGGATCGTCGGAGCGAACTCCTGAAAGCGGAGCAAGCGGTGACTTTTACCGATGACAACTTGATCGAGGACTACCGTCTCAAGTTGTTTCTTACCGAGCACGGTTATCTGAAAAAACTTCCGCTCACTTCGCTGCGAAGTGCGGGCGAACTCAAGACAAAGGAAGAAGATCGGATCATTATTGAGGCAGAAGGCAAGAACAAGAGTGAGGTGCTGTTTTTTTCAAGTGCCTGCTGTGTTTATAAGATGCGCATTCATGAGCTTTCCGATACAAAGCCGTCCGAGCTGGGCACTTATCTGCCGAATATTTTAAACAGCGAGCCGGGTGAACGGATCCTCTTCATGCTCATCACCGATGATTACGCGGGGGAAATGCTTTTTGCGTATGAGAACGGAAAAATGTCCCGAATCCCGCTCAGCGCATACGAGACCAAGCAAAACCGTAAGAAGCTTATCCACGCTTGCTTTGAGGGCTCGCCGATCATCAATATTCATTACCTGACGGAGGCGGAGGATTTTGTCGCTTTCTCGTCGCTGAGAAAAGCAATCGTTTTTTCAAGCGCTCTGATTCCGGTCAAGGCGACACGCAACTCACAGGGAGTTCAGGTACTGGTTTCCAAGAAAGGAAGCCGAATGACATCTGTGACGCGTCTCCCGGAGGTCGGTTTTACAGATCCGGAATATTACCGTATTCGCAAAACGCCGGCAATCGGTTATTATTTGAAGGAAGAGACACTTAAGAACCGACAGTTGTCCTTAGGAGAATGATCGATTGACTGCTGACTTTGGTATCGATAAGCGAATCGAGAGACCTTTGGCTCGCGAAAAAAGGACCGTGATCACTGTGTGTATGGTCATATTGGTCCTCTATTCCGCTGTTCTCGGATCGATTTATAACAACAATACAAGACTATCCGGTGTGCTCCCCGCATTCAGCGAAGCCCTGAATGACCGGGATTACAACAGAGCCCTAAATATGTACCGGGATATACATGCCAAGATCGTCGAAGTGCCCCCGGAAAACCTCTCTTCCATTGAAAAAGAGAAGCAAATCCTTCTTTCGATGGAGAGAATCGTCGATGAGCGCGTCCGTTCCATCGAAGAGCAAATCCGATATAACCGTTATCAACCGGGCAATGACGACCGCGCGTTTTTGGAGCAGATGAAGGAAATGACAGGCGCGTCACTTACGAATTGGCTCAACGATCTTGCGGAGGAATTCCTGCTCGGAAAGATCGAAAAACCGACTCTTCACTATATTTTCGATCAAATCGGCGACTATTCCAATGTCGAGGCCTTTGCGACCCCTCTTCGAAGAGAAATCGACAGCATCGAAATTGCGCGAGGGGATGTTCAGGAAGCCGAGCGGCTTTTCGACGAAAAGGATTATATACCGTCGGCGATCAAGTTCGAATACATCCTGGAGGTTTCGGACGGTTTCGTATATGCGTACGCAAATCGCCGACTTTCGGAGCTCAAAACCGTGATGTACGAACCGATCATGGAGCAATGCGACGACCTGCTCGCCAATTTCCGGTATTATTCGGCTGAAAAAATTCTTTCCGACATGGCCCGTATTTTTCCGGATGATCAGAAAGTTCAGGCCAAACTCTTGGACGCAACGTCCAATACCGTTCTGGTCGAAAGTTACTTTGGTCAAATCGAAGTCATCTGCGTTAAACCGCTCATTGCCGACACCGAGTTGGCTTTTTCGACCGGTGGCGGATCAATGACGGAGTCTTTCTATCTGACGGCGGAAGAGTTCAAACGAATCCTTCAATCCCTTTACGAAAATGATTATGTTCTCGTCGATCCGCACTCGATGGTTGATATGACAAACGATACTTTTCTGTTGGATAGAACGCTTTTAGTGCCGAAAGGAAAAAAGCCGCTGGTGATCATTGTGGAAAACATAAACTACTCGGCATATCAGTACGGTAAGGGCTTCTGTTCAAGATTGGTGTTTAACGATCAGGAGCAGGTTTGCGGAGAATACTTGAACGCATCGGGTCAGAGGGTTGTGAGCCGGACCGCCGAGGCTGTCGGAATACTGGATTCGTTCGTCGAAGCAAACCCGGACTTTTCTTTCGATGGTACCAAAGGTATCATTTCTCTTTCCGGTTATGAAACTGTTTTCGGTTACATCACCGACCCCGATCAGATCGACGACAGAAATGAAGCATTGGCAGCTATGGCTCTTCCTGCGGA
>CAYPAL010000044.1:0-10083 GCA_964408695.1 uncultured Oscillospiraceae bacterium | reverse complement strand
CCATATAGACAATCGTCAAAATTTTGCTACAATTAGGGTGAACTCCATAGTTTCACTAATTGAGGTAATAACATGGTGAAATCAGCTACAAAAAGCGGAACGGCCGCAGGAATGCGGGACAACTTTAAGAAAGCAACGGTAGAGATGCTGATTTTGCATCTTCTGACATCCAAGCCGATGTACGTATACGAGATGATCCAGGCGTTTGAGTTCCGCAGTTCGGGCAAATATCGCGTGACCACTCTGTATCCGGCGATTTATCGGTTGTTGAAATTCGGATACATTCGGGAACACGGGAAAAAGGTCTCTGAGGATAACCGACTGAGACGGTTCTACGCGATATCCGATCAGGGAAAAATGTATCTGGAAAGCCTTCGCTCGGACTTTTACAGTCTCAGCGAGGGTGTTCGGCTCATTCTTGAAGGCTGACCCGATCAGAGGATCCTCTTTCGCACCTCTTCGATCATCTCTTGCTTATCGATCACGATATCGTGTCGCGTCGGCCTGCCCGCGAGTCCGTCCAAAGCAGGGGGAACCTCAAGCCCGCTCTCTTCACGGAGTTCTTGGATCAGGACCTCCTGTGATCTGCCTTTGCTGTAACCATTCCCCAAAAGCGAATCCATGACCGCCTCGACGAATTTGTAAGGACTCGCCGTCGATACAAAAACAGTTTTGGTCTGATCCCCGGATCGCTGGTAATACCTTCCGTAAACATTGAATCCGACCGCTGTATGAGTATCGATAATGTGGTCGCAACGGTCATAGGTGTCGCGGATCGACTTCGCGATTCCGGCTTCGTCCGCAAACCCGCCGACAAACGCGGTCTGAAGCGCCCGCAGAGTTACCGGATCAACTCCGTATTTGCCTTCTTCCGCCAGGCTCTTCATCCACTGATTCAACCGGTCACTGTCCTTTTCGCAAATCTCGAAAAGCAGGCGCTCTAAATTGGACGAAATCAGTATATCCATTGACGGGGAATTCGTCTTATAGAATTCGCGTTTACGGTCATAGACGCCCGTTCGAAAAAAGTCCGAGAGCACCTTGTTCCGGTTCGATGCGCATACCAGCTTGTGAATCGGTATGCCCATCCTTTTCGCGTACCAAGCCGCCAGTATATTTCCGAAGTTTCCGGTGGGAACGACGATATTGATCTTCTCGCCCTCCTCCAGTTTTTCGCCGGCAAGTAATGAAACATACGCGTAGACATAATATGCAATTTGCGGGACCAGCCGCCCCCAATTGATCGAATTGGCGGATGACAGCATCACGCCGTGTGAATCCAACTCGGCGCTCAGTTCTTCGTCCGCGAAAATCTTCTTGACTCCGGTCTGCGTATCGTCAAAGCATCCCCGGACGGCAATGACATGGGTGTTATCCCCATCGGTCGTCGCCATTTGGAGCCGCTGAGTCTCGGAAACACCCTCTGAAGGATAGAAAACGACCACTTCAGTGCCCGGCACATCCTTAAAGCCCTCAAGTGCCGCTTTGCCGGTATCTCCGGATGTCGCGGTCAGGATCATGATCTTGCGGTCGTCTCCGGTCATACGAACGGCCGAGGTCATCAGATACGGAAGAAGTTGTAAAGCGACGTCCTTGAAAGCACATGTCGGACCGTGCCACAACTCCAGGATGAATTCTCTCGGGTTGTATTTGTTCAATTGGACGACCGGGATGGGCGGCTCTCCGAAATTCTCTTCCGAATAAGCGATTTCACAGTACTCGCGAAGCTCGTCATACTTAAAGTCCGTCAGGTAGCGGGACAAGACCTCGGTCGCGACCAGTGGATAGGGCATATCCTTCAACTGCATGATATCTTCACGGGTCAGAAGCGGAATGCTCTCGGGAACGAACAGCCCTCCGTCCGGAGCAATGCCCGCTTTGATCACCTGCGCTGATGAAAATTTTTCGGGATATCCTCTGGTGCTGATGTACTTCATTTCTTCCTCCGTAAGTATCTTTTCGTCGGCCGCATCAGGACGCTTGGTCTTCGACGGTCGTTTCGGGCGGGACAAATTCCGACTCGTAGAGCCGGAGGATTTCGGAAATTTCGGGATCTTCGCTCCTCTCGTAAAGCGCGCCGGTCAAATAATCCAATCGCTCGATCGCTTGATCGCGTTCCTTCACCCGGTTGATCTCCGGAATGATCCAGAGCGTCGTTAAAAAATAGATCCCGGTCAAAAGCACTATCGTGCCAAGAATGATGAGTGTTATCCGCAGTTTTTCCGCCGGGGTTTTAGGTATGGAGACATCGATTTCATCATCCGGCAATTCACCGTTTGAGGATGTCGACTGCATGAGGAGCTCTCTTCTTTCACGGTCCGTGGCCATTTTGGTCCGGTTCGGGTGGCGTGAAGCTTTCATCAGGATCGGAGCCTGCATATGCGTGCGCGGACGTATTTGATTCTCCTCTTGGACCAAGGGATTCGACTTCGGGATCACGGAGGAGATAAGCGCTTTAGCCGGGCTATTATCCTCAGGTGCCTGCGCTTTGGCAGAGTGTTCAACTCCGGCATCCCGACTGCAAACCTGCGCCAAATATGTTAATTGCTCGGATCGCAAACCGACTTCCAAAGCATGTTGAAAGCTTGCCGACGCGCGATTCATCTTGCCGTCGATCGCAAGACATATTCCATAGAGCAACGCCGCCTCCCCCCAATCCGGGAAACGGGTCAATAACTTGCGAAGAGCGATCGCCGCGATATCCGTGCTGTCGGATCCCGCCATAGAAAGAGCCCTGTTATACTGCTTCAAAACCGCGTCCCGGTCTTCACCCGACAGACTGAAGCGGAGCAGGTCCCGATTTTCAATCGGCGGAATCGATTTGGCGGCTTCAGACCATTCCATTCAATCCTTCTCCTCTCGGTCCATCCGAAAAACGGCACGTACCTGTCCGATCAAATACAGGGATCCGACGCATATGATCGGAGTTCCGTCGCTTTGAGAGCGGAAAAGCGCATCTCTGCACGTCGCTTCCGCATCCTCGGACACATGGATATTGCCCTGAATATTATACATACTCGGCATTCGGTTGTAAAACAAGGAATTCTCTTCGATCTCTTTATTGAAGGTATCGGCAAGCGCCTGTCCCGATAAACTTCTGTTCTGATCGACGGCGACGCAGATCACTTCGCGAAAACAGAAGGAAACGGTGCGCAACAGAATGCGAACGATCTCCGGGTAGTCCTTGTCCCTCATGACGCCGATGATCAACCGCGGCGGAGTCTCGTGAAACTTTGCGCCGTACGATTCATTCAATGCCTCGCAAAACGCCTCCATGCCCTGAGGATTATGCGCCCCGTCCAATATCACGATTGGATCGATTGATACCAGCTCGTTCCTGCCCTTCCATACCGCTTGGGAGAAACCGAATCGAAGCGCCTCTTCGGACACCGACGAATAAACGGCACGCGCGGCAAGCGTAGCGTTTAATGCTTGGTGGCGACCGAAAAAGCCGATAAACAGAGGGTTCTTCAGAAACCCCAATTCAAGAGATTGACCTCCCTCAACGGGAGTGCGAAGGAGTATGTCGCCGGATGAAACGACGGTAAGCGGCGAACGAAGCTCCGCGCAAATCCGCGATATGACACCTTCGACCGCACGGGCATCGCGTTCGGAAAGCAGAGTCTCATCCGGAGAAAGCAGGAACACGGGGCGACCCGGCTTGATGATGCCCGCCTTTTCGCCCGCGATCTGTCCGATGGTCTCTCCGAGGCAATCCGTGTGATCGTACCCGATGGCGGTGATCACCGAGCATATCGGATCTTCGATAATATTGGTCGAATCCAGTCTTCCACCGAGCCCGGTCTCCAAAACCACGCAATCACATTTCTGTTCAGAAAAATAAAGAAACGTCGCCGCCGTAATAAGTTCGAATTCGGTCGGGTGTTCTGACCCCTCGAAAAGCATTCGACTGACCGCTTCAGCAATACGAACGCCGATCTCCTTGAGCGCTTCCGTCGGGATTTCTCCGTAAGCGTCGTTTCGGTGGTATTCCGACAAGCCCTCTTTGCCGTCCAGTATCCGGATCCGCTCGGAAAAACGCTCAAGATAAGGCGAAGTAAAGACCCCGACTTTCTGCCCGCCTGCGGCAAGCGCCGCGGCGAGGAAGGAAACGACCGATCCCTTGCCGTTGGTCCCGGCGACATGGAAACAGGAAAGTCGCTTTTGTGGATCTCCGAGAATATTCATCAACGCGCGCATCCGCTCCAACCCGAGTCGGATCCCGAATCGGTTTGCCGAAAGAAAAATCTCCGGAACCGTCTTATCGCTCATCGGCACCGTCCTTACCGGAATCTTCCGGCGGGGCGTTCTCCAAATTTTTCGGCGGGGTCTTCTTTCTGAATACAAACCACTTGCTGAAGAAATAATTTGCGGGAATCACGGTGAAAAGGGAGTTGACCATTTTTATCACGAATTCCCAGTTGAATTTGATAATATTCAAATCGATGGATGTCGACTTCGTGGGGATCCCCGTCGCCTTTTCAAACACAAAAAGCATCAGAAAAAAAAGAAGGGTCTCGAAAAGAACGAGCGATACGATGCGTGCCGAAAAGAAATGAAACATTTCTTTGAAAAAAGGACCTTTTGATTGAAATACCCACGCGCGGTTTGTGAGAAACGCGAATGTAACCGCGGCGATCCAGGAAACCGTGTTCGTTATGATGAGCAAAAGTTTGAAGGGGTCGCTTTTCCCGTCGAAAACAGCTTGAAAAAGCCTGAAAACTACTGCAAATACCAACGTGGTCAATCCGCCGAAAAGCAGGTACATGAACACTTCGCGCTGCTTCATCCTTTTCGGAGAAAGCGAATCACCACCGCACAAAAATTCCTTCAAAGACATTCTATACTCTCCTCACCTTTGGCGTGTGGGGCCTGCGTTTTCGGACCTGATAAATGACCAGTGCAAGCATCGCCGCCTCCGCGACGGAAAGCACCAGAAAAATAATAAACAAGGTCAGGAAGATCGGTGTCTCCGATTTTTTGACCGCGGTAAAAGGATACAAGTCATTGTTCTTGGAATCCACCGTATAGAAACGGGACTCTCCGGAATCGTCTTGCATGTAAAGGATCTTGACCCGACCGTCCTCCGAAACATATCCCTGAACGGATTGACCCCGGAAGGAGATCACTGAGGGTGAAAAGCCTTCGGGCAGAGCGACCCCGTCCGGAAGAGGCACAACGGTCAACAACTGGGACAGACGAAAAAAGACGTTTTGAGCGTCGAACGCAAGGATCGTATTCGATGCCGGTGAATAGACATACAGATCGGGCTCTCCCGAAGGCCCGGAAAGATACAACAATACATCTTTCATACCGTCCATTCGAAAAGCCGGAACGATCCGGTTCTCCAACAGGATCTCACTCTGATAGAAGTCCGGAGGGATCGAAAGCGTATCGGAGAAATCCTCGAATTTATAGGTGATGCCGAACGAATCGGTTACCGTAGCCCCGGGCGGCACAATGCTTTTTTCCCGAGTCACAACAACGGAGTATTCCAGGGTGGTTTTCAAATCCTGAGCCAAAACACTGACCTTCAGTGTGTTATCACCGATCGTCAGCCCCGTTTGGCCGGTTACGAACACTTGGGACGATCTGCTTCCCGGAACATAATCGACGACCAAATCCGTTACAGAACGAGGCACCGACGCGCTGTATTTGAAAATACCGGGGGAAAATGCCGGGACTAATGTCGTCCCTTCAATCTCCAGCGAAGACAGCGACGCATCTGAGGAGACCACAGTGTTAACGGGAACCGAAGCAGGCGACCCGGTGTGAACGGTTACCGATTCGAAAGCGCTGTTTCGAAAGCCGGCCGCGTTACTGATCCAGAATCGGAGCTCGCTCTTTGAGGATTCCAATACCTCAAAGCAGATGCGAAACAAGACCGTTTTCTCATTACGATTCATGGATGGATCCGCCGGCGGACTGATCGGGTTTCCGTCCGAATCTGCGGTCGGCGCGGTCTGGTTGGCCAGTATTTGAGCCTCGACCGTCTCATCGATGCCGCTTACCGCGATCACGCCCGTGCTTAATGAATGCTCAATGACAAAAGTGGACGGGAGATCCGGGCCTCGTTCCAGGCCGGAGAAAGAGACGTCGGAGGAATCAAACTGAATCTCGATCGGGCCGAGACGGGTCAGATTGGGAAACACGTCTACCGTCACATCGACCGTTACCGTCGCACCCGGCTCGACCGGAGTCGAGTCGGTCTGGAGCTGGACCGTAACCGCCGTTGCGGCGGAAACACGAGAGATATAAAGCGTCGCCACGACCGCGACGATCAAGACCAGCGCGGCGAATGAAATAAACGTCGTATAGTTATGTCTTTTCATTCTCCCTAAGCCTCTCCGTCGATTTCATGATGCGTTTGACTAGAGTTATTATACACGTTCACCCTTCTTCATCAAACCGTTATAGTTTCCCTCCGTAATATTCCGGCATATTTTCGTAGATCGGAATAATGAAAAGAAACGGCGAGCTCAGCATATCTTGAGACAGATATGTGGAAAAATATCTCGAGCTTTCGGAATAAGCCATCGAAATATTCTGCGCGTACTGATGTTTGAAGAGACCATCTTCGTTGTCGATCACGTCAAATTTTTGGAAATAAAGCGTATCCTGCCCGATTTCCACATAACTGGAAGCGATCCACAGGGCTCCTCCCTTGATGGCCAGTTCGGGGGATGTCCATGGTAAAAGAAGCGCAAGCTCCTCTTCCGTCAGCTCTCGCTCGTCCGGTTTACGTCCCCACTGAGCGTACCGCGCCCCGTTGATGAGCGCTCCATCCTGAACCTCCGGGTTCGGAGTGGATCCGATATTGTAAAAATTATAATATCCCTCATACCCTTCCAGGGTTCCGTTGGCCAGCTTCGATTGACCGTTCCTGCCCATTTCCTGAATAATTCGACTGGCGAGAAAATAAGGGGAAATGCCGGCCTCCTTGCCGGCGTCGAAAAGGATCTCCGGGTAATTCGGGTCTTTGGAATCGAGGAAGGAATCGCGTACCATATCCGAGAGCCCTTCCGAAGTGTGGACCGTGTTGTCGAAGGAAAGCTTTTCGAACTGAAAGACGGTAACGGGTGTGAGAAAGTTGCGCGGGTCAAGAAAATATTCGACCACCTGACGCTTGGCAGCCTTCCATGCCGCTCCGTCATAAACGATGCTGTCGGGCTTCACCCACTGAGGATGAGAATACGCGTCAGCCAGGCTGGTCCCTTTATAGTCCTGATTGGATATGAGTTCGTCCCAATCGATCCCGGTCTTATAGGGTTCAAAACGATATTCGGGAAAAAGATTGTGCAGCAGCCAAAGACCGTTACGATACCCCTCCGGAAACTGCGTCAGGACCGTTTCACTAAAATCATCCGAAGACTCGCGATTCAGTACGAAGATCCGGTACTCGGTCTGCGATCCGTCGAAGGAGGTGATCCGAACCGAAATGATGTTTTCCCCGTCAACCAGACGAATCGGTTCGTTATTGCCTTGTGGGAACAGATCCGTGACCTGACTTGTATTGCTCACGGAGACCTTTGCCGCATATCCCTCCGCAGGGACACAATCCAAGGAAATCTCGGTCAATTCGTCCTCGGACACATATGCGTAATCCCGGGTCTGATGGTCAAATTCCGGGTAGATCCGATAGGAAAGGCCGGCATCCCCGGAACGAACCTTCATGGATGTCAGTATGCCGTTCAGCGGTAAAAAATCAAGATCCCCGCTCGCGAAGGCGGATCGGTTGCCGTTTTCGTCGGAACAAAGGATCGGCGTAGTCTCGTCCTCCGGAGAGACCGGATGGTACGAGATCGGCGTTGGGACCGCGTCCATTTCATCGATGACGGCGAACACCCGTCCGTCGTTATGGATCGCAACATTTCGGGAGACTACAACGGTGTAATTGAGATCGATCAGAGAAACTTGCGCATCCGGACTTCGCTCCACGCGAACATAGAATACATTGAAGCTCTCATCCTGCCCGGCGAGGGCCAGTTCACTGATCAATTTTGCTTGCCGGGTCCCGCGAAGGACTTCGTGAGGAAAATCATGCAGATCATTACTGCCGATCTCTTCTCCATACAAATTGTACAGGGTGACACGAATATCCCCCGTCGGATGGATAAAGTTGATGAACGCGTCCCGATCCATCGCGTCTAATGAATACCAAGAAAGGTTTTCACGTTCCGCTACCTTTCCCGGTAACACGCCGTCATTCTTAATGACCGTAAAGTTCGGGACGATCACTTGCCCTCCGGTGATGATTTTACCCCTGCCGTCCGAAGTTCGTAAAAGTACCTTCACATTGTGTAATCCTGCTTCTTCCTGACGGGCATCCCATGTCATCGAGAAGCTCTGTCCGCCCTCGGGGACTTGAATCAGGCTCAGATTTCCGGGGCGCAGGGTATCATCGACGAAAAAGTCCGTCCGTGCTTCACTACCGTCAATGTCGATCGTTCCGGATATTTTCCGAAGCCCGAATACGTACCCGACCTCGTCCTGAAGAGGGTTCTCGGCATTAAAAGAGATCAGTTGGGTCCCCTTTTCAGCGGAGAATCCCAGCGATGGAGAATAACGCCGGTCCATGTCCGTGAAAACCTTCTCGATGACATAATTTCTCGATCGCCCATCCAGCGATTGAAGTATCTCGTCGGAGCGTTCAACGGAGCCATATGCAATGTATGCCAAATCCCGCGAAAAAGCCTCGTCATTTCGATCTTTTAACAGATAAGACGAGCCGGTCAAACCGATCCGAACGTAGTCGGAAAGATTCAATTGCCTCGACGCGATTTCGCGAGCCCAAATTGCTTGAGAATCCGCGATGTCGATCAATTCGCCGGTACGATTGATGATCTCCTCCTCTTCAACGGAAATTCCGTCCCGGGAGGCGGGCGAAAACAGGATTATACCGATGGCGATCATCGCTATGAGTCCGACGGCCAGCGAGGCAATCGCGATAAATAAATAACTCTTCTTCATCAGACTGATCTCCGTCTCTGGTCGTTATTCACTGATTTGATCCAAGGTCATTCCGTAAGCCGGAATGAAATGCTCCATAAAATAATCGGCTTCCGGAAGCCCGAGCTTCTTGATGGACTCCAGGATGGACTGCTTGGCTGACACAAACTCGGTGTTCCCGGACTTTTCTTCGGAAACACACTTGATATATGCGCAGATACGGTCTGCCGCCTTCACGAGACGATTCGCCTCCGCCTCTGCCGGATTCGACAGGTCCGGGCAGAAAAGTCGTCTGTACTCAGCCCGCATCTCTTCCGGAAGAAGGTGAATGAGTTGTTCTGCCGCCTGATCCTCAAGCCTCTTGTATGCCGTCATGATTTCCGGATTCCGATACTTGATCGGGGTCGGAAGATCACCGGTCACGATTTCCGAAGCGTCGTGAAAAAGGGCGATCCCGATGACCAGAAGCGTGTCTGTTTCGGGAGATTGGTTCCGGAACACCGTATTGCGAATGGTCGCCAACGCGTGTGCCACCATCGCGACATCCATGGAGTGCTCCTTGATATTCTCGGTTCGGTTATTTCGCATCAAGCCCCAGCGGTTGATGTATTGCATGCGATCCAGCATAGCAAAAAAAGGATACGGAGGGATTTCTCGGGTACCGCCCGGATCCGGGCCTTTTTGCTCGCTCATATACACCTCACAGCCAATATATTTGTTCAAAGCATCGCGTCGCAAACGAGTCTGTCATTCCGGCGATGTAATCAGTCACGATCTGGACTGGATCCGCCGATTCCTCCGGGTATCCGCGAGCATATTCTGCTAAGCCAGCGTATACCGGATTGCCCGATTTTTCGGAATGTTCCGGATCGAGCATCGCGGACAGTAAAGCATCGAAAAGCGCTTCGACCGTGTTTCTTACGGTTTGCTCATATCTCTTGATCTTCTCTGAGCTGTAAATTCTCCTTACATTCTCGCGCAGAAGCAATTCCATCGCCTCCCCGGCGTCGTCGGACAGCCGGATCTCATCTCTGTTCAGGCTGTTATGGACAATGTCCGCAACCAGAGTATTGATGATTCGCGCGTTGGAGTTACCGAGTCTCGATGTGATCGCGGGCGGAATATCCTCAAATT
>CAYPAL010000043.1:0-10499 GCA_964408695.1 uncultured Oscillospiraceae bacterium | reverse complement strand
TTGTACAATAAAGGAAAACCGTTACGCCAATAATCGAACAGCATTAACCGAAAATAAACGTTTCGTCGCTTTTCGCGTATAATATAACCAAACTTCGGTAGAGGAATATATATGAAACAAATCTTTCTGTCGTCTTTCTTCAATGAAGTCCGCGGTCTTTTCGAGCGTTACGCGGGCGATTCGCTATCCGGAAAAAGGGTGGCTTTCATCCCGACCGCCGCCCGACACGAAACGATCAATTTTTATGTCAAAACCGGAACGAAAGCACTGGAGCAGGCGGGGCTGATCGTCGACGAGATCGACGTATCCACAGCGACTCGCTCCGAGGTTTCCCGGACCCTGAGAGACGACGACATCATCTATGTTTCCGGCGGAAACACCTTTTTCCTCCTGCAGGAGCTCCGGAAATCGGACGCCGGTCAAATCATCGCTGAGCACATCCGAGCCGGAAAATTGTATATCGGAGAATCCGCAGGTTCCGTCATCTTAGCCCCGAACATCGGATATGTGCAGGGGCTGGACGACGCCCGGGCGGCACCGGAGCTTACCGATTTCGAGTCGCTCGCGGTTCTTGATTTCTACCCCTTGCCGCACTACAAGAATTTCCCCTTCCGAAAAGCCGTCGACAAGGCGATTCGCGACTATGGCACCGCACTGCCGCTACTGCCATTCAGCAACGATCAGGCGATCCTCGTCGACGACGAGTCATATCATGTGCTCTCCCGAAAAGACCCGACCGGAGCCCCGAAGTGAACCGTCGGGAATGGATCGACTACTGCCTTACATTACCGGACGTCTACGAGGACTATCCGTTTGACGACCCGAGCGACCCGCATGCGTGGACCGTGATGCGCCATCGGCAAAACCGAAAGTCCTTCGCCCTCATTTTCGAACGGAACGGCCTGTGCCTGAACTTAAAATGCGACCCCTTGCGCGCGGATTTTCTGCGCGGTTATTATAAGGGAGTGACCCCGGGCTATCACATGAATAAAAGACACTGGAACACCGTTCAGTTGAACGCCGACGTACCGGACGAAGAAGTGCGCGATCTGATCGCCCACAGTTATGAACTCACAAGGCCCAATAAACCCCGTAAATAAAAGGAGGAACATCATGCAGACCGAAATCACAAATCCGCTTTCCGAGACCCAAAGCGCGCTCATGGAGATCATCAAAAAGCAGAACCGCCTGATCCGCTTCCAGTCGGCCGTACAGTCCCTGATCCTGCTCCTTCTGATCGGCGTGACAGTGGTCGCGGTGATCTTTTTCATGCGCATGCAAACGACAATCGACACGGTCGATTCGACGCTCGACACGGTCGATACAAAAATCGGCGAGCTGGACATCGAGTCCCTGAACAACTCGATCACCGCCCTCAACGAAGCGTCCGCCAAGATCGAGGGCTTGGATGCCTCGACCATCAACGATTCGGTCTCGTCACTGAATGAGGCCGCGAAAACTTTCAGCAAAATCGATACCGAGCAGATCAACGAACTCACCGAATCGCTCAACAACTCCGCGAATGCGATCGAAGAGGTCACGGATAAGTTTTCGAATATTTTCTCATAGAGGCACTTAATGACGCCGGAGCCCGGCGCGCCCTTATCGGTGGGTCCGGGAGTTGATGTCTTCCGCTAGGCTCAAATCATTCATTTTCTTCCGTCCATTATGACTCATAAAGGACCTTCTGTGCGGACTTGTCGGCGCATTTCGCCGCCGAAAAAATTTCGAACACGAACACAGCCGCGCAAAGAAGCAAAAGCATTATGCGTAGTAGCTTAATTATTCTCCACAATGTGAAATAATCGGTTGAAGGATCTCCTTAATGATACGTATGGACCGATTGAAATTCAGGCTGAGGGTTGTCTTCAGTATATCATCGCCTTCGAAAAAGAAAGACCCGGTAAGACAAATAATCTCACCGAATCTCCCAATGACTCCGTGAACGCGATCGAAGAGATACCCGATAAGTTTTCGGAGATATTCCCGTAGAGGGGAAGAGTCCAAAAAAGGGGTGCTGACAACTTATCGTACAATTTTTATCTGGTACAAGCCCTTAACCGACTTAATATTGAATCGGACTTCTCCAGTGGCACTGTCAAATTATACTCTTCTAAGATGTGAAAACATAGTTTCTGGCATCAATCACTATTTCAGTTTTTGATGAAATGAGATGTTTGTTTCTAAATTAGTTAATCTTTCATTTATTCTGAATATAACTCAATACCGTCCACCGTACCATCAATATCAATTAAAAGAATGCCTGCTTCTTCAACCCAAAGACCAGACTCTTCCTCAATAACAGCAATACCAATAGCAATCAATTCTTCTTTTACATTTTCTATTCGTCTATCCAAAAGTTGAATATTTTCGTACTCAACTTTATTGGGCCGAAATACTGAAATTATCTTAACTTTTTCATCATATCCACAAGTCAAATGGACTCCATACTGATCAAAAGCAAAAATTGTATCTTCAGCATTAGGTACGCGCTTAAATGTATCATATTCGGTACCCAATTTCTCTTTAACGTCACGCATTTTATCTCCAAGACAAAGCGATCCTACAGACTTCTTTGGTTTAATTACCCACATAGTGTCGTCTCCTTTACTAAAATTTCGGGATCGCATCTATTGCTTCTAAAATTGCTGCGTCATATTTATTGCCAAATTTTAACTGAATATCGTCAACATCCATTAAAAATGCATCATCAAACTTACCTTGGTCAATTAGCTCTTTTTGAAGATCTCGATAAGCTTGTTGTGGACTTCCAGCCCTTCCACCATAACTTGCGGTTCTTCGGTGATCAAGGGGATCCATTTGAATAGCTGGTCCGTCGTCTATGTCAAGTGGACTTGCTTGTTTTGCTGGCATATGGTGTGAATCAAGACCATCCCCGACTGGATTTTTAATATCTCCATGGGTTCCACCTCGAAACGACTGATCTCCAATATCAGGACCACCATCTGGAACAACATCATTTACCGCTCCATCCCCGGCCTTCGTTGCTCCTCCGGCCAAATCGTCACTTGCTTTTACTGCATCATCCACATAATTATCCGCCTGATCCGCAAGTGTATCCTTGGCGGCAATAACAGCTCGATCTGTTGCAGCATCCCCCGCTTGATCGGATATGCTTCGAGTCGCCATGTCTCCGACCGCATCGACGGTTTCGTCGGTGTAATCGCCTGCGTTACGAATGACGGCGTCCGTTATCGAATCGGTCGCAACGTCTCCGGCTCCGCCGAAGAATTTATTCACGCCCTTCATGAGTTCCGGGGCCGCACTGGAACCTCCCTCCATCAATCCGGAGAAAAGCATTTCCTGAACATCGACCTTACCGGTCGCGATAAACTGTTCGACTGCGTTCGTGGCACTTCCTTGGAATACATTCAGCCCCACTTCGACGATGATCGAGCCACCCGCGGCGGCGGAGATCAACGGAGCGGATGCGCCGGCCAAAGCACCTCCGACATAAGCACCAAGATATTCGCGGAATGTTCCGTCGATTTTGCCGTTATCGGCAAGATCCGTCACTTCCTTGACACCGATCGCGATACCGCCACCAATCAAGGCACCGCTTAACATAGAGAAACCTATTCCTGTTCCGATCCCCATCGTGACGACGCCGAGTGCGATCGAAGCGATGGCGATGCCTGCGATGAGTATCGCTTCCTTGTTCTCATAGCAGAACTTTCCAACTGCGGTAGCTGCTTTTACTACGGTGTTTGCCACCGTCTTGCAGGCGTTGCTGACCGTCTTCTTAACTTCCTTCGCCGTGGTGACGATCTTATCCGCGACCTTGGTAGCTACATCTTTGGCCTTTTCAGCGTAATAGGATGCTGCGGAATACGCAGCGGACGCACAGGTCGTAGCAACTTTTTTCACCGTGTTCACAACGGCCTTTGTCGTCTGAACCACTGCTTTTACCGTTGTTTTCACGGCGGTTGTTACGGTATTGACCACCGTCTTAACTGTTGACTCAACAGCGGAAGCAACCTGGCTGACGGTGTTACTTACGGCTTTTCCGATTTTACTCCAGAAACTGTGTCCGGTCGGATCCGTATACATCAATGGCTCGTTATGACAGTATGCGTAAAGGTTCAGGCTCAGCGGATCACGGAAATTTCCGTGTTTTGTGTCTTCCTGCATGAATCGCGCGGAGACCGGATCGTACATTCTGGCATTCAGGTAGTAGAGGCCGGTCTCTTTATCGTACTGGTACCCGGCGAAAAGGATATTGTTTGAGATCGACCCGGTTTCCTCAAGTATGTTACCGAATGCGTCGTAGTAGTAAGTTGCGGCAACACTTCCGTCCTCCGCCAGAAGAGCGGTAACGTCTCCGTGTCCGTTGTACATGTATATGAAGGTGTCGACACCTACGCTTCGGAAAAGAAGATTGGAACCGTAAACGTTTCTTCCGATCTGATCTCCGAAAGCATTCTCCTCAAGAACGATCTTCGTTCCTGCGTACAAATAGTAGGTCGTGCTTCCGTTTACGGATTTTGCAACGCGCAGACCTTCGCCGTTATAAGTATTGATGACGACGACCCCATCCGAAGTAACGGTCCGGATCAATTGATTCATCAAGTCGTAGGTGTTGATCAATTCGACTTGTTCCGGCTGGGCGACTCCGTCTTCGTAACCGACCGAAATCTTCGACAATTGGTTACCGTTTAAGTCATAGGTGTAGGTTATCGAAAGAACGAGTACATCGTTGAGGTGTTCCTCACTTCCGATCAACCGGTTCAGGTCATCGTATCCATATGTCGTGACCGTGACGTTCCCGCCTTCGGTCTCGGTCTTTGTCTGCCGGTTGCCGGCAGCGTCAAAGGTGTACTCCGTGATTTTCCCGGAGGGCTCCGCCACGTAGGCCAGTTGATTCAGCTCGTTATAGAGGTACTCGGTCAACCCGCGGGTGTCCGTTTTAGATTGGATGTTGTTGGCCAAATCATAGGTGTACGTGTACTCTTCAAGGACGGTTCCATCAGCCTTTTTGTTTTTCAACGAGGCCAGTAATCCGCTTGCGGTATATGTGTATTCTTCGCGCGCACCGTCACTGTAAAGCACGCTTTCAACACTGCCGTTGTCGTTGTACGTATACGTCGCCGATAGGCCGTTCGATTCGACCCTTGACAACCTTCCCGAACGATCATACACACGGAAAGTAGCGTTCCCCTGCGGATCCGTGACGATTTCTCCGACGTACCCGGACTCGAGAGAACTCGTTATGTCATGCTCATAGATACTTGTGCCGAAAACAGGAGACGTTTTCGATACCATACGATCCAGATCGTCATATGTTATGGTCGTGGTACCCGTACTGTCGACCATGGAAAGGATATTCCCGTTCAGATCGTAGGTATACGCTACGGAGATCGTTTCGACCTCGGAGCTGACCGAATAAATCAAAAGATTACCGTGAACGTCATATTCATAACGCGTTACATGACCGGATCGGTCGACGACTTCATGAATTTGTCCGTCTGCGGTATAGGTATATCTTTGAATTCTTGTTTCATCGTATGTGTAGCTTCCGGGCGTGCCTTGTCTGCCGTTGTTCTTTATCAGCTTTGTTGGCAAATTGGAGCAATTGTACTCATAGATCGTCATGCGCCCCATAGCGTCAGCGACAGATAACACGTTGTTGTTGTCGTCGTACGTGTAATAGGTTGTTTGAAATTTAGCGTCCGTCACGCTGGTCAGACGATTTCTCGCATCATACCCGTACTCGGTCGTATTTCCTTCACCATCGGTGTACGTGACGATGTTACCGGACACATCGTAACTTTGAACAGACATATGTCCGTCCGGGTCCGTTGTGCGGATCAAACGATTGTTTCGATCGTATTCGAATGTGACCGTGTTGCCGTACGCGTCGGTCGCCTCGGTCTGAAGGCTGTTGAGATTATAAGAATATCGTTTGACCTCAACATTTTCCGCATCGCGCTGGACGATGAGGCGGCCTAAATCATCATAACCGTTGGTCGTGGTGTTTCCGAGCCAGTCGGTCACTGAGATGATATTGCTCTCCTTGTCATACCGATAGGTGTTGGCATGTCCGCTACGTTCCACCATGATCAGTCGATTCAACGCGTCGTAGGTGCTTGTGGTCACATTGCCGTTTCCGTCCACACTTCGGATCACATTGCCGTTGTTATCATAATCTAGCCTTAATGTAATGGCGTTTGTACCATCCGTATTGCCCTCGGTAGAAGATACCATTCTCCCTTTGCCGTCGTAAACGATGGTCGTCAACTTACCGGAATCCGTGACATAGCGGACCGGAAGCCCGTCAAGATTGTATTGAATCAGCGTTCTTTGTACGGGGATCGTCGCGTCTCCCGCCGTCTCCACGAGTTTGGTTTTTCCGAGAGAATTGATCGTGATCTGCGTCGTGTTACCGTTCGCGTCCGTTTGGGCGGTAATATTACCAACCAAATCAAAGGTGTTTGAAACCAGCACGACCAGTTCAGATGATTCAGAATCCTGAATGGCGGTCTGAGTCCGGTTGCCCGCCAAATCGTATGTATGCTGAATGATTTTTCCGTTCGCGTATGTTTCCCTGACGACATTCCCTTGCGCGTCGTACAGGTAAGCGACCGAGAATTCATAACCGAGATCCTTGGCGACCGGGTTAAGGGTTGAGGTCATCTGTCCGGCCAAATTATACTCGTATATCGATCCGTAGCCGGATTCAATGACAGCATCCGTATCGGGCTCGCCTTCAGCACCCTCCGCGGCAAGCTTATCTGCCTCGATCGCATACCCGTAGGCATACCCGAGCGCTCCGAGCATCTTCAAAACATTGCCGGAGGCATCATACCGATACGCTTCGGACACATACGATTTCCACTGAGAATCTGTCGTATCGAAGTATATCTGCCTGATAGTCTTGACACGATTACTTGAATCGTAAGTGTACTCGGTGCGCGTCATCTCCTCTGTCGTTTTGCTCGGGTCATAGGCCTGCGGATGGACGATCGTCATCAGTCTACCGGCGATGTCGTAGGTGCGCGCCGTCGCGTTGCCCTCGGCATCTGTCATAAGGATCAACTGTCTTCTATTGTCGTAGGTGTACCGAGTAGTATTCCCGTTCGCGTCCGTCGACGTCAAGATACTTCCGCTCCAGTCATACGTTGCGGATGTCGACAGCGTGACCGGATTTCCGTCAGGATCCTGAATGGTTGTTGCACTTCCGGTTCTGCGATCAAGGACGTCATAAGTAAAGTATGTGGTCACTCCTCCCGGAGTAGTTGTGGAAAGCATGTTCCCCTGAAGGTCATAGGTAAATAAAGTCACGGTCTGCAAAATCTCATCGTCGGAAGGATCGTATCCCGCGATATCTCCGGCACGAATGTGGGAAGTGATCGAGGTTTTGTTGTTCAAGTGGTTATACGTGAACTCGGTGATCCGTGTATAAGAGCCATGCTCATCGGAACGGACCAATTCTTCGGTTTTGATCAGACGGCCCTCGTCGTCGTAATAGCAGACTGTTTGTTTTCCGGACGACTCCTCGACCGTCTTCAACTTATTGTTCAGATTGTATGTGTACTCATAAATTTCAAAGGTTGTGGGTGTCTCATCCAGAGCAACCGCCTCAATGCCGGTTTTCTGGCGGGTCAGGTTTCCTGCAAAATCATACTCGTAAGCGGCATACGCATAGGAATCCTCATTGATGGCCATCCATTTTTCGGAAACGCGCCCGAAAGTATCATATTTCTGAACGGTCTTTGCGCCGCGCTCATTCGTCGTTTCCGCGGGAGTACCGTCCAAGTTGTAACGGATGCTGATCGTCGCTCCGTCCGGATTGACCTGACCGATCTGCCTTCCGGCAAAATCGTAAATGTGCTGAACGACCGATGTTTCTGTGTCAATTAAGAAGCGCGTAAATGTCTTGCCGGATTTTCCGTCTTCCAGCGCCTGATAAGTGACCGTCATCAAACAGATGCGTTCCGAAGAAGTATCCTGCTGATAATAGGATGCCGTCTTCCGGTTCAGCGCGTCATAATCGAATGAATAAATCGCACCGGAAGGTTCGGTATATGAGAGATTATTGCCGTATCTGTCATAGGTGTATGTGATGACATTACCGGCGGCGTCGGTCTGTGATATCACATTGCCGGACGAATCGTAAACACAACGGTCTCCAGCCGAAGTGTCCGAATACGAATAGTCGGGAACCGCTTTATTGAGACCATCCTTCGCAGCGTCATACTGATTGGGCTTGATTTGTTGAATGAGCCGACCACCGAGATCATAAACATAACGCGTAACACCACCGTCGTGATCCGTAACGCGAACCAGGGTTCCGATCAAATTGTAGTCGTACTGGGTGACTTCTCCGATTTTGTTCGTTTTTTCCAGAAGCCACCCGAACTCGTTATTTACGAACCGTGTCATTGCGCCTGTTTCCGGATCACTAACGGAAGCCAGATACCCATACGAATCATACGTGTATCTGGTCACGCCGCCTCGCGGATCGATGATCTGTTTAACAAGTCCTACCAGAGAATATCCGAGATCCGCGCATTCCTCTACGGTATAGTAAACATATTCGGTGATCGCGAATTTGGATCGGTCCGCTTCCGCGGAGTACATGTCGGTTCCGTTTATCGGTTGCGCCTTGATCCGAATGTTGTTATATTCGTTATAGGTGTAGAAAACAAAGTATCCGTTCGGGTTTTTCTCGCTGAGTCGATTTCCTTTCTCATCATAGGTATATTCCGTGATACCGCCGTCGGGAGCAGTCATTTTCGAGAGGTTGCCGTGATCGTCGTACTCGTATTTCGTCTCGTTTCCGAAAATATCTGTCGTGGATTTCGCGTTTCCGGAGTTGTCGAAATAGGTTGTCGAAACCGTCTCGCCTAAGGGATTTTCGGTCTTAATGATGTGGTACGCATCGTTGAACCAAATCGTGTTGATGCGTCCGTTCGAGTCGGTCTTAATAATTTTCTTTTCCGCGTTGATATATTCGGAAGTAACCGTGTTTCCGTACTTGTCCGTGATCGAACGTACTTTTCCTTGATTTTCTCCGAGTTCGTGGAAATATTCGATGATCTGGACAGCGTTTCCAAAAGCGTCGTCAATGCGGGACAGATATCCTTCGCTGTCATAATGGAATGTGTTGACGACCGTTCCGGTCGGACCCGTTACGGAAGTCAGGTATCCGTTAGTATACGAATACGTGACAGTCCTTGAGGAATCCGAAATACTTTGGACAAGGTTGTCGGAATTATATGCGATTTGGTATTCTCTGCCTACCGAATCAATGATCCGGGTCGTTTTTCCGGTTAAATCCACCTCGATGGTCGTGATTTGATTACTGACACTCTTAACGGAGATAAGGTATCCGTCGGTATTGAAAGTGTATACAAATCCATCCGGCGTCGTCATAACATAAGCGCCTTCCGAATTCACGACTAGGGTATTTTCGGAATTGTTGGGCGAGTAGAGACCGTCTCTGTAGGTGAATGAGAGCATGCTTCCGTCCGGGAGCGAAATCGCCTTCAGGTCGGGAAGGAGCGTACGGGTAGAGGTTCCGTCCCCGTTCGGGAATTCGTAGTAATAATCCACACATTTTCCGTTGAATACACCGGACCATCCGCGCCCGAAGACACCTGTTTCATCCTTTTGCGAGTTGTAGGTTCGCTCAAAGTCGATATTGGTGCCCGAAGCCGTGACTTTCAGATCGGAAAAAGACTGCGAGTAGAGTCCCAGAGGTGAATATCCCCCGCTTCTTCCGAAGTTATATTGCTGAGCAAATTCGTATCCGAGCCAATTGTCATAGAATACGGTTGGTGTTACGTAACAATATCCGGTCGTATATCCCTCATACTCCGATATAAGACTCGGAGCGTAGCAGGTCCCCCAGAAATTGTATTGAGCGTTTACGAACGAGTTCGGACTATAGAAGCCGAGCGCCGGACCGAGGTCCCCATTATCGTAGAGATAGAAGAAATTATACGTTGCGAAAATATTAGCAAAATCATAGTTTTCGTCGAGCTCAATCAGTTCGATCGCCGAACCGTTGTTCGAAAAATGGAACGTGTTATTGAATATATTGAAATTAGCGGTGGAAAGCGCAGCGATTGCCAAGCAAGAGCCGTAATTGCCGAGAGATCCCGCTCCGAATTGATTCTTTATCACAGACAGATCGGACAAGAGTTGACCGGAAGAAATCGTCATGGTGGAATGCTGCGATGTAAGTGAGTTTTTCTCGATGGTAATGCCCGAGGCATTGCCTTGTGCGGCGATTTCTATGCACACACCGAGGAGCCCTGCCGTTCCCGATTCAAACGTATTGTCATGAACGGATACATTCGATAAATTGCCGTAAGCCTGAACGGAAAGCCCGTCGGCCGTCGCATCGAACTCATTGTAAGATACCGACAGCGAGGACAAATCGCCCTGGGCACTGATCTCGACGGCATTTCCTTCTTCATCGCCGTTTCCGCAGAGGAAAGTATTCTCGGTGATCGTGATCGACTGAATATTCG
>CAYPAL010000042.1:8795-10510 GCA_964408695.1 uncultured Oscillospiraceae bacterium | reverse complement strand
TCGACAATACTTGGCTGGTAACGGCCCGGAAAGATAGATCGCTGCCGGATTATATGGAGACCCGCCGCGCATAAGCGGCGGGTCTTCTTTTTAATTTATATGGGTGACAGAAGGCGCATGGGTCATCGTGTTGCAATGCGAAAAACAAATCTACATTGCTTTTCGTATATAAATGGTATAATTACTCTGTCGGAGTGTTTGGAGCGTGTTCTGATGTCGCTCCTTGAGTTTCGGATATTTTCTATGAATGGAGAGCGTTCTATGTGTGCAAAGATTTTAATCGTCGACGATGAACCGAACATAGTGGATATTCTGAAGTCGAATCTTGAGCGGGATGGCTATACGACGATCACGGCCGGAGACGGGCAAACCGCTTTGGAATTGGGATTGAATATGAAGCCTGACCTGATCCTTTTGGACTGTATGCTTCCCAAGATGGACGGATTTGATGTCTGCAGGAGATTACGACTCCAGACGAACGTACCGATTCTGATGCTGACCGCCAAGAGCGAGGAGATCGACAAGGTCCTTGGTTTGGAGCTTGGCGCGGATGATTATATTACGAAGCCGTTCTCCGTTCGGGAGGTATTGGCTCGCGTGAAGGCACAGTTGAGAAGAGTCTCTTTGGCGGAGAGCGACGCGTCCGAGAACAACAAAGTCATGACCTTCGGGGAGCTTGAAATCGACACCGACGCGTATCAGGTCAGAAGAGGCGGCAAGGTTCTGGAGCTTACGCTTCGCGAGTTTGAATTGGTTCGCTTTCTGGCGCAGAACGCCGGCCAGGTTTTTTCCAGAGAAACGCTACTGGAGCGAGTCTGGGGTTATGAGTATTACGGAGATGTACGGACGGTGGATGTCACGGTACGGCGCACTCGCGAGAAATTGGAGCCGGACCAGAATAATTACCGCTACATTTTGACGAAGCGTGGTGTGGGGTACTATTTCGACAAGAGCCAGACATGAGTGAAGGATGCCGATCGAGATGACATTTCGGACTGTCTTTGCAGCCTCGTCGGGGGCTGCAGGTCTTTTTCAACAATTGTTGGACAATATTTGGATCGTTATTGTTGTTTTGTGTCTTGGCGTGCTCATCGGTTTGATCGGGGGCGTCATCTATTCGCGGTATAAAGCGAAATACTTTTCGAATGAAGCGGAACGACGGATCAAGAATATCATCTCCGATTTCAAGAAGGAGAAGGATACGTCCGAGACGATCCTCCGGGAGCTTCAAGTCGGCGTTCTGGCCTACGGTGCCGACGGCAGGTTGATCACGGGAAACCCTTCGGCGAACGCTCTTTTGGGCATTCGCGAAATACCCCAGACCATGCAGGGGTTCTTGAACCGTTACGGTAAAGATAACGGTATTTCGCTGGCATTGATGCTTCAAACAAACAACGTGACCGGAAACGTCGCAGTGAAGGATCGGATCGTTCGACTGCGTATTACGCGTGCGCAACTGTCCATGTATAAAACGCCCAGTTGGATCGTCATCATTCAGGATATCACTGAACAGGAACGGGAGGACAAACAACGCAAGGAGTTTGTGGCAAATGTGTCCCATGAACTCAAGACTCCGCTCACGACGATTTCCGCATATTCGGAGACTCTTCTGGATTGGGGCCTTGAGGGCAAGACGATTCAGGAAATCAGAAGTGACATCGCTCGGATCCATGACGACTCGAACCGAATGGACCACCTCGTGCAGAATCTTTTGC
>CAYPAL010000042.1:5926-8695 GCA_964408695.1 uncultured Oscillospiraceae bacterium | reverse complement strand
GCTCGGATCCATGACGACTCGAACCGAATGGACCACCTCGTGCAGAATCTTTTGCTCCTGTCCTCGATCGACAGTCGCGGGATCCGTCCGAACATGGTCCAATACGATATTGTTTCCCTGATGCGGCAGGTCGTTTCCCGAATGCAGATCCAAGCGCAGGAAAAGAATATCGATCTTAAAAGCTCGGTGTTATCCATTGTTCCGCCGGTCTTTGGAGACCCTACGGCGATCGATCGTATCCTGACCAATTTGACCTCCAACGCGATCAAATACACCGACCACAACGGACGCGTAACGGTTTCGCTTCAGAAAACGGACAACTACATTTCGCTCAAGGTCGCGGATAACGGGATGGGCGTTTCCAAGGACAATTTACCGCGCCTTTTCGACCGGTTTTATCGCGTAGATTCAACGGGTTCCCGAAAATACGGAGGAACCGGGCTCGGCCTTTCGATCGCGAAGGAGCTCACCGAGCTTCAGGGCGGGACGATATCGGTTTCAAGCACGCTGGGAAAGGGCTCGGAGTTTGTCATCACGATTCCGAAGGCTGAGACGACATATCGGGAGACCTTAGCCGCTATATTGTCGGATTCGCCCAGAACCGAGATCCTTTTCGAAAACGCGCGGCAATATCTGATGAAGGCCGCGGAGGATATCGATTTGCCGGTTTATGAACTCAGCAAGATCACCGGCGAGCAAATTGAAGAACTGCTTTCTTACCTGCTGATGGTGACGGAGGAAGAAGTTGACGCGGTGAACCTTCGCAACACGACTCCGAGCGTGCCTCATAGCGCCCCGGTCTCTGAGGTCATCGAGAAGCCTCGCAGTGCCCCGGTGCCCGCAGTTCCCGAGAGACCTCGCAGTGCTCCGGTCCGCGAAGGCGTCGAGATGCCTCGCAGTGCCCCGGTGCCTGCAGTTCCCGAGACACCTCGCAGAGCTCCGGTCCCTGACGTTTCCGGGACACCCCGCAGAGCTCCGGTCCCTGACGTTCCGGAGACGCCTCGCAGAGCTCCGGTCTCCGACATTCCGGAGACGCCTCGCAGGGTTCCGGTCCCCGACATTCCGGAGACGCCTCGCAGGGTTCCGGTCCCCGACGTTCCGGAGACGCCTCGCGGGGTTCCGGTCCCCGAGCCGACTGTCCGCCCGTCGTATATCATTGAACCGTCGCCTGTGATCAGAAACTCCGACCGTGTGGCTAAGTCGATCACGGGAAAAGATAAGGTCCCGGCTCGCGAGGTGCCAATCAAGAGAAATACGGACGCCGTTTCACCGGGCCCCATCCAGTCCAATAACAGAGATTCGACGAAGGAATTGTCGGACAGGTTGACAAAATCCAAGATCCACCCGGATAATAGACATCGGCTGAAATTATCGGGGCTGCAAAGTAGCATCGACACATTGCATCCGCGAGACTCAGTCGGGATCGACACAAATACGAAGGAAGACAAGAGGGAAAGCTGACATGTCCAGTTATCGTATCGAAGGCGGGGCGGCGCTCCGCGGCGATGTTTCAATCAGCGGAAGTAAGAATGCGGTCTTAGGGATTCTGGCAGCTGCCATGCTTTTGGACGGACCGTGTATTCTCGAAAATGTTCCGCAGATCGCGGACGTTCAGGCGATGCTTGAAATCTGTGAGACATTGGGTGCCGTCATCACGCCCTTGGGAACGGGGATGTACAAGGTAGATCCGACCCACATCACGACCTATGAGGCGACGCATGCCAAGGTTAAGAATATTCGTGCCTCCTATTATCTTCTCGGCGCTTTGCTGTCCCGTTTCAAAAAGGCGACCATGCACATGCCCGGGGGCTGCAATTTCGGAACACGTCCGATCGATCTTCATCTCAAGGGTTTTGCCAAGCTCGGAGCGCTGGGAACGGATCCGTCCGATATTCGCGACGGCATCATTCGCATCGTCGCCGACCGATTGCATGGCGGACATGTTTTCCTGGATGTGGTCAGCGTCGGCGCAACAATCAATATCATGCTTGCGGCGACCCGCGCCGAAGGCATTACGACGATCGAAAACGCGGCTAAGGAGCCCCATATCGTCGACGTCGCGAACTTTTTGAACTCGATGGGCGCCAACATCAAGGGCGCCGGAACCGATAACATTCGAATCAAGGGCGTTCCGGGGTTGCCCGGCGGATATTCGTACTCGATCATTCCGGATCAGATCGAGGCGGGAACATACATGATCGCGGCCGCGATGACCCGGGGCGACGTGACGATCCACAATCTGATCCCGAAGCATATGGAGCCGCTTTCGGCCAAACTCATCGAGATGGGATTTAATATCGAAGAGGGCGACGACAGCATTCGCGTTAATATCGACGAAGACAAGAGGATCGAGCCGGCCAATTTCAAGACGATGCCGTATCCGGGTTTCCCGACCGACCTTCAACCGCAGGCAACCTCCTTGTTGTGCTTGGCCGACGGCCTGAGCCGCATGCACGAGAATGTCTGGGATAACCGTTTCCAATACGTCAGCGAACTGCAATCGATGGGTGCCGAGATATCGGTGATCGGGCGGGTCGCGTTGGTTTCCGGGCCGGCGAGATTGAGCGGCTCCAACGTAGTGGCGATGGATCTGCGGGCCGGAGCGGCGATGGTTTTGGCGGGTCTGGTCGCCAACGGGATGACGACGATATCTTCCGCGCAGAGGATCGATCGCGGTTATGAGCGGATCGTCGAAAAGCTGAGGGCGCTCGGCGCTCGAATCGATCGTTTTGATGATGATGAGTTGGAATGCGCCCGTCCTTTGGTGGA
>CAYPAL010000042.1:1529-5826 GCA_964408695.1 uncultured Oscillospiraceae bacterium | reverse complement strand
CTCGAATCGATCGTTTTGATGATGATGAGTTGGAATGCGCCCGTCCTTTGGTGGACGGCTGACGACGACAAAGTGCCGGTGAACCGATAATGCGCGAACGCGGCGATGAGCCGGATTGCGATATGGATCGACCGGCCGGGTGAAGTGATGTTGGACGAACGGATAAAAATCGTACCTCTTTTTAGCGGAAGCAGTGGAAACAGTGTGTTTTTGCGTTTCGGCAGGACGCGCGTCCTGATCGATGTCGGCCGCTCAACCAAGCAGATCGTCGCCGCGTTGGAGCAAATCGGAGAGGATCCGACTCAAGTGGACGGGGTCCTGATCACGCATGACCATTCCGATCATTTGAGCGGACTGGATGTTTTTGTGCGAAAATTCGGGATCCATGTCTACGCCTCGGAGGCGACATGGCGGGGGATCCATATGTCTGAAGCCAAGCCCCACGCGGAGGCTCTCGATCATGTGATCGAGCCGTGGCGTAGCTTTTCGATCGGTGAGGTCGAGATCACGCCATTCCCGACCCCGCACGACGCGAGAGGTTCTCTGGGGTATCGTTTGTCCGCGCTCGGGAAAACCGTATCGGTTGCGACCGACCTCGGACACTTCAGCGAGGATGTGCGTCGCGCTGTCACGGGCAGTGAGGCGGTCCTGATCGAGGCGAATTACAATTACGACATGCTGATCAGCGGACCGTATCCGTGGTCGCTGAAGCGGCGCGTGGGAGGGGACAGAGGGCATTTGTGCAACCGCGACTGCGCCGAGGCGATCCGTTATCTGTATGACAGCGGGACCCGGCACTTCATCTTGGGGCATTTAAGTCAGGAAAACAATTCGCCGACGGTCGCCCGCAACGAAATCACCGATTATCTGACACAATATAACCTGATCGCGGGCGAGCATTTTTCGATGACGGTGGCGAACCGGTACTGTCCGACGGAGCCGCTCGTGCTCGAGGTTGCGGAGCGTTTTGACTATGAGGATACCCCGCTGGCAGACCTGATCGACATAGAGGCAGTGCCGCCGACCGACCGATGTGTTTTAAATAACGACACGGCGGCCGGGATTTTCGGGCCGGAGCTGAAGGGTCTCGGTGAAGCGACATGAGGCTTCGGATCGTCTGCGTCGGCAAGCTTCGCGAGAAGTGGCTGGAGGAAGGCGCAAAAGAATACCTGAAGCGACTCTCCCGATTCTGCGACACCGGGATGATCGAGGTGCCGGACGCGCCGGATTCGCTTCCCGAAAAGCAGGCGCTCGACCGCGAGGGAGCCGCGATCCTTTCCCGGATCAAGCCCGCTTCAACGGTCTGGCTGATGGATCTGTCCGGGGAGACCATGGATTCCGAAACCTTTTCGCGCGAGCTGATCAAAGGATTTGAAGACGGTGGGGCCGAGATCACCTTTGTGATCGGCGGATCGAACGGATTTTCGGATCCTGTCGTTCAAAGGGCAGCGCGTCGTATTCGTTTCTCAGACATGACTTTTACGCATACGATGTCCCGGCTGATCCTTCTGGAGCAATGCTTTCGCGCGTTCAAGATCGCGCGCGGCGAGACGTACCATAAATAAACGATTCCAGGCCGGTTTTTTGGGCGGTCGGCTCATTGCCGCCGTTGATTTTAAACGCGGCTTTCCAGAAAGCGTCGCATGATCGGTTCGCCGACATCGGTGAGGATCGATTCCGGGTGGAACTGGATCCCGTAGACCGGGTGTTCCCGGTGCATGACGCCCATGATCGTCCCGTCCGGCGCCAGCGCGGTAACGGTCAACTCTTCCGGCATGACCGAGGGATCTCCTGCGAGGGAATGATAACGGGCCGCCTCGACTTCTTCCGGCAGGTCTGCAAAAAGCGGACACAGTGCGTGGCCGTTGTTATCCTTAAGGATGCGAACCGGGCGCTTTTTGCCGTGTACGAGCTCGGGCGCGTGGATGATGGTCCCGCCGAAGGCCTCGATGATCGCCTGATGGCCGAGACATATCCCGAGGATCGGTATTTTCCCGGAAAATGTTCGGATCATGTCGATCGATATGCCGGCATCCTTCGGGTATCCGGGGCCGGGCGAGATGATGATGTGAGACGGAGCCAGAGAGCGGGTCTCCTCAAGCGTGATCGCGTCGTTTCGAACGACACGGATATTCGGGTCGATTGCACCGACGAGCTGATAAACGTTATAAACGAACGAATCGTAATTATCAATCAATAGGATCATCGTAAACCTCCGGATTTCTCAATGGCCGCGAAGATCGCGCCGGCTTTGTTCATCGATTCCCGATACTCGGTTTCCGGGTCGGAGTCGGCGACGATGCCGGCGCCGGCCTGAACATGTATCTTTTTGTCCTTGAGGACCGCGGTTCGAATAGTGATGCAGGTATCCAGATTTCCGTCAAAACCGAGGTAACCGATCGCACCGCCGTATAGGCCGCGGCGTAAAGGTTCCAATTCGTCGATGATCTCCATCGCGCGGATCTTGGGTGCACCGGACAAAGTGCCGGCCGGAAGGATCGAGGCAAGGACGTCGATGCCCGAGAGGCCTTCGCGCAGGCGGCCTTCAACGTTCGTGACGATGTGCATGACGTGCGAGTATTTTTCGACATGGCAGATGTCGGTCGCACGGACCGTTCCGATTTGAGAGACGCGGCCGATGTCGTTTCGTGCGAGGTCGACCAGCATATTGTGCTCACTTGTTTCTTTCTCGTCGAGAAGAAGCTCCCGGGCGAGCCGCTCATCTTCCTCGGCGGTCGCGCCGCGCGGGCGGGTGCCGGCGATCGGGCAGGTCTCGATTCGTTCGTCGGTCACACGTACGAGCATTTCCGGAGACGAACCGATGACGGCGGCGTCTTCCAGACGAATGTAGAACATATAAGGAGACGGATTGACCGTCCGCAGTGCGCGGTAGACCGGCAGGGGGTCTCCGAAGTAATCGGCCGAAAAACGCTGGGACAAGACGACCTGGAACACGTCGCCGTTTCGGATATATTCCTTGGCTTTGGAGACGGAATCGCAATAATCCGATTTTTTCGTGTATGAGATAAAGTCCAGGTCGTCCGGGTGGACGGCGGACGGCGGGATCGGCTCGGGTCGTTCGATCTCAGAGATAATTCTTCCGATGCGGTCGACCGCTCCGGTGTAGGCGTCCGCGCCGCCGTCGGTAAGGACATTGACGATGACGGCCGCCTCGTTTTTCAGGTGATCGAAAACAATGACCTCGGAGGGCGCCATCAGCGAGCAATCGGGCATATCCAGGGGATCCGGATTATCGTCCGGGAGCTTTTCGGTAAAGCGTACAAAATCGTACGCCCAATAGCCCAGAAGACCGCAGTAGAAATGGTCGATGTACGAAAATCGGCCCGAATGGTAACGGACGCCGAGTTCTCGGATCTGCTCGACGGGTGTTTTGCCCAGGACATCGGTCGGAAAGGCTCTGCCGTTCAAAAAGCAGCGGGTCCCGTTGAGGCCGGCCGAGTATTCAAGAAACGGGTTTCGGCCCATGATCGAATAGCGCGCCCAGCGCTCGCCGTTGACGACGCTTTCAAGAAGAAAACTTTTTGTGCCTCGTCCGAAGGCGCGGAAGACCGAGATCGGCGTCAACAGATCCGCAGGGATCCGTTGGACCACCGGGATGATCCCGACACTCCGGGAAAGATCGGAGAATTCGTCATATGAAGGTTGGATCATAATGCCTTTCCTCCCGTGAATTCGGAGACTTGAATGCCGATTTGCTTCGCGATATCGGCATTGCTCATGCCGGCGGCAATACATTCCTCGATCCGTCGTACAATGGCCGAACCGACAATGGTTCCGTCGCAGTAACGTTCGATATGCCGCTTCTGCTCGGGGTCGGAGATGCCGAATCCGGCGCATTTGGGGATGCTCGAAAATGCATTCAATTTGTCGAAATATTCGGCAAAGGAAGTCGCGTAACTTTTGCGCGCGCCGGTCACCCCGAGGCTGGTGACACAGTAAAGAAAGCCGCGGGCGGTCTTGCAGATCTGTTCCGCGCGCTCCCCGGACGTCGGAGTGACCATCGAAATCAGGTATATGCCGTGCGCGTCCGCGATCGGTTGGGCCTCCGAACGCTCCTCCAGAGGAAGGTCGGGAATAATGAGCCCGTATATGCCGGCCTTCTCCGCCGCCTCGAAAAACTTTTCGAGACCGTAGACAAAGACCGAGTTATAGTACAAAAGAAGAAGGAAAGGTGTCTCGGGGTGCTCGGTCGAGAGCCTTTCAACCAAATCAAAAATGTTTTGAAGGCGCGTTCCCGATTCCAATGCGCGCTTGTCGGCACGCATGATCACCGGAC
>CAYPAL010000042.1:0-1429 GCA_964408695.1 uncultured Oscillospiraceae bacterium | reverse complement strand
TGAAGGCGCGTTCCCGATTCCAATGCGCGCTTGTCGGCACGCATGATCACCGGACCGTCCATCGACGGGTCGGAGTACGGCACGCCGAATTCGATGAGGTCGGCTCCGTTTCGGATCATTTCCTTGGCGATCAGGTAGGTCGCTTCGATATCGGGGTCGCCGGCGGTGATGAAGGGAATAAAGGCCTTTTTGCCCGCGGCGCGCAAGTTCCTGAACGTGATATCGATTTTATTGTCTTGATGCATGATAAGCCTCCTTCAGCGGATCTTTCCGCGGTATCTGCCGATGGCCTCGACGTCCTTGTCGCCGCGGCCGGATATCGTGACCACAACGATGTCGTCCGGGGTGAACTCGGATTTCATCTTCGTAAGGAGCGCGACGGCGTGGGAACTTTCGATCGCGGGGATAATGCCTTCCATGCGACTCAAGTATTCAAAGGCGTCGACGGCTTCGTCGTCGGTGATCGAAAAATACTCGGCGCGCCCGGTGTCATGCAGGTACGCGTGCTCCGGACCGATGCCCGGATAATCCATTCCGGCCGATATCGAATAGACGGGAGTGATCTGTCCTTCGTCGTCCTGAAGAAACAGTGATTTCATACCGTGAAAGACGCCGGTCGTTCCGGCGGCTACGGTCGCGGCGTGGCGACCGGACTCGACACCTTCGCCGCCGGCCTCCGCCGCCATGAGTCGGACGGACTTGTCCCCGATGAAAGGATAGAACGTTCCCATTGCGTTACTGCCGCCGCCGACACAGGCCAGAAGGGCGGAGGGGAGGCGGCCATGCTTTTCGAGCATCTCGGCGCGGATCTCGTCTCCGATGACGCGTTGGAAGTCGCGGACGATCTCCGGGTAAGGGTGCGGACCGACGACCGAGCCGATCACGTAGAAGGTGTCTTCGACGCGGCGGGACCATTCGCGCAGAGCCTCGCTCGTCGCGTCCTTGAGCGTCGCGGTCCCGTCGGTGACCTCGTGTACGGTCGCGCCGAGAAGCTCCATCCGATAGACATTGAGCGACTGGCGGATCATGTCTTCTTTTCCCATGAAAACGTCACACTCGAGGCCGAAATACGCGGCGGCCGTCGCGGTGGCGACGCCGTGCTGACCGGCTCCGGTCTCGGCGATCAGGCGTTTCTTGCCCATGCGCATCGCCAGAAGTGCCTGGCCGAGCACGTTATTGATCTTATGGGCACCGGTGTGGTTCAAGTCCTCGCGCTTCAAGTAGACGGTGGTGCCCAAGTCGCGGCTCATTCGCTCCGCGTAATAGAGAAGGGAAGGGCGACCGGCGTATTCCCGGAGGAATCGCGAGTATTCTTCGCCAAAAGCGGGATCCTTCTGCGCTTTGCGGTAAGCGTCTTCCAGCTCCCGGAGCGCGTGCATCAGGGTCTCGCCGGAGTATCTGCCTCCGTAAGGTCCGTATCTTCCGCTAT
>CAYPAL010000041.1:0-10539 GCA_964408695.1 uncultured Oscillospiraceae bacterium | reverse complement strand
CCAGGCAGTAATTCTGATCCAGTCCGCCTGAGGAGACGATTTGCGGGTGATCGCTTTCGAAGGTTTTGCCGACCGGCGAAGGGATACGGAAATCCAGGTCCGTCCCATCCACCGAAGAGATATTACCGTTCGGCACGTTATCCGGCGCTTTGTCGGTGACGTTTTCGGCGTTGATGAAAAGCATGTGCCCGGCGACCGATCCGGAGGATTCTCCCGCGAGATTGAAGTAGGAGTGATTCGTCGGTGCGAATATCGTCGCCGCGTCGGAGATGCCCGAAAAAATGATCAGCAGAGCCATGTCGCGCGTCCAAGCGAACAGGACCTGCGCGTCCAGATTCCCGGGAAAGCCACAGGCACCGTCCGGTGACAGATAATCCATAAGTATCGCTTCGCCCTCGACGTTAAAGGAGCTGTGAATGCCGGTCTTTTGAAGATAAATATGCGCGTCGTCCTCGCTCAATACCCGCGCGTTCCAGAAAACGTTCTGAAAGCACGGAGAACCTCCGTGTAAATTGTTCTCCCCGTCGTTTTGAGGGATCTTATATGTTTTCCCGTCGATTTCGAAACGGGCACCCTTGGTTCGATTCGCGCTTCTTCCGACCGTCGCTCCGTGCCACGAGCCGTTGTGCAGGTATCCGTCCAGATCCTTATACCCCAGCTCGACGTCACCCAAAGAACCCCGTCGATCGGGGACCAGGATCCGCGTGATCACCGCTCCGTAGTTGATGACCGAAAAGCTCGCTCCGGAACTGTGCTCCAACGTATACTCAAACGACCGACTGTCGTATTTTCCCGGGAACTCCCGCGACGGGTATGAATGAATCGTGATCGACATAACTTCCACTCTCCGATATCCTGTTTTTTCAGCCATAAGTATAATACCACGAACCGGGTCTTTTCACACCCGTTCAATCCGGTGCTTTGGCCGGCTCGAAAAGCTTTACCGCGCGGTCGTTCTGCCCCTCATTCGCGGCCGCCTCGGCGAGTCGGATCAATTCTTTCTGGCTGTCGAGCTTCTTTTTACCGCGCAAATCGACCTTATGATAGGATCCGTCCGGCTTCAGCCAGTGACTTCTCAGCGTATCCTCGAGTTCCACGGTTAAGATCTCCTTCACCCGCGCCCGGCAATCCTTGTCCTCGACCGGGAAAAGGAGTTCGATCCTTCTGTCCAGATTTCTGGGCATCCAGTCCGCGGACGCGAGATAAATATCCTCCTTACCGTCATTACAGAACATAAATATCCGCGAGTGCTCCAGAAATCGTCCGGTGATCGACCGCACCGTTATGTTTTCCGAAAGGCCCTCCACGCCGGGTCTTAAACAGCATATCCCCCGGACGATCAAATCGACCCGGACCCCCGCGGAAGAAGCTTCATAGAGTTTGTCGATCACCTTCGCGTCCACGAGGGAGTTGACTTTGGCGACGATGAACGTCTTTTTCCCGGCCTTGGCGTTTGCGATCTCCCGGTCGATCTTAGTCAGGAAGAAATCCTTCATCCAAAGCGGTGCGGGGATCAACCGTCGCCATTCCGGCGGCTCGGAGAATCCGGAAAGCATATTGAAAAATTCGGATGCGTCGATACCGAACGGCTCGGAGGCGGTGAACATCCCGATATCCGTGTAGATCCGGGCCGTGACATTGTTATAGTTGCCTGTCGCCAGATGCAAATACCTGCGAATACCGGTATCCTCGGAGCGAACGACCAGAGTGATCTTACTGTGGGTCTTCAACCCGACCATTCCGTAAATCACGTGACATCCGGCATTTTCGAGTTTCTTGGCCCAGTTGATATTGTTCTCTTCGTCAAATCTTGCCTTGAGTTCCACCAAAACCATCACTTGCTTTCCGTTTTGAGCGGCTTCCGCGAGCCAGTCGATGACCGGCGAGTTATTGCTGACCCGATAAAGGGTTTGCTTGATCGCCAGAACATTCGGATCCTCAGCGGCCTGTTTCAGGAACTCCACGACGGGTTCGAAGGACTCGTAGGGATGATGCACCAACCGGTCCTTTTTCGCAATTTGTTCGAAAATGTTCTCGTAGCCCTCGAACATCGACGCACGCTGAGAAAAGTGCGGCGGATCACAAAGCGTGGGATGAATCGCGGACAAACGGGAATAAAACTTCATCAGAAACGTCAGATCGATCGGGCCGGAGAACGAGAAGATATCTTTCTTTTCGATATTAAGCGATTCGGTGATATATTTTAAAAGTCGCCCGTCGATGCCGTCGTTGACTTCCAGGCGGATGATCTCTCCCCACCGTCTCAGGCGGACCTGTTCTTCGATCTCCTGCAAAAGGTCTTCCGCCTCATCCTCATCGATATCGAGGTCAGCGTTTCTCATGACGCGATAAAAGCCGGTCGATACGACCTTTGCTTTTGAAAACAAGGAGGATACATTCGCGCGGATGATTTGTTCGATGGGCACGAAAGCGGTTCCGTTGGAAAGTCGGATCTCGTAGAGTCTGGGCACAACGGTCGGGATCTGGATCGTCGCGAACCGATACTCGGCCTCCTCGCCCGACTCCTCCGTCGGAATGCCTTTCCCTTCTACCAGGACCGCCAGATTAAGCTGCCGCCCGTAAATCAACGGAAACGGTCGCGCGGCGTCCACGGCCATCGGCGTAAGGACCGGATAAAGGGTCGATTGAAAATACCCGTCCGCCATCCCGCGACTCTTCTTGTCAAGTTCATCGTAGTCCAATACAAAGATTCCATGTGCTTTCAACGACGGCAGGAGCGACCGTGTATACGTCGAATACATCAAGGCCATACTGCTTCGGGTCTTCGCGTCGATGCGCGTCAGTTGCTCCCCGACCGTGAGCCCGGAAATATCTCTCTCGTTGTAGTTGATGCTCAACATATCCCGAAGCGAGGCGACCCGCACAATAAAGAACTCATCCAGATTCGACGCGGTGATGGAAAGAAATTTCATGCGCTCCAGGAGGGGATGCTTGGTATCGCGCGATTCAAACAGGATCCGGTCGTTGAATTCAAGCCAACTGAGTTCCCGGTTGAAATAACGGTCCGAGTTCGCCTCAATGCCGGCATTGTCGCGCGGCTTGACCGCTAACGCTTTACCGTCTTTACGCTCCTTGTTCTTCTTTGTCGTCATACCGGTTGCCTCCGAAGTCGCAGAATCGGTGTTATACCGAAGACCTGGCCGAAAAGATCCGCGTTGTGGTTAAACGCCCATTGTTCGAATGTCAGATCCAGAGAACTGTCACACGCGATATCCATAGTACCCGATGCGACCGTGACGCTCAAATTCCGCAGTTTTTGTTTGTGCGCGGCGTCCATGGCATCCGCAAGCCGCATGATCGCGGTCAGTTTGGACACGACGGTCCTTCGATCAGGCGAAAGATACTGGTAATAGCGGTCGACAAAGAGATTGGATTTGGTGTAAAAACGCGCGATGCACGCGACATTTTCGCGTTCGGTCTCATTGATGCCGATAAGCTCCATCGTGTTGATGATATGATACGACCGGGAACTGTGGTTGCTGACGTGGATGTATTTCCCCACCTCGTGAAGGATCGCGGAAAGCCTCAGCAACAGGCGGTCCCGTTCGCTCATCCCATGATATTTTTTCACGGAATCGAAAATCAGGAGCGCATTCCCCTCCACATTATCGATATGCTTCTTATCACAGCGGTATCTTTTAGCGATATGGCGCGCCGCCGAAATAACATCGAGCTTCGGATCCATGATCAGTTTGAAATGTCCGGCAACGGATTCAGTGTGATATACGACTCCGTCCGTCAGAGACGCGGCCGGAAGGTGCACGCCGTCAAGTCCCGTATAATCCAGCATCTTTTTGATGAGAATGGCGGTAGGAAGGAGAAGCGACGCGTTGGCCGCCGGAATATCGGAGGAGAGGATCAAATCCGATGTTCGGGTCAGAAGAAGGGTTTCGTAAACATCCAGAAATTTTTTACGCGTCAAAAAGCAGTATTCTCTCGGCGAGTGCCCGGCCATCCGCTTGATGAAGCCAATGTCACCGCCGAAGGCGATGTAGTTCTTATATTCGATGCCCTTGGGTTCGACGGCGTGGTAATCGTCCAGATCCTGCGAGATAAACTCCTCGAGGACATTGGCGTAGTGCGTCGTCTGCCGCTCGAGATCCGAAAGCATCTCGCTGACCCGAAGGGAACCCAGAAGCATATTCTGGCTGAAAACCAGATCCGATTTATCGTATACCGTCGCCTGGATACTGCCGGAACCGATGTCCAGCATCATCGTGCCGGTCTGAATGATATTCAGAAAATCAGGCTGATTCTCTTTTACCGCGAGATTGTGATAATATCGTTCCTCGGCGTTGTCAAGAACGCGAATACTAAGACCGGTTCTCAAACGGATCTGCTCGATGATAAAATCCCGGTTACCGGCCTCTCGAAAAGCGCTGGTTGCCACGCAGATCGCGTCTGTGAGTTTGTACTCCTTGAGCTTGAACTGAAAAGAAGAAAGTATTTCACAGATCTCCGTGACCTGCTCCGCCGAAATGCTCCCGTCGCGATAGGTCTGAGCTCCGAACGATAAAAATGACCGAGCCGACTCGATTTCATGCGGACTCTTTTCTTCGACGATTTCGAAAATCTTCAGACGAAGCGCAAGAGATCCCAAATCGATCACCGCGGAAAATTTGCTCTTGGCCATGCTTCTTCTCCTTGAAAACCATTGAAATATGAGACTGTCAGGCATTGTAATTATACATCGTCAAGATGCTTTGTAACAATCATTTTGTGTTCACATTCTGTTGATTACTTCTCGCAAAGCAAACATATATAATAATGCTGTACACTTTTCGAAGATGAAAGAAGGAGGTCATATATGGGTAACAAGGCAATCGAAATCGCGAATCTTGACGTTTCCAAATTGATTCAAATGCTCAATGAAGCGCTCGCCGAGGAGTGGCTTGCGTATTATCAGTACTGGGTCGGTGCGCGTGTCATGGAAGGTCCGATGCGCTCCGAAGTCGAACCGGAGCTTCTTCTTCACGCGACCGAAGAGCTCGGGCACGCGGAGTTGGTCGCGGGACGTATCCTCCAACTGGGCGGAACTCCGCTTCTCAATCCGAGCCAATGGGCCAGTTTCTCCAAATGTCCCTACGAGGAGCCGACCGACCCCTATATCGAGGTGATCCTGGAACAGAATCTGGCGGGTGAGCGTTGCGCCATCCAACGGTATGAGGATATTGCTCAGTTCACGCACGGCAAGGACATGTCGACCCATCAGATGGCGATCACCATACTTAATGACGAGCTCGAGCATGAGCATGATATTCAGGATTTTCTGGCCGATTTGGAGCGACTGAAGGAAGACATCCGCAAAATGCGGCTGTGATCCATTCATATGAAGAAAGACATTCGGGCTGTCTTACGGGAAAACTTGATGAGACAGCCCTTTTAAGGGACATCGGAGGGGAAAATGCAAGATATGACTAAGGCTTCAAACTCTGCCGACAAAGATCCGACGGAGGATGAACGATCAGTGTCCGCGGAGGCGGACGTTCGGGGATCGAACGTCAAGAAGCGATGTGATTCGCACACGGAACACGTTCAGATCGTCATGTACCGGCACACGAACGGATCCGGAAGATTGTTCGGCGGAGCGCTTCTCGAGATGATCGACGTGGTCGGCGCGATATGCGCCCGCCGGCATGCCGGGGCTCAGGTGACCACCGTAGCGATCGACCACCTGTCCTTTCGTGCGCCCGCGGAGCTCAATTCTACGCTTCTATTGATCTCGGAAGTCGAGTCCGTCGGAAACACCTCCATGAAAGTCCGGGTTTCGACTTTTGTCGAGACGCTCGACGGGAACCGGGAAGAGATCAACACTGCCTATCTGACCTATGTGGCGCTCGACGATGAGAACCGGCCGACTCGGGTCCCCCGACTCTGCTCGGATTCTCTGAAGAGGACTGAGGCCGACGAATAACGAGCGCGCCTGAGAGGCTTCACGATAGCTCCTTGATTAATGTCTGTAAAGACCATATTAAGAATAAGAAAACTGCCCGTGAAACGATCTCTCTTCACGGGCAGTTTGTTTTTTAATGTTTGTATAAGCGATCGACCGTGATCCGGGGCCGACTCTTGCTACATGCCCGGCATCATCATGTCTTCAGGGTTCTTTCCTGCGGGGATCATCGGATACACCAATTCCTTCACGTCCAACATGACATGCAGAACGTACGGTTCCTTGTTTTCCCTCATTTTCTCGATCTCCTCGGTTAATTCGATCGCGTTGGTCGCGCGACCACCCTTGATCCCGTAGGCGTCCGCAATCTGGATAAAGTTGGGATTATTATCGAGGATCGTCTGGCTGTATCTCTTGCCGTAAAAGAGTTCCTGCCATTGTCGCACCATTCCGAGTTGTTGATTGTCCATGATCACGACCTTCACGTTGAGCCCCAAGGACTTAAGCGGTCCGAGCTCTTGGATCGTCATCTGAAGTCCGCCGTCTCCGACAAACAAGACGACCGGCCTTTTCGGATCGGCGATCGCGGCACCGATGGCATAAGGCAGACCGGTCCCCATCGTCCCGAGTCCGCCCGAAGTCAGAAACGATCGCGGAGACTCGACGACAAAGTGCTGTGCGGCAAATATCTGTTGCTGACCGACGTCCGTGACCAGTATGGGGTCTTCTCCCTCATAAGCCTTCGACACCGCATGCACGACCGCTTCCGGCAGAAGCCGGTCGTCGAGCGCGTGAAGCTTCTCGCAAATACTCGCGTACCGTTCGGCTTTCCGGTCCAACTCTGCCTTCCAGTCTGTCCAGAGCGCCGGGAAATCATCCTCGGGTATCTGTTCGGTCATACATCGGAAAAAGTTGAACGCGTCGTCCTCGATCTCAATATCGGGGTGGATATTCTTTCCGATTTCGGCCGGATCGATGTCGACGTGGATAATCGTGCGATTTTCGCCCTCTCCGTATTTTTCGGGATTCCCGATGATCCGGTCCGAAAAGCGACATCCTACTGCCAGCAATAGGTCACACCTTCCGATTGCCGTATTGGCCTGCGGAATTCCGTGCATACCGACCATGCCCAGATACTGGGGGTGTCGCTCGTCGATGACACCTTTTGCCATCATGGTTCCCGCGACAGGAATGCCGGTCTTTTCGACGAAGGTCCGGAGCGACTCGGAACCCCCCTTGGAAAGGACCACACCGCCTCCGACCAGCAATAATGGTTTTTTCGACTTGCGAAGAGCCTCGTAGACCCGATTCACGCGGTTATCGGCAACCTTCCTGGGCGGGCGATGAATAATGACGCCTTCCCCTTTGCCGTTTCTTTCCGGGATCTCCGCAAGAAACAGATCCTTCGGAACATTGACTAAAACCGGTCCCGGTCTGCCCTCGGTCGTCAGGTTCCAGGCCTCTTCCAATGTTGGGATCAAGTCCTCCGGACTCATCACCAAATAGTTATACTTGGTGATCGGTTGTGTGATACCGGTGATGTCCGCCTCCTGAAACGCATCTTTTCCGATCGCGTTTCTGGAGACTGCACCCGTGATCGCGAGGATCGGCACCGAATCCAAATACGCGTCGGCGATCCCCGTTACAAGGTTTGTCGCTCCGGGTCCGGATGTCGCAAAAACGACACCGGGTCGGCCGGTCACCTTCGCATACCCCTCTGCAGCATGAACAGCTCCCTGCTCATGACGCGTGAGAATGTGGGGGAAATTCATCTGGAAAATCGCGTCGTAAAGAACGATGACCGAACCGCCCGGGTACCCGAACGCCGGGTTCACGCCCTTATCTTTCAAAAACTGTATGATTGCGGTTGCTCCGTTCATATTTGCTCCCCTTTATCCTTGTGATTCAAGCGATTGTTCTTTGGCATCTCGCACAGCTTAACATGGTTCATACTCGCGCCGTGTGCCGCCGAATCAGCGAGGTCCTCGTAACGAGCCAGGATCCCTCGAAGATCGCGTTCCGGTAATTTTGCGGGCTCCCGGGTAGTAAGCACTTCCGCTTCGACGTTCAGAGTCAATTTCCGGGACGGAATATCCACGGTAATACTGTCGTTCTCTTTTATGTAAGCGATCAGACCGCCCGTCGCGGCCTCGGGGCACACATGCCCGACGCTCGAGCCTCTCGTAGCGCCCGAAAAACGACCGTCCGTGATCAGCGCGACACTCTTATCGAGTCCCATTCCGGCGACGGCCGAAGTCGGGGTGAGCATTTCACGCATTCCGGGGCCTCCGCGCGGACCTTCAAAGCGAATGACAATGACATCGCCGGGATTGATTTTTCCCGCGAAAATCGATTCGGTCGCCTCTTCTTCGGAATCAAACACACGAGCGGGGCCCGTATGCACCATCATTTCCGGAAGCACCGCACCCTTCTTGACGACGGCGCCTTCCTGGGCCAAGTTGCCTTTAAGAATAGCGAGTCCGCCGTCTTTCGCGAACGGGTCGTTATAAGGACGGATGATCGTGCCGTCCGCTCCCGGAACATCCTTGATCCGCTCACAAATCGTGCCGTCAACCGACGGATTATCCACACAGAGATGGCCGGCCTTGGCCAGCTCCGCCATCACAGCGGTGATTCCTCCAACCTCGTCCAGGTCCGTAATAAAGATCGAACTGGCGGGATTGAGCTTGCAAAGTTGCGGAGTACGGCCCGCAATATCCGATATCTCGTCCACCGTCAGCGGGTATCCGCATTCTCTGGAAATGGCTAACATATGCAAAACGCTGTTGGTCGATCCGCCCAGGGCCATATCGACGCGCATCGCGTTATAAATCGATTCCTTGTTCATGATTTGACGGGCGGTGACCCCCTTTTCGAGGAGTTTCATGATCTGCATACCGGTATTCTTGGCGATCCTGCGTCTTGCCGCCATAACAGCCGGGATCGTACCGCTTCCCGGAAGTGCCATGCCCATCGCCTCGGTCAGACAACACATGGTATTTGCAGTGTACATCCCCGAGCAACTGCCGCAGGTCGGACAGCATGCCTTTTCCCATTCGGAGAGTTCACACTCGGTGATTCTACCGGACGCGCAAGCGCCGGACGCCTCGAAAAGATTCGAAAGCCCGACTCTCTCCTGTCCGTATTTTCCCGGAAGCATCGGACCGCCGGTCACAAAAATTGCCGGAATGTCCAGCCTCGCCGCGGCCATGAGCATTCCCGGAACGATCTTGTCACAACTCGGAATGAAAACAACGGCGTCCATCGGCTGTGCCATCAGCACCAGTTCACAGGAATCCGCGATGACGTCCCGGCTCACCAGAGAATATTTCATTCCCTGATGGTTCATCGCCGTCCCGTCACAAACACCGATGGCCGGAAATTCCATCGGAACTCCTCCGGCCATTCGGATCCCGTCTTTCACACACTGCGTCAGTTCGTTTAAATGAATATGTCCGGGGATCAGTTCGTTAAAAGAATTCACAACTCCGATCAGCGGTCTTTTCATCTCTTCGGCGGTCATTCCGAGCGCGTACATAAGCGACCGGTGCGGAGATCGACTGATCCCTTGGGTCATCTGAGAGCTTCTTTTATTGTCCATTTTATTTCTCCTTGTCTTTGTGCGCAAAAAGCGTTCGGATAATAGACGAAAGAAGAGTAAGTATTGGCCCACTCTTCTTTATGTCTTCGAAAAGCCCCGTACACGGGGCATCAGACAATGGACTCGATCACCCGTGATGTCATCTCTTTGGTTCCCACGCGGATGCAATCCGACGTGTAGGCGATGTCCGGAGTCCGATAACCGTTCTCAAGCGCGGCCTCGATCGCCTTTTCAATACAATCCGCTTCCTCGGGCAGGCCGAAAGACCAGCGGAGCATCATCGCGGCGGAAAGGATCGCCGCGCAGGGATTCGCCTTATCCTGTCCCGCGATATCCGGAGCGGAGCCGTGGACAGGCTCATACATGCCGGGGGTCCCGGGTTTTCCGAGCGAAGCGGACGGCAGCATGCCGATCGATCCGGTGATCATACCCGCCTCATCCGATAAAATGTCTCCGAACATATTTGTCGTCACGAGCACGTCGAAGTCGCCGGGACGACGTATCAATTGCATGGATGCGTTGTCGACATAATAATACTCATATTCCACTTCGGGGTATTCCTTGGCGACGCGTTCGTTCACCTCTCTCCAGAGCCTGGAGCTCTCGAGGATATTCGCCTTGTCGACGCTGGTCAGTTTCTTCTTCCTGCCCATCGCCAGCTCGAAGCCGACCCGAACGATCCGCTCGATTTCGGCTTCACTGTAGGCTTCGGTATCATAAGCTTCGACGCCTTTCGGGGATCCGTCCGGCATCTTGCCGCCTTCGCGTCTGCCGCGGTCGCCGAAATATAGACCCCCGGTCAGTTCGCGCACGATCATGATATCGATGCCGCCGTTCAGATTCTCTTCCTTAAGCGGGCTGGCCGAAGCCAGTTGGCGGTAAAGGATCGCCGGTCTTAAGTTCGCGTAAAGATCCAGCCCGCCGCGCAGATCTAAAAGCGCCCGCTCCGGACGCTGCGCACCGGGAAGGTCGTCCCACTTCGGTCCTCCGACCGCGCCCAAGAGCACCGAATCGCTCTTCTTGC
>CAYPAL010000040.1:0-10923 GCA_964408695.1 uncultured Oscillospiraceae bacterium | reverse complement strand
CCGGAAAACCTCGTCGTCGAAGAGCTGACGCTCCGTCCGCAGATCAATCGCATTCGCAGAAAGAATACGGGAACGACCCAACGCGGAAAGTCCGTGCCGCCGTCCTGACTTCAAGTCAAGCGGGCGTCACGGATCACTCTGAAAAATGTCCTTGGCGATCGCGCTGAAATACCAGGCGAGAAACACAAAAATTCCAAGAAGAAACATCGGTACGATCGGTTCCATAAGAGGTCTCCTTCCACCTGTCGCGGATGCGGCACGCGCTGTTTTCTGACCTCATTATCGGCTATGACCTGTACCATTATTGTCGCTTTTGAATATATGTTCGGTTTTTCGTTCTCAAGAACACAACAGCCGTCTCAAGGAGAATCATTTCTCCTCGGTTTCCTCGGTGTAGCCTTCATCGGAGAGCCACTCCTTCAGATTGGCAATGTTGTTCCTGCTGATATCGTTGGTCTTATAGAGCGACGCGATCAAGTTTTTGATCGGACCGATCCCCGTACGGAGCATAGCATCGCGGGTGACACGAAGCGAGTACTCCTCCCGGGACATGGTCGGAACATAGTAGTTCGTCCGCCCCTTCTTTTCGACGATTTCCAGCATCTCTCTTCCCGTCAAGCGCGAAAGAAAGGTTGTGACGGTGGTCATTTTCCACTTGACCTTTTCGGGCAGATTCCCGATCACATAAGCTGAATTCACCTTCTTCCCCGCGTCCCAGATGATGTTCATGATGATCATTTCCGATTCAGTGATCTTTTGCATTTTTTCTCCTTTTCCCGGCTTAGCCGATTTCCAGTATGTTTGAATAATCTTTTCCGTTAGAACTGTAAAATATGTCCACGGATGCGGTACATCCGGAAGAACCGTAGGGAACCTGCGAAATGCATTCATATATTACCCCGTAGGGTCCGACCTCCATTCGAAGCACAAAATCATCAATGAGCCGGGCAGCCGAGATCAATTCATGCCTTGCCGCATATAGCGATCTCCCGTAAATTTTGCTGGTCTGATCTCCTTGCTCCATCAGTGCCTCGCAATAATCGGCCAGATAAAAAAGCTCCGTCTGCTTCTCGTTGGAAATCAAGGCGAACTCATCCACATCGCCGGCCACGAAGTCGGTTCTGCCGTTCATTCCGATACGATTAAGTTGCCCGTCATCGTTGAGATAATATACGGATCGGTCTGCGGCAAAAGCAATTTGATCCGCGGACGAGATCGATCCGAGCATCGCGATCCTTTGATCAGTAGGAGTTCCGAAGATGTCGTCCATGATCAGTATCTTATCGTCTTCCGTGCGGTAAATAACACGATAACCGTCTGACGTGAATGCCATTACTTTTCCGGGGACAACAACACGTCCCCCATAAAAGCTGGAATGCACCAATGTACCGAAGCTCTGATCGCTGTTCTCATTATATGTGAACACGGGTACTCCGTCTTTTGAATCTTCCCTCAACTCCTCGACAAACAATGTATATCCGCCCGGAAAGACGATTCGGTCCAATATGACGGTATCCGGCGAGCAGATGATTTTATCGGTATTTTCAAAAAGGGTTGTTTTATTTCCTTCCGAAAAGGAGATCACCTTATCCGCGGACACCACGATCGCCTCCGTTCGATCTCCGGACAGGATCAGCCGCTGAGGCGAATCCGCGCTGAAATCGCTTCCCCGGAGTAATTCGACGGTTCTCCCTTCAAGCATCACGGACAAGAGCGGCTTCCCCCGTTCTTCCCGAACAAAATAGATCAAATCCCCGAAGTCGGACAGCGCAAGAATGCTTCCGCTGACGTCCGGCGTCAGCGTTTGTCTGCTCTCGTGGAAAAATACCCGAACCGCACCGTCCGCGGAGGGGGCATATCCGATCGCGCGTCCATGCGGAGAAAGGGCGAAGTCCCCGTAAGCAAGGGAGATCGTTGCTATCGATTCTCCGGTTCCGGGTGAAAAAAGCACAATAGAACCGAGGCGTTCTTCTCCCGTGCCCGTTCGGTAAGCGACTGTCTTGCCGTCCGAAGACATATCAAACGCCGATACCTCTTTTGCAATCCGGAGTGCCTGTTTTCCGTCGGAATAATAGAGGTCAGAGCTATCCGATCCCCCGGTTTTCGAGAGAAAAGCGACGGATTTCCGACTCGTGGAATATCGCATGGTTTCGACTGATCCGGCCGAAAAACCGGTAACCTTTTCGCAGATATTCGACCCTGCGATGACCGTGTTATCACCCTTTGAGAACACGATCACCTCTGCCGAGTAATCGGCCGGCTCAATGATCAATGGAGCCGGATCGGGCTCAGTCGGTTCCGTTTCCACCATAAGTCCGTTCTCTTCGGCCTCAGGTACACTCTCGACCGGAACGGGGATCTCCTCGCGGTCGGCTCTCACACTTCGAATCGAAAGTGCCATGACAAAGCCGGTCATAACACCGACCGACATGACCGTCAGGATTGTGACCACCGACAGAATCTTATCGCTGCGCCTCATCTGTCGATATTTCATAATATTTTTTAGTCTCGTCTTCACATGGTCGGAATCACCGGAGAAGGACATCAGCGTCGGCGGGTACTCCGGCTCCGGCGCGGCGGAATAGTCCATAAAATCCAATATCGCCATCGCATAGCCCTTACGTCCGTCTTCGCCGAGTCTGGCGGCCACCGCTTCATCACAGGCGTTCTCACAAGCCATCGTTACCCGATTGCGAATGATCCACGCGAACGGATTGAACCAATGGAGCACTGCGACGCATTCCGCAATGGTTTTGGTCAAAAGATCCTTGCGTTCGATATGTAGCAGTTCGTGCATCAGCGCAAAACATATATCCTCTTTATTCTCGGCATGCTCGGGCATCACCACCGTCGGCCTGAAAATTCCGAAAACAAACGGAGAAGGAATCGCGGCATCACGCATTTTGATCTTGATCCGGATCTCTTCGGGGATGGCAAAAACCCACCGCTCATCACTGGGAACGCTTCTTCGGACAATACTGTTCCGGAAAGTGTAATAACGGATGAGTTTCCAACTTGCCAGAACGATCACTCCCGCGACCCAAACAAAAAACAGGACCGTTTTGACCGTCGGTCCGGTCAAGTCGGCAGATTCTTCGGTCGAGATCCCGGCTTTGTCCGGCAGCATCCGAAAAAACTCGGCGAACGGCCGATCCATGAATTGAACGTAACCGTCCCGAAACCCCGACGGAACCGGAAGTTTTTCGAACATTTCCGGCTGAATACTCACACTGCTGATCAGCCAGTATACCGGGATCAGGAGTAGCAGCATCGCGATGATCCAACCGGTCTGGTACCAAACCCCGGAAAACATTCCGCGGCCGACCCTTGCGGCAAGCATCATCAACACCGCGATAATTGAAGCGGCAATACCCATAAACACCAGGTTGTCAACGATTTCGATCATTCCCTCGTTCGCCTCAATGTCCCGATTCCCTTACTCAGACTTCTCTGAAAATGAAACGTCCGTCTACCTCATAGATCACTGTTCCGCCGTCCGCCGCCCCGGTGTCCTCGCCTCTGAGAAACACCCGGCTGTTGCCGCTGCAGTCAATGCTTCCGACGAGCACCTTTGTACGGACACTGCTGCCGTCATATCTGACCATCTCGGATACCGGTTGCCCGGACCCGTCTTCATATTCCAAAACAATTTCCTTATACTTATCGCTTACATTCACATCCGTAATGTACGCCCCCGAAAATAGTAGCACATCCTCGATTCGAAAAACCTCTTCCCCGCTAATCCGGACAGTGTAATCCATCGTTTCGCCCGTTTCCTCATTCCCTGAGAATACATAAAACATTTCCGTCGCGCCGTCACCGTTCATATCCGCCGCTATCGTCAAACTGCCCTCGTTAAACAGGTAAAACACGCCGCTTTCAACCGAATAATACCTCGGTTGCACTCCGGGAGCCGTCTCTCTGCGCAAGCCGGCCGACCGGTCGGTAATGCCCACCCGATCATTATATACTACCCACTCCGTCTCTTCGGAAGAATCGGTCCCGACCGGGGCCATAAAAATCCGCCAAATGTCTTTTGATACATCGAAAAACACCGTGGCCGTCTGATCAAAATCCGGAATATATACGGTGTGTTCACTGCCGTCTTTCGGGATCCCCTTGTTGATCACATACGGTACATGCGAGCTCCCTCTGGTATAGCAATAAACCAAAAGAGCTTCACGCTCGCGATCGTAGGCGATGATCGGCGCGGGACTGTCCATGTAAGTCAGAAGAACCCCTTCCGTGTCCGATATCGCCAATGGCTGAATCGTCCCGGTTACGGTAGGCTGGATTCGTGTCGTCTCCGCGACGATCGATCGCGTGGTCGGTCCCGCGATCGTTGTTTCGGTCTGTTCGGGTGCCGCGCACGCGAACAAAAACGTCGCCGCGACGGCGAACGCGATCATAAATCCGAACCGCTTCCTGTAACACTTCATGCAGAGCACTCCATCTTATATATCATTATTCTATGACGCAACGTAATACGTGTAAAGACCGATATTCATTGGATTTTGCTTTTTTTTCACATTATATCGCCCGACTCATGTAAAATAACATCAAAAGAATATGTTCCGCTCAATGATATTTTTTAAGGAGGTACCCCATGGAAGAAACCAAACGAAGTCCCGTATTTCGAATATTGATCGTTCTTAGTTTTATTGCGATGCTCACGGCTAACGCGCTTGCAACGTTAGTCCGGATCAATGGGTTGACTACCGGCGAGGTTTCCGACGCCTACCCGAATCTGTTCGCGCCGGCCGGGATCACCTTCAGTATCTGGTCCGTTATCTACACGCTTCTTCTGGCATACGTCATCTATCAACTGGTATTTTTTGCCAAAAGCCGCGATTCCGATTCCTATATCGCCATGGTGAAGGTCGGTGTCGTTTTCATCATTTCCTCCCTCGTCAATACAGCATGGATATTTACCTGGCACTACGAGCAATTTCTGATCTCTGTCATCCTGATTTTCGCGCTGTTGTTGTGCCTTGGTTTGATCAGCCTCTTCCTTCGCAAGAAGAAGCTCAGTCTGGTCGAAAAGATCCTCGTCCGGCTTCCGTTTTCGATCTATTTCGGGTGGATCACCGTCGCGTCCATCGCGAACGTGACTACTTATCTGGTCAGTCTGGAATGGTCCGGATTTGGATTGTCCGAGGAGCTTTGGACGATCATCATGATCATTGCCGGAGCGCTGATCGCTTTTGCGACCGTGCTTTTCGCAAAGGACCCCGTCTACGGCTTAACGGTCATCTGGGCATTCATCGGGATCGTGATCAAACATCTGGATCCCGACGGACACGACAAGCGGTATATGGCGATCGTGATCGTCGCGTGCATATGCGTAGCGGTTTTGCTTCTGGAATCGATAGTGATCGCCATATTCGGTAAACTTCCTTCCGGAAAGCAAACTGAACCCGCACCCGCCGCCGTATCCGAACCCGTTGCCTCCGGAGAGAACGATTCGGAAGTATCCGAGGCTTGAATGAATTCCACGACACAAACCGCAAACGGCTGATCGCGAATAAGCGACCAGCCGTTTTTCTTGTTGTGAATATGCGGGACCGGGTATTGATCAAACAGGCAATGTATCGAAATCACCTCTCCGGATCAGCCGACACCGGGATCTCTGAGGATCAGAGGACGGCGATGATTGGTGTTGTCGACGGCAAAGTCGCATCGCTCCACCGGAACATGTCGTGCCATATACATCTTCTGCGCCGGGATCCTCTTGTTTTTAAACTCCGCTTCCTTGGTCTCTTCTCCGAGAAAAAGGTCGCGTACGAGGGCGCGGTGCATCGCTTCCTGATCATCCATATAGAGGTAGATCATACAGTCGAAATGATCGATCAACGGCTCCCTGAACATCAACTCCCCTTCGAGAATAATGGCTTCGCCCGGGTCGATCTTATAGTGAATGTCCTTGCCGTATCGATTGGTCTCGTCGCCGAAGCTTGTCAAAACGACATCTACACTGCCTTTTTCGATAAAAGGCAAGAGAAGCTCATTCAGGAGTTTGTTGTAATTGAACGCATGGAAATAGAACGCCTCCACTTCGTCTTCACCCTGATAGGTCACCTCGATGGGGCTTTTAAAATCGGCCAGGCGTACCACCGTCGTACGAATCCCGTACATGGCCAGAAAAGCGGAGAGTTTCTTGGAAAAATATGACTTGCCGACCAACTCGATCCCGTCGACTCCGATCAGGCGACATTGCTCAAAAGACCTGATCTTACGAGTGATCTCATCGAAAACCTGCGCCTGAAAGACGATATCGTCCACCTGCTCGATATTGTCGGCCAAAAGCGTCGCCGCTCCCTTGTCCGTGATACCGTCTCCGAGAACACGGATCGTCGGGATCCGATGTTTCAGCGCGGCTTGGATCAACTCCTCGCTCCGGCACACCACTACGGTATAATCCTCCGCGGAGTCGGCTTTTGTATAATCTTTGAAATATGATTCGGATGTCTTGGGCGAGATGCTTCTTTCGAAGTACCGGTCGATCATCGCATCCTCGAGCTTTATCCGTGTCTCGCGAATTCCCAGCTCCGATACAAAAACAAGGCTGAATCCGGAAACGGACAGCAAGTCCAGAACCTCGATCACACCCGGCCTCAGATCACGATCATTAAAATAAACATTGCGACGATCCTTCTTCTCGGAAACGATGATCTTTCCGACATTGTGGAGCTTATGATCCGCCAAACCGGCCTCTTCCGCAAAAAGGCAGCTTTTCTCAAAAACGACTCTCTTCATCTCTCGATTTCCTCTCGACGCAAGCATGTTGACGTTGTCTGATGCGGAATGGGGATAGGATCAACCGCCCGAAAACGGATGCTACCGGGTAATTCTTTTTCATTATACCCTAATTACTTCAATTTCTCGCCTCATTTTCGTCACGATTTAAACAGAGCGTAATATTTCACTCGTTCATTTTTATGTCAAAAAATGTTATACTTTGTCTGTATTCTTTCAGTGAAGGGGATGCATATGCAACACAAGCGCAAGATATCCGATATCAGTGATGGAACCGAAGACGGCACCTTTATGTACGGATTTGACGATCTGAATGAAGCCGAGGATGAGCCGATATCGATCCGAACCGGATTGTCTATGCCGGCATGGAAAACTCCGAGCACCATTCATGCATACTCTTCGGAAGCTGTTACGGAGCGACCGATTTCCCCAACACTCATTGAGTCCGTATCGCCGGACACCGATAGTCTGCCTGTCGATTTTTTCGAATTCGAGCGACCCGAAGAACCGGAAGCCTCTTTTAGTGCCGACGATGCCCGGGCCGCGATCCGCAAAGAAAGGCCCGTCCGCATTTCTGTTTGGAAACGCTTCACGGCCTGGGTCGAACGCCTGATTCCTTCCTTTACGGACGAGTCTTTCCTTTCACGCCTGAATCTGTATTTGGGGGGACTTGCATTCGTCATCGTATTGATCATTTTTGTGGTCGTATTATTTGTGCTCCCCTCCTAGTGCCGGAAATCATGTGCCGATCCAATCAGGTTGTTGAAGCATACATATTTTTTGTGTACTATGATAGGTAACAGCATGGTTGTATCCATTAGCCGCTTTCATCTGAGGTGATTATGGCCGACGCAGATCGTTCTCCTTCTCCGGACAAGGGTTCCGTTGCCTCTGCAAATGATCTCATTGAGGAGAATCTGTCCGGTAAGTTTCATGCGCGTGTTCTTTCCGATTCGCAATTGATCCGTACGATCATGGAAAATTCTCAAGATACGATTTATTTTAAGGACAGAGAATCCCGCTTTCTTTTTAACAGTAAAGCGCACGTCACGCAGTTTGGTGTCGACGACCCGCGCGAGGTCATCGGCAAGACCGATTTTGACTATTATCCCAAATGTTTTGCCGAAAATGCCATGCGCGATGAGCAGGAGATCATGCGAACCGGACGTCCGATCATCGGAAGAGTGGAACGTTGGGACAGAGAAGACGGCGAAGTCGTTTGGTTCTCCGCTTCCAAGTACCCCCTGTATGACGATGACGGCAATATCATCGGAACATGGGGAACCACCCGAAACATCACGGATCTGAAGAACACCGAGAAAGAATTGGAGCATGTCAATCAGGAGTACGAGATCCTGAATAATAAGCTCAAGGAACTGTCGGTCATTGACGAACTGTCCGGTCTTCATAACCGCAGACATTTCTATGACACCCTGATCAAGACCATGAAAATATTCGCGAGAGTCCGCGGGCGCGGGTATTCCTCGACCTTCAGCCTTGCACTGATGGATATCGACGATTTCAAGGATGTCAATGATACATACGGTCACCTGGTCGGCGACGTCGCGATTCGTCACGTCGCGAATTTATTAAAGAAAAACACCCGTTTATCCGACTATGTTTTCCGATACGGAGGAGACGAATTCGCCGTGATCCTTCCGGACACGGATCGGTCCGGAAGCAAGGAATTCGCCAACCGTCTGCGTGGTATCGTTGAATCGACCCCCTTCATTCACCACGATTCCCGAATCAAATTGACCATCAGTCTCGGTACCGCGACATATACCGACCAAGTCGATTCCGTTGAATTGGTGCAAGAAGCCGATATGAATCTCTACACCTCGAAAAGCAGCGGTAAGAACCGCGCGAACTGATCACGACCGGGGTCGCGCGCTGATCCTTTTCGAATATAGAAGTAATACCCTGAGAAGGAGTCCGGGCGGCATTCATGCTGTTCCCGGATCTTTTTATCGATCAAACAAGTACCCGTAGTAATCATGTCGATAGATAAGTCGGGAGTAACGGAAAAGAGCCCGCACGTATTCAATGCATCCGTCCAAATACTCCGGCGTGATCTCTTCATCGACCAATCGGATGACCTTTTTCTTGTTGTTGTCATACATGATCTTGTCGTTAATAAAGCTGTAGTCCTTGAAAATGACATAGGGTACGCTGTCGGATAAAATGTCTGTTCCGATGTAAAGCCTCGAATCATATTCCAGCCCGAAAAGATTGGAAAGCGTCGGCGCGATATCCAGACTGGAACAATATTTATCAACGACGACCGGCTCCTTCATATCGCCGCTCCACAGGATAAACGAGTTCTTATAAAGTTCGAATGTGCTCTCGACCTCTTTCCCGGCGAGCTCATTGATATACTGAAAAGACCCATATTCCTCGATCAGATCATAGGGGTAATGATCGGCGCTTAAAGCGATGACCGTATTCTCGAGTTGGCCCGCCGCATCAAGGCGTTCAAGCAATTCGGTCAGAGCGTACTCGAGTTCCAGCTGAGCGGCATAAAAAGCCCTGATCGGCTCGGAATAAGGCAGATGCGCAACCTTGTCTTTGTTTTTCGCGGATATGTAATTGCCGTAGAAATTGTAGTTGCAGTGCCCGCTGACGGTCAGATAGTAGACATGGAACGGAGGGTCATCAACAAACTCCGAATACGTCAGATCGATCATTTCCAAATCGGATTCCGGCCACGTGTACTGAACATCCAGTCCGCTTCCGTATCCCTTGTACTCATACCCCAGATTCGGATATGTAATATGCCGGTCGTAATAGGTGTATGTATGATTATGGTAAGCCTTGGCGGAGTATCCGAGTTCTTTGAATTGATTCGCGAACGAAAACGGCATGTATCGATCCTGGATGACCACATACTTCGTCGTACCAAGATCCGGAAGCAAGCCGTTCATGGCGACATATTCCCCGGAAGCCGTGCTGACGTTCCAGATCGGCGTGTAAAAATTATTAAAAACGAAGCCCTCCGTAGAAAGCTTATACAGCGTCGGTGTCAACTCCGAATCGATAATGTGCATCGAGAAGGCTTCCGCGGTGATCAGGATGAGATTCTTGCCCTTAAACATTCCGGTGTACTCGTTCTTATTCGTCGGATACCGGTTGGAGAAGAACAAGTTCATTTCCAGCAACTCGCTTTCGGTCTCCGCCAAATTGAAAGTAATGTCCATGACATTCGGCCCGGTATCGATAACGGGCGCCTGGCTTTCTTCCGGCCCGGTCGGGGAAGCGGCTTCGGAAGTGGGCATCGGTTGGCCGGAGGAGGGGTCCGTCGGACCGGACGGATCGGTCGAGACCGGAGGACCGAATCGATCCTCGATGGTCACATCCTCTACGTTGATCCCCGCTTTATCTTCGAAACGAATACCCAGAACGTTATATCGAATATCCAGTCCGGTAGCCGTCAGAAGCCCGAATTTATTAACAGATTGCTCATGAATAAACTCGGAGAGAAAAATAGCCCTCGCGCTGATCGCATCCGATTTATCGACCATGACCATCGATGTGGTCAAAGAACCGGTCGCGATAAAAACGGCCGCCGCCGCGATCAGTATTCGCCGATCCGAGGTCACGTGCTTCATAGCGATCCGAACGAACGAAAAGTAGAGAACAACGGGGAGAAGCAAAAGGATTACCCCGACAATGCCGGACGAGATCGCCTCTAGCGCGATCTTCCAGAAAGTTGCCGCGCCTCCGGCCAAGGCCAGGAGTTGAACGATAAAAAGCGTGTTGAAGATCCGGAAGTAGATCAATTGAACAAGAAATATTAAACTGACCAACACCGTGATCACGCCCATTGTAACAAATCGCGCCTTGGCATTACGGATGAGATATACGACCAGCGTCAGAAAAGACGCCGAACACAGCGAGAAGCCGACGGTATAAATTCCGAACGGGTGGCGGATCAGAATCGCAAAGACGATTTCGCAAAAGAGAAAATCAAGAAACAGCCAGCTCAACGAGACGGCGATCTGGAAGATCCGGAGCGTTTTGTTACTGTTGGTTTTCATCCGCTTGACCTCGACGATTTCGACTTACCCATTTATTATCCTACGACGAGAAAAATAATCAAGAGCGTTACAGTTCGACGATTTTTCGAAAAACATCAACAAATACTGACTCCCCGATCGGATTTATGCG
>CAYPAL010000039.1:9871-11914 GCA_964408695.1 uncultured Oscillospiraceae bacterium | reverse complement strand
GTGGTTGATAATGATCCCCGCACCGATGCCGGTGCCCAGCGTAATGGTAACGGAATCCGCAATTCCCTGAGCGGCTCCGACCACACTCTCCGCCATTGCCGCGCAGTTCGCGTCATTATCGATATAGACGGGAAGCCCGGTCATTTTTCCGATCACAGAACGAATCGGAGCCATGCGAAAAGGAAGATTTGTGGCATAGACCAAAACGCCGCTTCGGTTATCCGGAGTACCGGGAGAACCGACCCCGATCGCGGAGATATCGGAAATATTCAGATTACACGCCGCCGTCACGTCCAAGGCGATCTGCCCCATATCGGCAATTATGTCCTCCATGGGACGTTCCGCATTTGTTTTGATGCTCAGTTTCTCGACAATCTTTCCCTCCGGGTTTACCACCCCCGCTTTGATGTTGGTACCGCCGAGATCGATTCCGATAAAGTATCCCATAGTTGTCCTCTTTTTCGTTATTCGTCGCCCTAATGAATGTGTAAACCGTAACGTTTCGTCTGCGACAAGATGATTCTATCTTATTTCGGAGTAAAAATCCATTCGGCCAGAAGCGGAAGGAAGGCCAGCACCAGCAAAATGAAAAACCATACCAGGTCGGAGGGTCTCATTTTCAGCGGGTGCAACTTCGTTCTTCCTTCGCCGCCTCTGTAACAACGCGCATCCATCGCCACGGCTAAATCCTCCGCACGTTTGAATGAGCTGACAAACAAGGGGACCAGAATCGAGACATACCCTCTGGCGCGAACCAGCACGTTGCCCGTATCATATTCCGCTCCGCGCGAGGCCTGCGCCTTCATGATCTTGTCGGTCTCCTCCACCAAAGTCGGAATGAAGCGCAGTGCGATGGACATCATCATAGCCATCTCGTGGACCGGGACACGGATCTTCTTAAGCGGCCCGAAAAGCGATTCCAATGCGTCCGCCATCTTGAGCGGCGTCGTCGTGAGGGTCAGAAGAATGCTGGTGCTCACGATCAACAAAAACAGGCGCAGTGTCATCAGGACTGCCCGTAGAATCCCGCCTTCGGTGATCTCGATGATCCAGAATTTGGCGATCGTCTGCCCTTCCCGGATGGTCAGCATATTGATCACAAAGATGAAGATCATCAAAAAGATAATCGGTCGTATGGATTTGATGATCTCGCGCAATGGTATTTTCGAGAGAAAAGCGAGCGTAGTCACGACAATAAACGAAAGAAGCATCCCGACGGGCTTCGTCAACATGAAGACGGCGACCATGTATACGGTGAACAGAATGACCTTTATCCTCGGATCCAAACGGTGCAGGATCGAATCGCCGCGATAATATCTTCCGATCGAGACATCCTTAATCATCCCGGCCCCCCCGGCGCGATCCCTTCGCGCCCTTTTCGCTCGAGAGAAGTTTGTCCGGCCCGGCGTGAAGTTCCCCTGCCGCGCGGATCAATTCGGCCGCCACCTGCTCCACATCGTAGACTGACAGGTCCAAGCCCGGGAAATCCGGAGCGAGTTCCCGAAGAAACATAACGGACTCCGGAAGATCCAATCCGATATCCATCACTTTTTCCCTGCTCGAAAACAACTCGTCCGGAGTGGCCTCGTAAATCGCCCGACCATCGGACAGCACCAATAGGCGGTCCGATATACGCGCCGCCTCGTCCATATTGTGTGAAACGAGAATGATCGTCTTTCCGAGATTTTTCAGTTCGCGAATATATCGAAAAACATCCCGGCGCCCGACCGGGTCCAGTCCCGCCGCGGGCTCGTCAAGAACCAATATCTCCGGATCCATCGCGATGACACCGGCAAACGCGACACGGCGTTTCTGCCCGCCGGACAGTTCAAAGGGAGATCTGTCGAGATAACTCTCATCCAGTCCGACCAAACGGATCGCGTCCATGAGACTCTTTTCCGCGGCCTCCTTGTCCATACCCATTTTCAGGGGCCCGAAAAGGATATCCTTCCGAACCGTTTCCTCGAAAAGCTGGTACTCCGGATACTGGAAAAGCAGTCCGATCCTTCTGCGCATTTCTTTAACGTCGGCATTCTTTCTTGT
>CAYPAL010000039.1:2865-9771 GCA_964408695.1 uncultured Oscillospiraceae bacterium | reverse complement strand
GGAAAAGCAGTCCGATCCTTCTGCGCATTTCTTTAACGTCGGCATTCTTTCTTGTGTTCCAAACCGTTCCGCTCTTCGGATCCAGAAGTTCGACCTCACCCTTCTGCGGGCGAATCAGACCGTTCAGATGCGAGATCAGGGTCGTTTTGCCGGAACCACTGTGGCCGATGACCGAATAAACCTCTCCTTTTTTCACCGAAAAGGAAATATCCATAAGCGTCATCGGACTTCGCTCTTCATACGAATAGGAGAGATTTTTGACCTGAAGCACGGTATCGCGAAGGTCGGCGTCGATGTTTGTCTCAACCGGTTCTATCGACTTCGAAAGAGTTGTTTTCCTCCCGCGGTTCGAGGCGAGTATGGATCGAACCGCTTTGAGTGCCGCGTCCCGCGACTCCAAATACTCTTTTCGAGGCGAAATACCCAATTGTCGGCAAATTTCCAGAACGACACCGGCAAATACCGGAACGTCCAGTCCGAGCTCCGCCATCTGCTCATGACGGATAAAAACGTCACTCGGTGAGCCATCCATGACAATACGGCCCTTTTCGAGCACGAATACATGACCGGCCCGATAGGCTTCGGACATATCGTGGGTGATATGGATGACCGTGATCCCTTTTTCGCGGCGAAGGCGCTCGACCAGATCCAGAAATTCGTTTCGGCTGATCGGGTCCAGCATTGCGGTGGACTCATCGAGGATCAACACTTGGGGCATCATCGCCAAAACGCCCGCGATCGCGAGCTTCTGTTTCTGCCCGCCCGACAAACTGCTCGGCATACGATCCGCTAAATCTAAGAGGCCGACATATTCCAGCGCGTCATCCACCCGTCGACGTATTTCCGGCGTCGGGATCCCGAGATTCTCGGGACCGAACGCGACGTCCTCCTCCACGGATGTTCCGACGATTTGATTGTCCGGATTCTGGAAAACCATGCCGCAATGACTGCGGATATACCAGAAATTTTCCTCAGACATCGTGTCCAGCCCTAATACCGCAAGCGTTCCTTCGTCGGGAACCTCAAGCACATTGATCAGCTTGGCCAAAGTCGATTTCCCCGAACCGTTTCTTCCGATCAGAACGACATACTCGCCTTTGGGGATCATCAGAGAAACACCCGTCAGGGCCTGAACCGGCGTTGCATCCTGACGCGTGTATGAGAAGCGAATGTCCGCCCCGCGAACCGCTTCGTCCGTATCCGGTATTTTGACTGGGTTTTCGATATCCTGACTCATCGTCGCTCCTAAAAAAACAAAGGGTGCGGCACGCTCACGCACACCTGCACCCGTTATTTACGCGTATAGAATTCCGTCTCGATTACACCAGTTCGATCTGGGCCATCTCGGATGCGTCGCCTCTTCTGGTCCCAAGCTTAACGATCCGGGTGTAACCGCCGGCTCTGTTGGTGTACTTCGGAGCAACATCACTGAAGAGAATGTTGATCGGGTTCACGGTATTCCGGTCCGAATCGTGACTTTTCCTGAGCCAGATCGCCATGTTTCTGCGGGCGGCCAGACGGGAAGACGAATCGACCTGCACGACTTTGGTCTTCACCTCACGGTCGACCACCTCGTACTTGGCTCCGTTCCTGGAAGTCTTGGAAACGAGCATTTTCTTGCCCTTCGAGTCCAACTTCGCCTTCGAAAACGAGACTTCCTTAGATGAAAAATTATCCTTCTCACGGATCGCTGCCGTAATCAGGCGCTCTGTGATCTTGCTGACTTCTTTGGCGCGCGCCACGGTGGTGACCACCTTGCCGTTAATGATCAGCGCCGTCGTCAGGTTTCTGAGTATTGTCATACGCTGATCGCCTGCGCGGCCAAGTTTTCTGTGTCCTGGCATGGGTTTATCCTCCTATTTGTCTCTCTGCGCCTGAACGAATCAATCGTCGTTGGACGCCAGTGTCAATTCCATGTCTTCGAGCTTGAGTATGACCTCTTCAAGAGATTTCTTTCCGAGGTTTCTCACCTTCATCATCTCGTCCTCCGTACGCGCCACCAAATCACCGATCGAATTGATCCCGGCTCTCTTGAGGCAGTTATACGTCCGGACGGAAAAGTCCAGATCCTCGATCAAAACATCATGCTTCGTGTTTTTGTTCGCGGACTCATCCGCATCGCGGAAGCTTAACGAACTCTCCTTGCCGGTCAAAGCGATAAACAACCCAAGATGCTCGCAAAGGATCGAGGCGGCGGAAGAAAGGGCTTCATTGACCTCGATCGTAGCGTCTGTCCAAACCTCAAGGGTCAGGCTGTCAAAGTCCGTACGCTCACCGACACGAGTATTCTCGACCGAATAGTTCGCCTTACGGACCGGAGTGAATATAGAGTCCACGGAGATGACTCCGATCGTCTGGGTCGTCGGCTTGTTCTGGTCCGCCGTCGAGTAACCGCGGCCTTTGCTGATCGTCAATTCCATGAAGAGTCTTCCGGAACCGTTCAACGTTGCAATAACGTGATCCGGATTCATGATTTCGACTTCTTCATCATGAACGATATCGCCAGCGGTGATCATTCCTGAACGACCTTCATCCGTGCTGATGTATACCGTCTTCGGGGCTTCCGAATGCAACTTGGCTCGAATACCCTTCACATTCAGTATGATTTCCGTCATATCCTCGATAACACCGGGGATCGTGGAAAACTCATGATACACGCCTTCAACACGGATCGCGGTAACCGCAGCTCCGGTCAGAGATGAAAGCAATACCCTGCGCAGAGAATTTCCGAGAGTCGTACCGTAGCCGCGCTCCAAGGGAGCGATGACAAACTTCCCGTACGAATTGTTCTCTTCCACTTCCACACATTCGATGACCGGCTTCATAATATCAATCATATTTTCCTCCTTGTGCAACTTTCGCTGCGGGTCACGGGCGATTACTTCGAGTACAACTCGACGATCAGGGTCTCCTTGACCTCAAGGTCCACTTCCTCACGAGAAGGAATCTGAACGATCTTTCCGGTCAGCGTCTCTTCATCAAAGGACAGCCAAGCCGGTATGGGGCGCATGCCCGAAAGATTCTCGAATGCAGGAGACTTACGTGATCCCTGGTGAACCGATATCACATCACCGGCCTTCAGTATCATGGAAGGGATGTCGGCTTTCTTGCCGTTCAGCAAAAAGTGACCATGTGTGACCAACTGGCGTGCCTGCGATCTGGAAGACGCAAAGCCCATACGATAAACAACGTTGTCCATACGAAGTTCGAGAAGGCGGAGAAGATTCTCACCCGTCTTACCCTTCATGCGGACGGCTTTGTCAAAAGTCAGACGGAACTGTTTCTCCAAAAGTCCGTAAAAACGCTTGGTTTTCTGCTTTTCGCGAAGCTGAAGTCCATATTCGGATACCTTTTTTCTGCCTTGTCCGTGTTGTCCCGGCACAAAACTTCTGCGAGCAATCGCACATTTGGTTGAATAGCAGCGCTGCCCCTTGAGAAATAGCTTTTCGCCTTCTCTCCGGCACAGGCGGCATGATGCATCTGTATATCTGGCCATGATTTACTCCTCCGTAATCAGACTCTTCTTCTCTTGGGCGGTCTACATCCGTTATGCGGAACCGGTGTAACATCCTTGATCATCGTGACGTCCAGACCGGCGGTCTGCAACGCACGAATAGCCGACTCGCGTCCGGCTCCGGGTCCCTTAACGAAAACTTCAACGGTGCGCATACCGTGATCTACGGCCTTGCGCGCAGCATCCTCGGCAGCCATCTGAGCCGCGAAAGGCGTTCCCTTACGGGATCCCTTCATACCCATCTCACCGGCCGATGCCCAAGATATCGCATTGCCCAACGGGTCTGTTATCGTAATGATCGTATTATTGAATGTCGAATGAATATGAGCGTTTCCGCGGTCGATATTCTTACGCTCTCTTCTCTTCGGTCTGCTGACTGTCTTTTTGGTAACCTTAGCCATGGTGCTCCTCCTTACTTCTTCTTGCCAGCTGCTCTGCGCTTCGGCCCCTTACGGGTACGCGCGTTGGTCTTTGTGCGCTGGCCGTGTACTGGAAGTCCCATTCTGTGACGGCGACCGCGATAGCAGCCGATTTCTGTCAGTCGCTTAATGTTCATCGAAACTTCTCTTCGAAGATCGCCCTCGACCGTTAATTTGGATTCGATCTTTTCACGAATTTTCGCCAAATCATCGTCGGATAAATCCTTCATCCGCGTATCGGGGTCAATGGAAGTCTCGCTTAAAATCTGTGCAGAAGTTGTTTTGCCAATACCGAAAATATACGTAAGCGCGATTTCAACTCGCTTTTCGTTCGGTAAATCCACTCCGGCAATACGTGCCATCTGTTGCACCTCCGTGAATAATATTGCTTGTTCTTCTTCTAGGATATATATAACACGCGGTGCGAAGATTCCTCCGCCGATGAGCGGAGGCAGCCGCCTTCACATGTGCATGTAATATTCTTGTTCTCTGAATGATCAACGTCTCGCCGGCTACCAAAACGTCCCGGCGAAAAAACGTTGATTATCCTTGCTTCTGCTTGTGTTTGGGGTCAGAGCAAATCACCATGACGTTTCCGTGACGGCGAATGACCTTGCATTTTTCACACATCGGCTTGACCGACGGTCTAACTTTCATCTCTCGATCCTCCTTAAAATCACTCCCGCAAACTTGCAGGACAACGAACACCAATCCGGCGCACGCTATAATATAATACCAGAATTACTGCGCTTTGCAAGGGCTTTTCCCTAAAAAGGAGATCAATTCAAAATCCTTTTTAGGTAAAACCAACTACTTCGCGCGCCAGGTGATCCGTCCCCGCGATAAGTCATACGGGGAAAGCTCCAATGTCACCCGATCCCCGGTCAGGATCTTGATGTAGTTCTGGCGAAGCCTGCCCGAAATGTGTGCCGTGACGATGTGGCCGTTTTCGAGTTTAACCCGAAATATAGCGTTCGGCAGGGCGTCTTCAACGATCCCTTCCACCTCAATTACGTCTTCTTTTGCCATTTTTCTCTCCTTCCAAAGGGTTTTCTCTGTCCCAAGCATCGAGCGCCTTGCGAAGTTCCGCGTTTCGAACCTCGATCGGGCGTCTCGGATTGTCATCTAACCAGACCGCGCGCTCGCGGGATATGGTTCCGGCGAGCCGTACGTGCTTTCCGCGCTTCTTCTTTGTTCGATCCAGCGGCCTTACTTTCCCGTCGCTGAGGTAAACAAAGGATTCGTCCTCAAACACAATAACATATTTTCGGCCTTTGTCTCGCCCCAAAAGCGAATAAACAACGGGAATACCGTCCGTCATGGCCGAGATCAACGGCCTGCTCCCAAAGCATCGATGAGCGTCGTGATCTCCGGTCCGGCCTCCGTGATCGCAAATGTATTCTCGTAGTGCGCCGAATTTCTGCCGTCTGCCGTCGCAATGGTCCAACGATCCGCCAGCATCCGCACCGCGGCGCCTCCCGCATTGATCATCGGTTCGACGGCGATTACCAACCCCTCAAAGATCCTGGGTCCGTGACCTTCCCGGCCGAAATTGGGAACATCCGGGTCTTCATGAAGGTGTTCGCCGATCCCGTGGCCGACTAACTGCCTCACGACACCCAAACCGTGAGCTTCCGCATGGCGCTGGATGGCGGCGGAAATGTCCCCGATCCGGTTTCCGGCTTTGGCCTGTTCCAAGCCCTTCCAGAAACATTCCTCGGTCACGCGGATCAACTCTTGATTCTCGGCGGAAATCTCTCCGACCGCGAAAGTCCTGGCCGCGTCCCCGTGAAAGCCGTCAAGACAAGCTCCCACATCAATGCTGATGATGTCTCCCTGCTTCAAAATTCTGGATCTGCTCGGAATACCGTGCACCACCTCGTCATTGATCGATGCACATATCGATGCCGGAAAAGGAGGTGATCCGTAGTTCAGGAAAGAGGGGATCGCTCCGTGTGAGCGAATCTCCCGCTCCGCGATCTGATCCAACTCCCATGTGCTCACACCGGGCTTAACCGCATTTTCGACAGCGGATAACGCCAGGGCGACAATGCGGCCGGCTGCCTTCATCTTCTCGATTTCGATCTGATTTTTCAAACGCACCATTATTCTTCCGCCTCGAAAAGAATTCCTCGCTCTTTCATTTTCTCATCCAGTACGCGCATCGAAGGCTCCAGGCCGGTCGAGTTGTCAATTTCCATGATCAATCCGAGATTGCGATAATACGCCTCGAGAGGAGCGGTCTTCTCGTAATAGGTTTGCAGACGAACAAGAACCGTCTCGGGCTTATCGTCTTCGCGTTGAACCACCTTGCCCCCGCAAAAATCGCATACGCCCTCAACGAGCGTCGGATTAAAGGTCAGACTGAAACCTGCCCCGCATGCCGTGCAAATGCGCCGCTCGGAAATGCGTTTAATTATGAGTTCGTCCGGGACAGAAAGGCTGACCACCGCATCGATTTGTCTGTTTGTTTCCCCGAGAAATCGATCCAACTCGACCGCCTGGGCAATGGTTCTGGGAAAACCGTCCAACATGAAGTGCTCGACGCAATCCGGTTGAGACAGGCGGTCCTCCAACATCGAAATCGTCACGGAATCCGGAACGAGCTCGCCCTTTTCGATATAGCAACGGGCGGAACGCCCCAACGGAGTATCGTTCTTGATGTTCGCCCGAAAAATATCGCCGGTCGAGATGTGAGTGACCCCATACTTCTCGTGTAAAGCCGCCGCAACGGTTCCTTTTCCGGAGCCGGGAGCACCCAATAAAATCAAACGCATGACATTGATCCTTTCTTGCGAGATCGCTCGCTACTACAGACAGAATGGTTCAAGAATGAACACAAATGACCCCATGCGGTCAAAAGTGTTTCTCCGCATGCGGTCATCTGATGATTGATGAATGATGTCGCTGACACGATGTGCATGTCCTGCACCCCCTTGTTCCGATGCAAATGCATCAGTCAAGGAACCCTTT
>CAYPAL010000039.1:0-2765 GCA_964408695.1 uncultured Oscillospiraceae bacterium | reverse complement strand
GGCAAAGCGATCATCGACATGGTGAAGATAACGGGCATAACGCCGGACTGATTGACCTTAAGCGGTATATAGGTATTCTGACCGCCGTAGATCTTACGTCCGATGACTCTCTTGGAGTACTGTACCGGCACTCTGCGTTCTGCGTTCTGGACGTAGATTACAAAGATGATGATCGCAATCGACACCAAGGAGACAACGATAAACAAGCCGCCGCCCGCCAGAAAGCCAAGCACCCGATTGCGGATCCTCTCCAAATTGTCCAACGTGTACGCGTTGACCTTGCCGTAAATATCCTGTGCGTAAATAACCAATTGTCTGGCCATATCGGGAATACGAGTCACGATACCGGCAAAAATGATCAGTGAGATGCCGTTGCCGATGCCCTTCTCGTTGATCCGCTCTCCAAGCCACATAATGAATGCGGTACCCGCCGTGAATGTAAGGATGATCAAGGCCGCGTTCAGCGGTCTGGGAAGATAGTCCGTCATCGCGGAGCGTGTTGCGTAACAGAAAACCGAAGCTTGGAGAAGAGCCAAACCGATCGTTACAAAACGAACGATCCTCTGGATCTTCTTTCTGCCCGTCTCGCCTTCTTTTTGCATGCGTTCCAAAGCCGGGATCGCGACCGTCAGCAATTGCATGATGATCGAGGAGTTGATGTACGGAGTAATACCCATGGCAAAGATCGTAGCGGCATAAAGTCCGCCGCCGGAGATGATATCCATGAGTCCGCCGATCTGCCCCCAGTTCTGAACCAATTGAGTAAACGCTTCGCGATTGATCCCCGGCGAAGGAATCAGTCCGCCAATCATATAGATTGCCATAATGAATGCCGTATATAAGAGTTTCTTTCTCAAGTCCGGAACTTTAAACGCATTGATCAAGGTATCGAACAAACCCTTCATCATCATACCTCCAGAGCCGTTCCACCAGCCTTCTCGATTTTCTCCTTGGCCGGTCCCGAGAATGCGGCGGCTTTAACGGTCAGTTTTTTGGTCAGCTCGCCATCACCGAGTATCTTGATCCCGTCGTTGACCTTCGGGATGGTCAGAAGTCCGGTATTGCCGAGAAGCTCGGCATCGACAACGGTTCCGTCCGCGAAATTCTCAAGATTACCCACATTGATTTCGAGGTAATCCTTCGCGAATCGCTTGTTGTTGAACCCGCGCTTCGGCAAGCGTCTGTAAAGAGGCATCTGGCCGCCTTCAAATCCGGGACGAACACCGCCTCCGGATCTGGAATTCTGGCCCTTGTGTCCACGGCCGGCAGTTTTGCCGAAGCCGGAACCTACTCCTCTGCCCTTGCGTACGGGCTTCGCGTTTCCGCTTGAAGTCATATCATTGAGTTTCATGTTGCGTATTACCTCCATCAGACTTCTTCGAACGTAACAAGATGGGCAACATTGTGCAGCATTCCGCGCAGAGCCCCGTTATCCGTATGAACGACGCTTTGGCCGATTTTACGAAGGCCGAGAGCCTTAACCGTAGCACAATGATTCTTGCTGGAACTGTTGGTACTTTTCACCAGCGTTACTTTTAGTTCAGCCATTGTGAAAACCTCCTACTTCTTCATGCTCTCGACGGATTTTCCGCGAAGCTTTGCGACTTCCTCGATGGAGCGCAAAGCCTTGAGTCCTTCGAGCACTGCGTTTACGACATTATTGGGGTTATTGGTCCCCAATGACTTGGTGCGGATATCTTTGATCCCCGCCAGCTCGCAGACTGCACGTACGGGGCCGCCGGCGATAACGCCGGTACCTTCTCTGGCAGGCTTCATAACTACCTTGCCCGCACCGAAAACGCCGAACGTCGCGTGAGGAATGGTAGATTTGCTGATCGGAACCGTGATCATGTTCTTCTTGGCATCTTCGATTCCCTTGCGGATCGCGTCCGGTATTTCAGCCGCTTTCCCAAGGCCCTTACCGACATGCCCGTTTTCGTCTCCTACGATGACCAGCGCCGCAAAACGGAAATTTCTACCGCCCTTAACGGTCTTCGAAACACGACCGATATGGATGACCTTTTCTTTGAGCTCCGTGGTATTCGGATCATAAGCCATATTCATTATTCCTCCTGCTTAGAATGTCAAGCCGGCTTCGCGTGCCGCCTCGGCTAAGGCCGCCACGCGACCATGGTAGATGTATCCGCTTCTGTCGAAAACGACCTCTGTGACGCCCTTTTCGATCGCGCGCTTCGCGACCAGTTCTCCGACCGCGCGGGCGCCTTCTTTGTTCGCTGCGCCGGATTTGTCCGACTTGATTTCTTTATCCATCGTAGACGCCGCGGCCAGGGTTTGCCCGGTCGTGTCGTCTATGACCTGCGCGTACATGTGCAAATTGCTTCTGAATACGCAAAGTCTCGGGCGAGCAGGGGTGCCGGCGATCTTTTTACGAACGCGTACATGCTTTCTCCTGCGGATTTCATTCTTGTCCGGTTTATTAATCATGCATCTGTCCCCCTTCTCTTACTTTTTAGCCCCGGTCTTGCCTTCTTTGATTCTCAAGACTTCGTAATTATACTTGATTCCCTTGCCCTTGTAGGCATCCGGTGTTCTGAACTTTCTGATCTTGGCGGCGGTTTCACCGACCAACTGCTTATCTGCACCCTTCACAATGATCTTGTTCGGGGCCGGCACTTCGATCGTGATCCCGTCCGGCTCAACAAATTCGATCGGGTGGGAATAACCCAGGTTCAGTACCAAGGTCTTATCCTGCTTTGTCGCTTTGTAACCGACACCGTTCACCTCGAGAATTTTCGAAAAACCGG
>CAYPAL010000038.1:4861-12123 GCA_964408695.1 uncultured Oscillospiraceae bacterium | reverse complement strand
TCCGATCAAGCGAACCGTGGTGGTCGGTGTTCATTACGACATCGCCAAACTGCCCGGTTCAGAGGTGCCCGATCCGGTCGAGCCTGAGCCGACGGATACAACGACAGGAGAAACGGGTGAGGACGGAACGCAAGAGACGACCGGGCCGACGGAGCCTCCGAGGATCTATGACGGGATACACGCGAACGCATCGGGAGTCGCTTGTCTGTTGACGATCGCGGACCGGATCCGGGCCGAAAAGCCCGCTTATGATGTGATTTTGGTCGCTTTCGGCGCCGGAACGGCTGATTTTCGAGGCGCTCGGGCTTTCCTTTCATCATTGACGAAGGAAGAACGCGATAGTATCGATGTCATGTATTGCGTCGAAAGTATCTACGCCGGAGATAAGCTTTATGCCAGCTCCGGCTTAAGTTCGCTTCTGCCCGGCAGAAAATACGAGTTCAGAAGAAAGCTCTATGAAGCATACGATGTCGTCTATAATAACACGCTCCGTTCGCTTAACGATGTGGACCTGTACTATAACGAGTCGGGTATATATATTGACGCGAACAATGACGACATCGCGGACATTTATCGGGAGGTGACCGTCAATCGATCGGACTACGTCCCGTTCGATGAGGCTGAGATCCCGATCGTGTTTTTCGAGTCCTTCGAATACAATGCCCCTGTTCTTTCGGAGATGAAGGAAACCAAGAACCTGAATCTTCAGGAAGAGGGTGGCTTTATCCGTGGGACCGCGCTGGACTCTTCCGCGTTTCTGGAGCAGGAGCTTGGCCCCGACCGCCTGAAAATTCGAGTCAACAACACGGCCTTCATCATTATTGAGGCCATTGACAGAGGCCCTCACGACACCCTTCCGGTCTCTCGATATAATGCCGGCGAGCGCTTGGATAAGATCGTTCGGGTGACCGAAACCATTCCCTATCAGTCTCGATAGAACGCTATTAGTGACTGTTCGCTCGGCTGTGAAGAACGCACGGTGATTCATCCGAAGGAGGAATGAAAATGAGTGTTTTTCGATTTGGTATTGCCGGCCCGGGAGCGATTGCGCATCGTTTTGCGTCAGGACTTGCCGAACTGCCGGATGTAACGCTCGGCGCGGTCGCATCCAACAGCAAGGAGCGTGCGGATGCTTTCATTTCGGATCATAGTACACTCTTTCCGGACGCCGTTTCCTATGATTCATATGCGCAACTCGCCATGGATCCGGACATCGACGCCGTTTATATTTCAAATCTGAACACTCAGCATGCCGAGACGGCTGAACTGTTTTTGTCTTATGGAAAGCCGGTCCTCTGTGAAAAGCCTTTTGCCTTGAATGCGACCCAAGCCGACCGGATGATCCAATGCGCCCGAAAGCACGACGTTTTTTTAATGGAGGCGATGTGGACGCGGTTTTTGCCGGTCACGCGAAAAGCACTCGACTGGATCCGGGATGGGCGTATCGGCTCTCCGATCCGCGCCTATTCGGATTTCGGCATGACGTTGATGACGGAGGAGAGTCGACGTACGGTCGCCCTTGAAAAAGGAGGGGGAGCATTGCTTGATTTGGGCATCTATCCGATTTCTTTCTTTTCCATGCTTTTCGGAAGTGAGCCGCGAGAGATCCTGACGACGGTGACCCGAGCGGTAACGGGAGTGGACGCTTCCTTTGAGATCATATTCCGGTATGAGGAGCAAGAGAGACCCTTCGGTAAAGACTTGCCGACCGCATGCGCATCGGTGTCCATCGATAACGCATTTTCAAATTCGATGAGGATCGCTGGTACGGAAGGGTATATCGAGATCAAGGACTTTTGGATGGGCAGAAGCGCGATGCTTTTCGAAAAAGATACGGAAGGATTTTTCCGGAGCCGGCCGGCGGAGGTATACGAGCCGGAATATCATTCGACCGGTTATCAGTACGAGGCGGCCGAGGTGGCGCAGTGCGTCCGTGCCGGAAAAAAGGAAAGCACGATCATGCCTCTTTCCGAAACACGCGCAATCATGGCCTTGATGGACCGCTTGCGCTCTTCCTGGGGAATCGTCTTTCCGCAGGAATTACTCGTATAGGGCCGGCACGGAGATATCGCTCAAATCGAAAATAAGATCTTTCAAATTCTTGGAATAGAAATACGCGAATATGGCGATGGCCGCGGCCAGAAAAAACAGGCCGATCAGTCTGGGATTCCGGGTCTCCTCGGTGACTCGGGTCCGTGCCGCCAAATCATGGATGACCTGAGTGGATTTCCTTGCGATTGCGACGACCAGTGAAATCGCCATGGTCAAAGGGCCGAGCATTACGGTGATCGTCTTCAGAAAACAACGGATTATAACATTCATAAAGGTGTGTCCGCGACGATACTCATCTTCCGCGTTGACCACGATCTTGCCGGGGCTGGAACTGAGCAGGGCGGAAAAGAAGAGTTCGTATAAGAGGTAGAAGCCCGCAAAATAGAGATAGATCATGAACATGACCTCGCGGTCCCCTTTTACAAATTCCTTGACGGGAAAATCAAATTCCAGATATTGAATGATCAAAACGATCCCGCAAAACAGCGAAATGGATATAAACAGGTCAAAAATCAGCGCAATGAACCGTCTTAAAATAGGAGCGTCACTCATGTTGAGCCTCCGTTTCGACTTGCGAATTTCCTTGCTTGCAATGTATCATCTCACGCTAATTAAGTCAATTATCGCTGAATTATGGCACAGGACGCGGTCTCAAAAGATCATCGACCGAACAATGGTAGAGATCAGCGATCCGCGGCAGTCGGTCCGCGCGGGGTAACTTGCGTCCGCGCTCCCATCTCGAGACCGTCGTCTGATCCAGTCCAAGAATGTCGGCGACCTCTTTTTGCGTCAGATCGGCTCTTTTCCGGAAATGTTCAAAAGGATTCATTTTCACCTCGAAACTATGAAATGAATTCATATTATAAACCATAATTGACACTATGTAACTCGGGTCGGCATAAAAACATGAAAATGATGCATGTTTTCATTAAAAAGAGGGCGCTCTTCTGAACGCCCTCGATCCATTGAGGGAATCAATCAAACCTTGGTGATCCACCCGAGTTTATCTTCGACAACACCCTTCTGAACCCCGGTGATCGTGTCGTAGAAAAGCCGGGCGACCGGACCGATCTCGTTGTTGTTGATCGTAATCTCGATATCACCGTATTTAAGAAGGCCGACCGGAGAAATCACGGCGGCGGTTCCGGACCCGAACGACTCGGTCAGGCGGCCATTCTTGCCGGTCTCGATGATTTCGTCGATGGAGATCCTTTTCTCTTCGACCGTCATACCCAAGGATTGAGCCAGTTCGATGCAAGATTTTCGCGTGATGCCCGGCAAAATACTCCCGTTCAGTTCGGGTGTGACCAATTTGCCGTCGATTACAAACAGGATATTCATGGATCCGACTTCTTCGATATATTTCTGCTCGACACCGTCCAGCCACAGGACCTGTACATAGCCCTTCTTGTGCGCAACATCCTGAGCGATCAGGCTGGCGGCATAATTACCGGCGCATTTCGTAAATCCGGTACCTCCGCGAACCGCGCGAACATACTTATCCTCGACATAGATCTTCACCGGATCGATCCCCTGCGGATAGTAAGCACCGGATGGAGACAGAAGGATCATGAATCGGTATGTATTGGATGGGCGGACCCCGAGATATGGGTCGGTCGCGAACACAAACGGCCGGATATAGAGCGATTCTCCGTCGCCCGCGGGGATCCAATCACTGTCCATAAGGACCAGCTCCTTGGTCGCGTGGACGCAGAATTCAGGGTCGATCCAAGGGATGACAAGGCGCTCGTCGGATTGGTTCAAACGTTCGAAATTCAAAAGCGGGCGAAACAGGTTGATACTTCCGTCCGGGCAACGATAGGCCTTTAATCCTTCGAAAACCGCTTGGCCGTAATGGAAGACCATCGCGGTCGGTTCGATCATGATCGGGCCGAACGGCTCGATACGCGGGTTGATCCAACCCTGCCCTTCGACATAATCCATAGAGAACATATGATCGGTGAACACAGCACCGAACGGAAGGGGTTCACCCGGGATCGGACGTTTTCTCGGCTCTGTGGTTTGAGTCACTTGGATTGTCGGAAACATGATTGAAGCCTCCTTGATGTGTCATTTTCATAATATTATAATACTGATTCATCCGCTTGTACGATAAAATATGCAACTTTCAAAATATTTCTTTCATTTGATGACTCTGCTGTGCCATTTTGCTCGACTAAAAAATGTCCGGCGAGCACTCCGTTATGGATCGAAAATCAAATTGAACAATTGTTCTGTTAGTGGTATTCTTTCTTTGGAGGTGAGTGTCGTGCGTGATAATGTAATTCATGAATCAAAGGATTTGACCCGGCCGCCTATGATCCCTTTTCGCATCGCGGGGGACATGACGCCGATGGGCGACCAGCCGGCGGCGATCGACAGCCTCGTCGACGGGTTGAATCGCGGCTTGCCCGCGCAAACGCTGCTGGGTGTCACCGGTTCGGGCAAAACTTTCACGATGGCTCAAATCATTGAACGGACGCAAAGGCCGGCATTGATCATCGCGCACAACAAGACCCTTGCAGCTCAGCTCTGCGCAGAATTCAAGGCGCTTTTCCCGGATAATGCCGTTGAATTTTTCGTGTCATATTACGACTATTATCAACCGGAAGCCTATATCGCGGCATCGGACACATATATCGAGAAAGACTCGGCAATCAACGATGAGATTGATCGGATGCGGCACAGCGCAACATCGTCTCTTCTGGAGCGCAGAGACGTGATCGTCGTTGCCTCGGTGTCGTGCATTTACGGCTTGGGCGATCCGCAGGATTATAGGGACTTGATGGTCAGTTTAAGACCCGGGATGAAAAAGTCGAGGGACAGGGTCATTCGCGAATTGATATCGATTCGTTACGTCCGCAATGATTTCGAACTGACCCGTGGAACTTTTCGGGTGCGGGGAGATACCATAGACATATTTCCTCCGTGGTCGGAGGAACTCCTGACGCGCGTCAGCTTTTTCGGCGACGAGATCGAGAAGATCACCGAAGTCCATCACATCACGGGAAAGGTTCAGTTCGCCAGAAATTACACTTCGATCTTTCCGGCTTCACATTACGCGACAGGTGATGAGAAGGTCAATCGGGCGATGGAAACGATCGAGGCGGAACTGGAGGGACAAGTGGAGGAGCTTCGAAGCCAAGGTAAGGTGATCGAGGCGTATCGGCTTGAGCAACGCACGCGCTACGATCTTGAGATGCTTCGCGAGACCGGATTCTGCAAGGGTATCGAGAACTATTCGAGGCACATGTCTCAGAGGGAACCGGGGTCTCCGCCATATACGCTGATGGACTTTTTCCCGAAGGACTACCTGCTCATGATCGATGAATCCCATGTGACGATCCCGCAGGTCGGAGCGATGTATAATGGCGACCGTTCCCGCAAGGAGAGCCTTGTTGCGTACGGATTTCGCTTGCCGTCGGCTTTTGACAACCGACCGCTGATGTTCGACGAGTTTGAGAAGCGTATGGGGCAGACGATCTTCGTGTCCGCAACTCCATCCGTATATGAGGCACAGCACAGTCAAAATACCGCGGAGCAGATCATCCGGCCGACCGGTCTGGTCGATCCGGAAATCGCGGTCCGTCCGGTCGAAGGACAGATCGAAGACCTCCTTGCGGAGATTCGCGAGAACAACCGTCTCGGAGAAAGAACACTCGTCTTGACGCTGACCAAGAAGATGGCTGAAGACTTGACCGATTTTTTGAAAGATGAGAAAGTGCGTGTCAAATATCTTCATTCGGATGTTGAAACGGTCGAGCGAATGAAGATCCTGCGCGATTTGCGCCAGGGCAAGTTTGATGTTTTGGTCGGCATCAATTTACTTCGTGAGGGACTGGATCTTCCCGAGGTCTCGCTTTTGGTTATTCTGGATGCCGACAAAGAGGGTTTTCTCCGGTCGGCCCGTTCGCTCATTCAGATCATCGGCCGCGCCGCCCGCAATGTGAACGGTCGTGTAATTCTATACGCCGATAATGTGACCGACTCGATGTTTCAGGCAATTTCCGAAACGAATCGTCGCCGTGAGATTCAAATCGCTTATAATATAAAGAACGGAATCACGCCGCGGAGCATTATTAAAGAAGTTCGCAACGTCTTGGACACCATCGAATCGCTCGAAGCGGAAGCCGGAATATCGGAAGAATCCGTGACGCTACTGGCTGAGGGCAAGAAGCCGCCGATGACGAAGGCCGATCTCGATAAACTGGCGGGGCGGATCGGGAAGGAAATGAAGGAAGCTGCCAAACAGCTGGATTTCGAGGAAGCGGCACGCTTAAGGGATCTCCTGATCGTGATCAAGGGAGACCAGAGACGTTAGAAAGAGAGAACCGTTATGAGCACCGAACCCGCTTCACTCAAGGGGTTTACCCATTTGCATCTCCATACCGAATACAGCCTCTTGGACGGAGCGATCCGTATTCGGGATCTGGCAGGAAAGCTTAAAGAACTCGGCATGTCTTCCTGTGCCGTCACCGACCATGGAGTGATGTACGGAACGGTCGATTTTTTTCGCGTTATGCAGAAGGAGGGGATCCATCCGATCCTCGGGTGCGAATGTTATGTCGCTCCTCGCAGTAGATTTCTGAAGGAGGGCGCGGAGGATCGGGAGCCTCATCATCTGGTACTTCTGGCCAAGGATCAGGAGGGCCTTATCAATCTGAACCGTTTGATCTCCAAGGGTTTTACCGAGGGATTCTATTATCGTCCACGGATCGATTTCGAGCTCCTGACCGAACATCATCAGGGACTGATCGCTCTTTCGGCATGTCTGGCCGGCGAGATACCTCAAGCGATCCTTCGGGATGAATTTACAAAGGCAAAAGAAATCGCCCTGAAATATGCCGAGGTTTTCGGCGAGGATCATTTTTATCTTGAAATTCAGAGCAACCAGATCCCGGCGCAGGCGAGAGTGAATCAGCATTTGATCCGGATTTCGAATGAGACCGGGATTCCGCTCGTCGCGACAAACGACTGTCACTATTTGGAACGTTCGGACGCCGAAGCGCATGATATTTTATTATGCATGCAGACCGGAAAACGCGTCTCCGATACGGATCGAATGAGGATGCCGACGGATGATTTTTACGTCAAGTCGGAGGCGGACATGCTCGAGTATTTCGCCAACGTACCGTCCGCGATCGAGAACACCTCCAAGATAGCGAGCATGTGCCACGCCGGATATACTTTTGGACATATCCATTTACCGA
>CAYPAL010000038.1:0-4761 GCA_964408695.1 uncultured Oscillospiraceae bacterium | reverse complement strand
AAGATAGCGAGCATGTGCCACGCCGGATATACTTTTGGACATATCCATTTACCGACGTTTGAGATCCCGCCTCTGTTTGATGACCATGTGGATTATTTGCGATTGTTGTCGGATGAAGGTTTGCGGGAGCGCATTTCCGGTGTTTCCGATCCCGATCGGATCGATGAGTATCGTCACCGCCTCGACTATGAACTCAATGTCATCAACGAAATGGGCTATACGGACTATTATCTTGTGGTCTGGGATTTTATTAAATACGCCAGAGACCACGGCATCATCGTCGGGCCGGGCAGAGGCTCCGGAGCCGGATCTCTGGTGGCATACGCACTGGGGATCACCAATATCGATCCGATACGCTATGGGTTGATTTTCGAGCGTTTTTTGAACAGTGAGCGCGTCAGCATGCCGGACTTTGACATTGATTTCTGTTATGAACGCAGGCAGGAAGTGATCGATTACGTCACCGAAAAGTACGGGAAGGACCGCGTCGCTCAGGTCATCACGTTCGGAACGCTCGCGGCCAGGGCGTGCGTAAGGGATGTTGCGCGAGCCCTGGACGTTCCGTATGCACAGTCGGACCGAATGGCCAAGATGATCCCCGCCGCGTTGGGAATGACGATCCAAAAGGCACTGGACATCGCACCCGAACTCAAGGGCGAATACGACGCGAACCCGATCGCCAAGCAGGTCCTGGATACGGCGATGAAATTTGAGGGGATGCCCCGGCACGCTTCGACGCATGCGGCCGGTGTCGTTATATCAAGCGTTCCGCTGACCGACCTGGCACCGCTCGCAAAGAACGAGGATGCGGTAGTCGTTCAATTCGATAAGAATAACGTTGAGGCCATCGGCCTTCTCAAATTTGATTTTCTGGGATTGCGAACGCTGACTGTGATGAGAGATACTGCCGAGATGGTCATGGAGAATCGCGGCGCACAGATCGATTTCGATCGGATCCCGATGGACGACCCGAACATTTTCGAAATGATCAGTAAAGGCGACACGGAGGGCGTATTCCAATTGGAAAGTGCCGGAATGACGTCCTTCATGAAAGAACTGGCGCCGACCGGTATGGAAGATATCATCGCCGGGATTTCGCTATACCGACCCGGTCCCATGGAGCAGATCCCGAAATATGTGAAAGCCCGGCACGACCCGTCGCAGATCCGTTACAGTCACCCTTTGCTGGAACCCATCCTGAATGTGACCTACGGTTGCATGGTCTATCAGGAGCAGGTCATGCAGATCGTCCGGGATCTGGCCGGCTTTTCGATGGGCCAATCGGATAATATCCGGCGCGCGATGTCCAAAAAAAAGGCGTCGATCATGGAAAACTACCGCAAGACATTTATTTACGGCGGATATGATGAATTGAAGAGAAAAGTCGACGGAGCGATCATGCGCGGTGTTCCGGAGAAGACTGCGGAGAAGATTTTTGACGAGGTGTCACATTTTGCCGGATATGCTTTCAACAAGTCCCATGCGGCCGCATATGCCGTGGTCGGATACTTCACTGCCTATTTGAAGTACTATTACCCGACCGAATTCATGGCCGCGATGCTCAACAGCTATCGCGGGAACCTGTCGCAAGCGGCTTGGTATATCGGTGTTTGCAAGCGTATGGGCATTACAGTGTTGCCACCCGATATCAACGCCAGTCTGGCAAAGTTTACTACGGAAGGGGAAGGGCGGATCCGGATCGGTCTTTCTGCAATCAAGAACGTCGGTGAGGCGGCGATCAATCGCATGATCGATGAGCGCAAGCTGAACGGATTATTTCTCTCTTTCGGTGACTTCCTTAGACGCATGGATCGACTGGATGTCAACAAGAAAATGGTCGAGAGCCTGATTTTTGCTTCCGCGCTGGATCTCTTCGGCATTCCTCGCGCAAAGTTGATCGCGGCGTCCGATCCGTTCATCGCGCAACTGCAGAATGCCCGGAAGCACCTAATGGAAGGTCAGTTATCCTTGTTTTCGATGGACGGTCCCGGGCTTGAAAAGGTCGAGAGCGAGCCGCAATACCCAAACATCGAGGAATTCTCTACATCAGAGATCCTGGCGCGTGAAAAAGAGGTGCTCGGGATATATGTGTCCGGACATCCTCTTGAAGGGTACACGCGCGCGATCGCCCGGCAGACGTCAGTGGACAGTTCAATGTTCCGGGCGGGCTCCGACGAGGACGGCCCGATGACGGAGCGAAGTATTCGTGACCAGGAGCGCGCGATCATGGCCGGCCTCGTCGTCTCGTGCACGACAAAGACGACGAAGAAACAAGATTTGATGGCTTTTGTTCAGATGGAGGACATCACCGGGATGTTCGAGGTGATCGTCTTTCCGAATACCTATCAGCAATATGCGTCAATGCTCAAGGAAAACAGGGCTCTCCTCGTGACCGGAAAGATCAGCATGAGAGAAGATGAAGAGCCCAAGCTGATCGCGGAGAAATTCGAGGATCTGGCGCATAACGGAGATGACGTATCGACGTCGTTTCCCAATAACAGGACGCAGACCCCGCCGCCTCCACTCAGAGAAAAGAATTCGCCGGGCCGGATCCCCAAAGAATCTGTGATCTGCGTGCCTGAAGATGTCCCCCCTACAGAAAGCGACGATAATGGGCTTTGGGAAGTGTCGTCAGATGAATCGATAGGGCGGCAGAAACTGGCGATTTGCTACCATGGCAGTGAAAAGGACAGCGGGTACGCGCGAATCCTGGCCGCTCTCGGGTATTTTCGGGGCACGGTGCCCGTGCTGGTTTACTTTTCGCGCGAAAAGCGCACCGTTGAGCTCCCGGATTGTTACGCTGTCGAGTTAAGCGACGATATTTTGAGGGAGATTATTCGTGTTTGCGGGCGTGACAATGTCGTGATCGTATAGACGGACGGGCGCGAAGGTTTTTTTCGCGAATGATTCACGTTTTTACCCTGAATATGTATAATAGTTAAGAGCCTTTTCACAATGGTGGGTTCTTACCGATGGAAAACGTGATGTCGCCAGGCATCCCCGAAAGGATAAATTTATGAATGAAGAATACTCACTGACGAATTTACCGGATCTCAAATCGCTTAAGGCGAAAAATTATGATCAGGTCCCGGAAAAAGAACGCCCTCAGATCAAGACCATTGGCATTCTTACGAGCGGCGGCGATGCGCCCGGCATGAACGCCAGCATTCGCGCGGTCGTTCGCGCCGCCGGCCACTTCGGGATCAAGGTTTTCGGGATCACACGAGGCTTTCACGGTCTGTGGAAAGGGGAGTTCGATGAAATCGGAACCCGTCAGGTTTCCGAGACCCTTCAGAGAGGCGGGACTTTTCTGATGACCGCTCGGTCCAAGACCTTTGAGACCCCTGAAGGAGTCGTCAAGGGAGCCCAGATGTGCAAGGTCTTCGGTGTCGAAGCGTTGGTTGTTATCGGCGGCGACGGATCGTATTGCGGCGCCAGAGATCTTGCGCGAATCGGCATTCCCGTCATCGGACTTCCGGGAACGATCGATAACGATATTGCATGCACGGAGTACACGATCGGCTACGATACGGCCATGAATACGGCGATGGAAGCCATCGATAAGCTCCGGGATACAGCGTCTTCTCACGAGCGGTGCAGTGTCATCGAGGTCATGGGAAGAAGAGCCGGATATATCGCTCTGAACGTCGGAATCGCGACCGGAGCGGAGGTCGTTTTGATCCCGGAACTACCGTTCGATTTTGAGAGGGATGTGATCCGAACGATCCTCGCGTGCCGTAACATGGGCAAGAGACATTACATTGTCATCGTTGCGGAAGGCGTCGGAGACGCAACCGATATCGCTACCCGGATCGAGGAGGCGACGGGCATCGAGGCCAGACCGACGATCCTCGGACATTTGCAGCGCGGGGGAAGTCCGACGCTTCGAGACCGCCTGATGGCAAGCCTTATGGGAATTCATGCGGTGGAGTGCGTACGACAGGGAAAATTGAACCGACTGGTCGTTTACCGGAACGGAGAGATTTCGGATGTCGATATCGAGAAAGGTCTTCAGATGAAGAAGACGATCAAAGCCGAAGAACTGGATCGATCGAAATATCTGCTGTAAAGGATTTATCTATGGCAAGTGATCTTCGAATGGAATGGACGATTCCGAATATTTTAACTACCGTACGTCTCGCGGCGATCCCTTTCATGGGGTATTTTATCTTCCTCGGCAAGGGAGAGGGAGAAACCGCGCGAATGTTCAGTATGATTGCCTTTTCTTTTTTTGTCGCGATCTGGCTGACGGATGCGGCGGACGGATACATAGCGCGTAAGTATGAGATGGTTTCCGACTTCGGAAAGATCTATGATCCTTTCGTGGACAAGGTCTTTCAATTCACAACGGCCTTCATGATGTTGCTCATCGGGAAAATGCCCCTGTGGGTAGTGATCTTTATCCTGGTCAAGGAGATTTTAATGATCCTGGGCGGAGCGTATTTTCTTCAGCAAAGGAAACTCGTGGTTCGCTCGAAATGGTACGGCAAGGTTTCGACGGTTCTTTTTGTCATTGCACTGGCCACCTTGTTTTTTCTTGATAAGGATACCCGATATCTCGCACATTATATCTTCATCGCACCGGTCCTGATGGCGACGTTTTCGACCGTTTGTTATGCCGTTACGGCCGTTCGCAATTACGAGGATCTGGGCGACGATCATCCGGATCGGAAAGAACCGGGATCCGATACCAATCGCGACAACGCAAAGAGCAGTTAGGATAATATATGATTCAAAGTTTTGAAGAAGCGGCGGACGGGT
>CAYPAL010000037.1:0-12350 GCA_964408695.1 uncultured Oscillospiraceae bacterium | reverse complement strand
CGAGGGCATTATAACACCGAACGTATGTTCTGTCTAGGTCATCAACGGGACAGTGGTCCGACCGTCCGGCGGCCGGAGTCGTCGTATATTTGTTGTTGAAAAAGAGGAAGCATGACCGTCCGTCACAGTCGGTGAATTCTGATCTTTTCGAGAAGACCGGTGACCGACTCCTCCGTCAAGCACTCATAATGTTCCGACATGACCACGGAGCCCGCATACGCGACGGCGTGCCGAAGGATCTCCTCGTCGCTTTGTCCGCTCAAAAGTCCGACGGCGATGGCGGCAGTCATTGAGTCGCCTGCCCCGACGGTACTTCGGACCGGAACATCGGGCGCCTCGGCAAACCATCCGGAAGTATTTGAAAAGAGCATCGCGCCGCGTGGCCCCATGGACACGAGGACCTTGCGCCCTTCCGCCAGGTGCATCGCGCGCACGGCTTCGGCGGCATCCTCCGCGGTCTCGAGCGTTCTGCCGGTAAGTCCGGAGAGTTCATGAAGGTTCGGTTTAATCGCGTCCGGGCTCGCCTTGATTCCTTCGATGAGCGACGGTCCGTCCGCGTCCAGGACCACCAAAGCGCCGAGACTTCGGGCTTTTCGAGTCAATCGGGCATAGATATCTTCCGGGATCCCCTCCGGAACGCTTCCCGAAAGGACGACAACGTCTCCCTTCCGGGCAATGCGAGCGACGGTCTCTTCCAAACGCGCCGTATCCTCGGATCCGGCAGGGGGCCCCGCCTCATTGAGTTCGGTGCAGATCCGGGAACCTTCGTCGATTATTTTTATGTTCGTGCGCGACTCTCCGGGCGTATATAGGAAATCGCATTCCACGCCCGCGGCCGTCAGACTCTCTTCGATGTTAGCGCCGGTCCGGCCGGACAGAAATCCGGTCGCGGTGCAAGAAACCCCCATTCGGCGAACCATCCCGGCAACATTGTTTCCTTTGCCTCCCGAAAAACTTTGCGTGCCAAGCACGCGATTCAAGCCTCCGGGTCGGAAATCCCGAACCGTAACAAACCGATCCTCTGCCGGATTAAGCGTTACCGTAATGATCATAGATAACCTTTTCGCAAGACGCGGATACAGCGCCTTCTTACTCTCCGTAGCCCAGATCCTTGACGATCCGGTCGACCGCGTTGATGGCGTTCTGAGACGCGGTTTTTGCAACGATCGTGATTGCCGTCTTCCCGGACCATATCAGGACCGTATAGGAGCCGTCGCTCGACCCGTCGTTTTCCGCATAGGCGTAATTGGCTATGGTTTTTACGTAATGAGCCGTCTTTGTTTCGACCGGAGCCCCGGTCACCCCACCGGAGTTGCCCAGATCGGTAAGCTGCGCCTTCATCTTCTCGTAATACTCCTCCGCGGAGTCTTCATCCCGGGTGTTATAGAGAAAGCACATGATATCTCCGCTCTTATCCGCACCGAACGTTATTTCTACCTGGTTGTTCTCGTCACTGGGTGCCTGATAGATATCAGCGCCGATACCGTTCTTGGCAAGTGCGGAAATAAACGATTCCGACTTCATTTCCTTCGTACAAGCGGCCGACGCGATAATAATCGAAACGAGTAAGAGCGCAATGGTCACGATTCTCGTTGTTCTTGACATATATATTCCTCCGTCTAAGTTCATAGAAACACGGATGATTATATCACAATTTGCAAAAAAAACGCCCTCCTGTCGATCGGCAGGAGGGCGAATCATGAATCGTTGTCAGATCAAATCAGTACCCGAGCTTCTTGACGATCTTGTCGATTTCATCGATATCCTTGTCCTTGTCGCTATTCACACCGGCCATGATCAACATATTGTCGGCACGGATCAGGACAACATACATATCGCCGTAATCATCGTGATCGCCTTTGACGACTGCCTTCGAATAATTTCCGGAAGTGGTAACTTTCGGCTTCTTTCCGTCGAAGTCATCGTCATCGATCCATTCTTCAACATCATCGATATAATCATCAAACTCGTCCTCGGCATCATCTGCATCCTCGAACAACGTATAGTTCACATAGAAATCGCCATCCTCGTCCATCGCGTAATAACTCTTGTCAATATCTTTGGACGTAGCCCCCTTCTCGACCTCAAAGTCAAAATCGTCCTCCATGACATCCTTGAACTTCTTGTAATCGATCGGCTTCTTCGCGCACCCTACAATCGTCAGGATCATGGCAAATGCCAAAACCAAAACTAAGATCTTCTTCGTCATTTTCAATTCACAACACCCCTTCTCTGCTATTGATAATTGATGATCGATAATTTTCTCCTTTGATTATAGCATGAATTTGACAAATTAACATACACTAGTGAAAAACAGTCGGACAACCGGCTCAGTATCCCAGTTCATCGAGGATCTCTTCGACCTTCTCGATATCTCTTTTGTCATTGTCCATCGCGGCAACGACCAGAACGATATTGTCGATCCTGTAAATCACCCCGTAGAATTTACCTTCCGGGATCTCGTTCACATCATCGTCAAAATCTCCGTCAATAATCAATTTGTCATAGTTCCCCGAGCCGGATTTCTTGATTTTCCCTTCGAAATCCTTATCGTCTTTGGCATCCTTAACGTCATCCAGGAGATCCTCAAACTCCTCCTCGGCATCCTCTTCATCGTCAAACTCGATATAGTACGCCACGTAATCGTAGTCGTCATCGTAGGCGTTGATCCGTTTATCGATCTTCTTTGACAGACCATCCTCCACCTCGTAGACATAGAAATCGAAATCATCCATCACATCCTCAAAATCGTCGTCGTCCAAAACCTTCTTGTTGCAGGATGTTGACAACACAGCCGTCGCCAGGATTGCGACAATAAGAAAGAATATCATTGACTTCTTCATTAGTAACACCTCCTTCTACCGATCTCCGAATCATGCGTTCAGTCGTATGCCGACTGCGGATATATGCTTAAATCTAACACATTTTTTATCTTTCTTCAATGCGTTGAAGCCGGGTCCGGACCGTTTCCCGCGCCGCTTCCGTACAACTGCGCGTAAAACCCGTCCCGTTCCATCAAATCGTGGTGCGTTCCCTGCTCGACGATGGCTCCGTTCTTCATGACGAGGATCAAGTCGGCGTTCCGGATCGTGGACAGGCGATGGGCGATGACAAAGCCCGTTCGCCCTTCCATCAAATCATCAAAGGCCGCGCGGATCCGCTTTTCGGTCAGAGAGTCGACCGAGCTGGTCGCTTCGTCCAGGATCAGCATCGGCGGGTCGGCCAACATGACCCGGGTGATCGCCAACAGCTGACGCTGACCCTCCGACAGGTTCTCTGCGTTTTCGAGGAGCAGGGTATCATAGCCGGCCGGCAGGCGGCGAATGAAACCGTCCGCGTGTGCGGCCTCTGCCGCCTCGATCATTTCCTCCTCGCTCGCGTCCGGCTTCCCGAACAGCAGGTTGTCGCGAACCGTCCCCTCGAAAAGCCACGTGTCCTGAAGGACCAGCCCAAACATCGAACGAAGCGTGTCCTTATTCATTTCGGAAATATCCGTGCCGTCAATGCGTATGCGGCCTTCCCGGATCTCGTAAAAGCGCAGGAGCAAGTTGATCAGCGTTGTTTTCCCGGCTCCGGTCGGTCCGACGATCGCAACCGTATGGCCGGGCTTTGCGGCAAAGGACAGGTCATGGATCAACGGTTTATCTTTAGAGTATGAGAAAGACACATTTTCGAATCGCACCTCGCCCTCGATCCGGTCCGGGTTGGCGCTTGCGCCGCTTTCCGTATTGCGCGAGCGCGCAAGATCGAGGATCTCGAAGACGCGCTCGGCCGAGGCAAACGCGGCCATGACCTGTGATGTGATATTGGTCAAATCATTGACGGGCCGCGAGAAATTGGTCCAATACAGGATGAAGGCCGATATTTGTCCGACGGACAGCCCTCCGAAAAAGAAACCCAGGACAGCGATCGCGATATACGCCGCATGATTGAGAAAGCGGGTGGTCGGGTTCGGAAGAGATGAGTAGAACTGCGCTCTTTTCGCGGTTCGAAAGAGCGTGGAGCTTATCTTTTCGAAGCGCTCTTGCGCGCGGTCCTCGTAAACGAATGCCTTGACCTCCCGCTGTCCGGAAATGATTTCTTCGGAGAGCAGGCTGAGTTCTCCGACCAGCGACTGCTGTCGGGAGAACTGACGCGTGGTCATTCGGGCGATCTGGATCGCGGTCGCAACCGTCAGAGCCGCCATCGGAATGATCATCAGCGTCATTTTCACGCTCATCAGCGCCATGAACACGAGGGTTCCGACGATCGTCACCGTCGCCGAAAAAAGCTGGGCAAGTCCTTGTGTCAAACCGTCCGATATAACATCGACGTCATAGACGAATCGGCCCTGTACGTCTCCGTCGGACGATGTATCAAAAAAGGAGATGGGTAAGCGGTCGATCTGGGAATACATCGCTTTTCGAACACCGGCCGCCGTGCGCGCCGATACGATACCGGATAAATATTGCATGAACCACAGAAAGATCGCTCCGATCATATACATCGCGGCAAGAAGAAGAACGCCCCGCAAGATCTCTCCGAAATCGGTACTGCCGTCGCTCATCATCCTGTCGATCGTCGTGCCCGTAAAATAAGGGGCCACGACCATCATCCCGCCTCCGAGCATTCCGAACGCGATCACCAAAAAGAGATGCGATTTCTTTTCGCCGGCATAGGACAGGACGCGCAGAAGCGTTGAAAGTTTCGGCCGGGTGCGGGATCGTGACAGCTTCGCGCCTTCGGGCGCCAGGTTCGCCATTCCCTGAAGAACGTTTCTTTCACCGGCCACTATGTCGCCTCCTTCCCGAAAAGCTGGGAGTCGACGATTTCCTTATACTCCGGGCAGTCCGTCAGGAGTCGGCGATGTGTTCCGAAGCCGACCATCCTTCCCTCGTCGAGAACGAGGATTCGATCCGCCGAACGGATCGCCGCAATGCGTTGAGAGATCACGATCAGCGTCCGCCCGGTTTCACGATTGGACTTCGTGACGGCGTGATACAGTCGAGACTCCGTCAAGTAGTCGAGCGCCGACGCCGAGTCGTCCAGGATCAACAGATCGGCTTGCTTCACAAGGGCTCGGGCGATTGCGAGGCGCTGTCTTTGGCCCCCCGAGAAATTGCGACCGTTTCGCTCGACCCGGCTGTTCAAACCCTCCGGAAGCGCTTCGGTAAAGTCTTTCGCCTGAGCCACCTTCAAGGCTTCTTGAAGTTTTTGTTCGTCCGCGTTCCCGTTCCCCCAGCGAAGATTCTCCGCGACGGTTCCCGAGAAAAGTTTCGGAGCCTGATGAACTACGGAGATCTTTTGGCGCAGTTCGTCAACGGGAACGTCGGTGGTCTTTCTTCCCATCACCCGAATACTCCCCTCCGTCGGATCCGCTAACCGAATCATCAGAGAGACCAAAGTGGACTTGCCGGATCCAGTCGTGCCGGTGATCGCCAATGTCTCTCCCGGTGCGACGCGAAAAGAAATATCTCTAAGCGCCGTCCTCGATTCCGTTTCGGTACCTTCTCCCGGATACCGGAAGGTCACGTCGCGGAACTCCAGTGAAAGATCCGCGTCGGGCTCTGTCCCGGCGGGAGACATGCCGTCGATCTCGTCGGAAAATAACGGAAGCGCCATCACCTCCCGAACTCTTTTTCGAGAGGCCGCGGCGCGGGTAAAAATGACGGTCAGATTGGCCACCAGGATCAAGGCGACCAGGATCTGGAGAATATAGTTGATCAGAGCGATGACCTGTCCGGTGCTCAGCGCACCCGAATCGACCCGGCCTGCTCCGAACCAAAGGATCCCGCAGATGGCCAGGTTCATGATGAGCTGAGTCGAAGGCTGCATGAAGGAGGAGATTTTCGCGGCACGCACCGCGGTTTTTTCATGCTCGTCCACGGTCACGTCAAATCGTTCCCGTTGATGTTGTCTCCTTCGAAAGACTCGAATCACCCGAACGCCCAGAAAGCTTTCCCTCAGGGTCTTTCCGATTCGGTCCAATCGACTCTGAAGCTCGGTATAAAGAGGAAATACGGACAGAATGATCACCGCCGCCACGACAAGAAACGCGACCGCCCCGGTAATGATGACCCCCGAAAGCGGTAAATCGATCATGACCGATGCCAGTATGGCACCCAATACCACAAACGGGATCCTCGAACCGAGGCGGATCAGCATGGATACGGCCAGTTGGAGGCGCTCCACGTCCGATGTGATCCGGTTCATCAGGGATTCGGTCCCGATTTTTCTCTGCTCGGAAACCGAAAGGCGATTGATGTGCGAAAACAGCGCCGTCCTCAACTTGTCACCGAATCCCTGAGCCGCGACCGCGGCGCAGTATTGACAAAGCACGGCACAGACCAATCCGGCGCAAATCAGCAGGAGCATTTGCCCGCCGGTCTTATAGATAAAGGGAATGTCCCGTCCGGAAATACCGATGTCGATGATCCGGGCAAGCAGGATCGGAAGCATCAACTCGAGACTTGCTTCAATCAACTTAAAGAAAAGTCCCGCGACCGTCTCGCGCAGAAACGGTCGAAGAAACGGAAACAGAGAGACTTTCATGAACACTCCTTCAATGATGATTCAAGCCTGCTGCTTCCACGGCAGTTCCCGAAAAGTCGGTCGAGTCGCCGCAGAGAGCCGTCGCCTGCTATTTTATCATGTCTAGGAGCAGTCTCCAATCGTTCGAAAACGCAGATATCGCGCTTCAAGCGCTTTTTCGGTATCTTTCGTAAAAGATTTGGCATGCCGCTCGACCGCACCGAGCAGGTAGGTCTTGAGCGTGCCCGCCATGCGCTCGGCTCCGGAATGCGCTCCGCCGTCCGGTTCGGCGAGCACGACCTCGCAGATCCCCATTTCTTTCAGATCGTACGCGGTGATATGCGCCGTGTCGGCCGCTTCGTTTTCGCGTGACGGGTCCTTCCAAAGAAGAGACGCGAAGCCGCGGGGAGAAATGACAGAATAGATGGCGTTGGAGGTCATCGCCAGTTCGTCGCAGATCGCGATGCCTAAAGCGCCGCCACTGCCGCCTTCTCCGATGACGACGCTGATGATCGGGGTTGCGACCGGCATGATCTCCATCAGATTTCTGGCGATCGCCTCGCCCTGACCGCGCTCCTCTGCGGCGACACCGCAATAAGCACCCGGTGTATCGATGAAAGTAATGACTGGGCGGTCGAATTTCTCGGCCTGCTTAATCGCGCGGAGCGCTTTTCGATAACCCTCGGGATGGGGCATGCCAAAATTGCACTCCTGGTTCTCCAGAAGCGTCTTTCCTTTCCGGTGACCGATGATAGTGACCGGGCGTCCGTTCAACCGGCCGATGCCCGTGAAGATCGCGCGGTCGTCGGCAAAATACCGGTCGCCGTGCATCTCGTGGATATCGGTAAAGATCATCGGCAGGTAGTCGTTCAGAGTCGGCCGCTCCCGGTTTCGTATGATCGAAAGGCACTCGGAACCACTGCTCCGGTGCTTCGGAAGCGCGGGCAGTCGCCCTCTCGGCGCGTCCGTATCGGAACCGTGTATCTTTTTACCCGAGTGTATTGACAGCAGATCAGTAAGTTTGCGGCGCATATCGTCACGAGTCACGATCGCGTCGAGAAAACCATGCTTCAGGATGAATTCCGAGCGTTGAAAATCGTCCGGCAGAGCCTGGGCGATCGTCCCCTCGATGACTCTTCGGCCGGCAAAACCGATGAGTGTGTCCGGCTCGGAGAGGATGATGTCGCCGAGCGACGCGAAGCTCGCGGTCACTCCGCCGGTCGTCGGATCCGTCATCACGCAGATGAACAGGAGTCCGGCACGGTGGTGCCGCTCGACGGCTCCGGCCGTTTTGGCCATCTGCATCAGCGAGACGATGCCCTCCTGCATTCGAGCTCCTCCGGAAGACGTAAACAGCACGACCGGCAATTTTTTCTCCGTCGCGTTTTCGAAAAGCCGCGTGATCTTCTCACCGACCGCCGACCCCATCGAGCCCATCAGAAAATTGGAATCCATCGCTCCGATCATGCAGGGAAACCCGCCGACCGAAGCGCTTCCGACGATGACCGCTTCGGTCATCCCGGTTTTTTCCTGAAGTTTACGCAAACGGTGATCATACCTCGGAAAACCGATAGGGTCCTTGCCGTACAAGGTTTCCCAGAGTTCCTCGAAGGAGCCCTCATCGACGGTCATCGCCAGACGCTCCCGGGCATTTACGCGAAAGCAGTGCCCGCAGTGCAGGCAAACGCTTCGATTCTCCTCAAAATCTTCCCGGAGCATGACTCCCTGACACGACGGGCAGCGGACCCAAAGGTCGTCGGGGATCGGCATCAGATAGCTGAAGCGGTCCTTGAGCCCGGTTTGTCCGACCTCACCCGGGACACTGCTCTTGCCGATCGCGTCCTGGTCCTCCAAATATTTCCGGTTCGCCGCCAGGCGATCCCGAATCATCGAAAATGAATCATCCATTGTTTTGCTCCTCATTCCGCTTTCGGCAGAAGTGTTTCTCTTTTTCGATCCAGATAGGTGTTATCGTAATGGCCGCGAATAAAGTCCGGCTCGCGAAGGATCGCCAGATGAAAATCGATGTTGGTTTTCACCCCGACGATGACAAATTCGGTAAGCGCCCGCCGCATCCGCGCGATCGCCTCCTCCCGGGTGGGAGCATGGACAATGACCTTCGCCAAAAGCGAGTCATAATACGGAGGAATTGTATATCCCTGGTATGCGGCGCTGTCGATCCGCACCCCCGGTCCGCCCGGCAGATGCAGGGTCCGGATGGTACCCGGACAAGGTCTGAAGTCATTCTCGGGATCTTCCGCATTGATTCGACATTCGATCGAATGCCCCCTGAAAACGATGTCCCTCTGCGAATACCGCATCACTTCGCCGGCGGCGGCCCGGATCTGCTCCTGGATCAGGTTGACGCCCGTAATGGCTTCGCTGACGGGGTGCTCCACCTGGATGCGCGTGTTCATCTCCATGAAATAGAAATTGCGTTCCTTATCAACAAGGAATTCGATGGTCCCGACCCCGGTATAACCGATCTTGCGCGCGAGGCATACCGCCGCGCCGCCCATACGGACGCGAAGCTCGTCGGTCATAAACGGAGAAGACGCCTCCTCGATGATCTTCTGATTGCGCCGTTGCACCGAGCAATCACGATCGCCCAGGTGGATCACGTGACCGAACTCGTCGCACAGGAGTTGGATCTCGATGTGTCTCGGCTCAAGGACCAGCTTTTCCAGATACACCTCATCGTTACCGAAACAGGCCTTCGCCTCGGTTTTTGCCATTTGAAAAGCGCCGGGAAGCTCCGCTTCGCTGTTGGCGATGCGCATCCCGCGCCCGCCGCCGCCCTGCGATGCTTTGATCAGGACCGGATAACCGATTCGCTCGGCGTCGCGTTTGGCGGTGCCTAAGTCCGCAACCGCTCCCGTCGATCCCGGAATGATCGGGATCCCGGCCTGCTCGGCTGTTTTCCTCGCGTTGGACTTATTGCCCATCATATCCATGATCTGAGCCGTCGGGCCGATAAATTTAATGCCGCATTTCTCGCACAGTCGCGCGAAAACCGGATTTTCCGAAAGGAAGCCGAATCCCGGATGGATCGCTTCCGCACCGGTCGTCAGGCAGGCGGACAGAATGGCCTGCATATTGAGGTAGCTGTCCTTGGATGCGGCGGGTCCGATACAAACGCACTCGTCGGCGATCCGCGCATGAAGCGCGTCCCGATCCGCCTCGGAGCAGACCGCCACGCTCGTGATGCCCATTTCCCGGCAAGCACGAATGACGGTGACGGCGATTTCGCCGCGATTGGCGATGAGTATTTTTCGAAACATCTCTATCTCCTTGTCGGGATCAATCCTTTTTCGCGTCGCCGATGGCAAACATGATCTCGGCGGACGCGCATAGGGCGCCGTTGACAAAGGCTTTGCCCTCGCCGAATCCGATGGGACCGCGCTGTTTGGTCAAGCGTACTTCCAATCTCAATGTATCCCCGGGAAAAACGCTCTTTTTGAAGCGAACCTTATCGATCCCCGCGAAAAACGCGATTTTCCCTTTATTCTCCGGCTTGTTCAGCGCGACGATCGCACCGGCCTGCGCCATCGACTCAACGACCAAAACACCCGGCATAACGGGCATCTCGGGGAAGTGTCCTTGAAAATAATACTCGTCGGCGCGCACGTTCTTCAACGCAACAATGTGCTCGTCGTCGATCTCCAACACCTCATCGACAAGGATAAAGGGTTCTCTGTGCGGAATGATCGACTCAATATCGGCCCGGTTCATGATCGCTGACTCACTCATGGGTGTACTCCTTATTTTCGCTCGGCTCGATGATGAAAAGCTCCTGCCCGAACTCGACACGACTGGCCTTTTGAACCAGGATTTCCGTGACTGTTCCGGAAACCGGGCTGGTCACCTCGTTCATCAGTTTCATCGCTTCGATGATACAAAGGACATCGCCCTTTTTAACGATCGAGCCTACTTCAACGTACGGCGACTGGTCGGGTGCCGGCGTATCGTAAAACACCCCGACGACCGGCGAAGTCACCGCATGTCCGGTGCGGGCAGATTCCGATGAGTTCAAAGCTTCGCCGGAAGAAGCCTCCTCCCGGCACAGGTCCTGAAAGACAGGCTGGGTACAGCCCTGTGTCGTTCCGATCACCGTGTCGGGCTTTCTGGATATGCTCAGACGGCCCTCTCCCTGACCCATGCGAAAATGAGTAATGCCTTCTTTTTTCATCAGGGACATGATCTCTTTGATCTGGCAAAAGGTTAATCCTTTACCTGAGATCGGAGTTTCCGATTCATTCGATTTTTTTGTCTCCGGTGTCATTTTTCGTATCCTGCCTTTCTGAATAAAAGCGTTCCGTTCTGCCCGCCGAATCCCAGAGAATTGGATAGGGCGACGGATATCTCTTTCTTTTTCGCGACAAGCGGCGTGTAGTCCAAATCACATTCCGGATCCGGCTCGTTTAAGCCGACGGTCGGAGGAATGATCCCGTCCATCATGGCCATGATGGTCGCCACCGCCTCGACTCCTCCGGCCGCGCCCAGGAGATGCCCGGTCACGGATTTTGTGGAGCTGACGGATACTTTTGCCGCGGTTTCATCACCCATCGCAAATTTGATCGCCAGTGTCTCGTATTTGTCGTTCAAAGGCGTTCCCGTGCCGTGGGCGTTGATATAGTCGATCTCCTCGGGAGAGACGTTGCCCTCGCGCATCGCGAGTTTCATCGCCGTCCCCGCGCCCTTGCCCTCCGGATCGGGACTCGTGATGTGATACGCGTCGGCCGTCGCTCCGTAACCGGCGATCTCCGCCAGGATCGTCGCGCCGCGATTCACCGCGTTTTCCATCGTTTCCAGGATCAGGATGCCCGCACCCTCGGCGATGACAAATCCTCCCCGGCGCGCATCAAACGGCAGTGACGAAAGATCCGGATCCTCCGTCATGTTCAGCGCTTTCATATTCGCAAATCCGGCCAGCGCGATACGCGTAACGGGCGCTTCGGCCCCTCCGGCCACTGCGGCCTTCAGATATCCGAGTTTGATTTTGTGAAACGCCTCTCCGATCGCGTGAGTTCCCGAGGCGCAAGCCGTCGTGACGCAATAATTCGCGCCCTTGATGCCGTAGATCATCGAAATCTTTCCCGCGGCGATATTGCTGATCATCATCGGAATGAACAGGGGCGATATCCGGTCCGGTCCGCCCCGCACCAGAAGCTCTTCAAATTGGTCCTGGAGTGTGCCCAGGCCTCCGACGCCCGAGCCGATGATGACTCCGGTGTCAAAGGGATCCATGGTCGAAAAGTCGATCCCGGACATCTCGATCGCTTCCCTGGCGGCGGCGACGGCGAACTGACAATACCGGTCCGTCCGGCGTGCTTCTTTTCGATCGAGATACTCCGTCGGGTCAAAGTCCTTGACCTCCGCGGCCGTGTTGACCCGCACGCCCGGATAAAGGTCTTTATTGATCTTCCGAATGCCGTGTCGCCCTTGGATCAGCGATTCCCAGAACTCGGGAACGCATTTTCCGACCGGCGAGATGACGCCCATTCCGGTAACCACGACCCGGGGCCTGCCTGCGTGATCTTCATATAAACTGCTCTTCATGGGGGAAACTGACATATGCTCCTCCTGCTATAAAAATGATCTGTGCGGCACTCCGATCGAGTGCCGAAACGCCTATGATTACAAAACCAATCCGCCGGACACCTCAATGACCTGTCCGGTGATATAAGATGCTTCGTCGGAAGCGAGAAACGCGACCAGCTCGGCCACATCCGACGGCTGTCCGAATCGCTTTAACGGGATGCGTTCGATGGCCGATTCTTTAACTTTGTCCGGAAGCGCGTTCGTCATCTGCGTCTCGATAAAACCGGGTGCGACGGCGT
>CAYPAL010000036.1:0-12366 GCA_964408695.1 uncultured Oscillospiraceae bacterium | reverse complement strand
GCATGTCGGGGATCGGCGTGATCCCGGCCTCCCGGAGCGCCTGAGACGTCGAATAGAGCGGCTTTTCGATATCGCACGGCCCGAGAAAAATTCGCTTTCCCTTGCTGTCGCAAGCATTCTTCAGGAAAAGAAGCGAGAACGGATTGTCCTCGGAGAGGGCGTTCGCGGTGCCCGAGTGGTACGGCTGAACCAGGACATATCGAAACGAGGGCATGCCGACCTGATATATCTCATAGCCGGTACAGCATGAGGCGGGGATACACAGCACGGTCCGCTCAGTCGGAAGCGCGGAGAGCTTCTTGATTTTCGAGAGGGCGGAGGAGGCGGCCGGGAAGACCGGCGGCCCGGTGAAATCGGGATTCGGAACGAACGCCCCGCGGACGATCTTTCCCGCGAAGCGATTCCGGAAGCTCGAAAAGTCGTCCGTCCGGACGTCGGCGCTTTGGACCCAGCCGGCGTGATGGACGTAGACCTTCTTATCCGATGCCTGACCGACGACGTAGACGCCCTTATCGGCGGAAGAGACAACTGCCAGCGCGGCCTTGAAGTTCGCCCGCGCGTCGCTTTCGGGATCGTCTAACGTGCGCTTGCTCCCGAAAAGCACCACGGGAACGGTGTATTTGGAAAAGAAGAGGTTTGCCAGCTGTGCGGTATACGCCATCGTGTCGGTACCGTGCGCGATCATGATCCCGCAGTGTTTGGCCGGTGAAAAAGCCTTGCCGATCGCGCCGAACAGCACACGGTACATCTCCGGAGTGATATTCTCCGAAAAGACACTGATCGGCTCGATAATGTCAAAGGAGCGGGGGTTTTTCCCGGCGGTTTCAAGGAGCGTGTACGGGGCGGTGCCGAGCTCCAGCGCCTTCTTGTGAATTCGGGACGAGATAGTCCCGCCCGTAAATACTAAAAGGATCTGTTTTTTCTTTTCCATAGCATAGACCTCCTTGTCTGATGAACCCTCGATTAATTGTGGTTCAGGCTTCTATTCTTCTGGACCGGAATTCCGGTTGGATCAGTCGTACCAGCCCATTTCGATTTGACACTCGAGTGAACGCGGGGAAGCGCAGGAAATGTAGATGTAGTATGTCACCTGTTCACCGAATTTGCCGGTGTATTGCGGGTCGATCTCGTTAAGCAGTGCCCTGTGGATGCCGACCCCGAATTCAGTCTCTTCGGCATTCGTTGCCATAGCCGGAACGTGATTCACGATCAGATCCCGGACACTTCCCCGTATTGCCTCCTCGCTGGTGTCGAGTACCTTGATCTCGCCGGCATGAGTCGTAAAGGTCCAGGAGAACCAACCCTCCTCGGGATCGCCGATATATGAGCCTGAATAATAGAAATAGTTTCCGACACCGCCTACGGATTCGTACGTACCGTTGAGAATCGCATGATTGATGACACACCGTTGCGCACTTTTGAGACAGCGCGCACAAAGGACATCGCTGAAGTGGGTCGTCAGACCCCTTTCGGAGCGTACGGTTGTGATGATCTCCTTGGCGATCCGCGTCGCGGTCTCCGAGGAGATCCCTGTATCCCGCGGCGTCGGGGTAGGCGTGGGCGTCGCGTTCGGATCCGGGGTCGGAGAGGGGGTCGGAGAAGGAGACGGACTTGGCGTTGGAGTCGGTGTGGGCATGATGTCGGACACTACCGAAGGACTCACGTAAGTATCATCGTCCAGTCGGTACCAATTGTTTGAGGTAAGCGAAAGGATATTGAGCGCCGTACCGGTCTCGACCGTGCGCACTCTGGAATAGCTCGTGCCGGGGCCCGAACGGATGTTCACGGTCATGGTGGCGTACACCGTCTTTGTCATGAACGTTTCGGAGGACGCCTCGGTCGGTCCTGCCGTGTTCTTCGTCGGATCCGTTGTCGGCAATGAAGTCGCTGAGGGTGCGGCATTCTCTTTTATGGTCTCGATCGGGGCTTCCGTGGGTTCCGTCGTCGCGATGGATTCCCTCATCGTCTCGATCGGGGGTTCCGTGTTTTCCGGGATGGCCTCCGAGGTCGTCTCGATCGGGACCTCTGTCGTGCTTGGTTCTGAAATGGTCGCCTTTGTCGGGATCGTATACGGTGCGTTTTTATCTTGGCATGCCTGAAATCCGCCGAGGATCATCACGACGGACATGATAAGACTCAAGAATTTTCCCTTCATGGCTCTCTCCTTATAGATGCCGGATCCGGACGTCTATCCCTTCGTACGCTCCGCCGCGGCGAGAAACGCGTCGGCGGACAGGGCCGCCACGAGTCCTTCACCGAGTGCTTTGGCGATCTGAAGCGGCTTGCCCGTGCAGTCGCCCGCCGCGAACACACCGGGCACGGAGGTTTCCTGGGCGCGGGTCACGCCTATGTAACCGTCTTGCGTCTCGATACCCGGCAGGAGAGCGTCGGGCGCGATCGAGTTCCTCAGGATGAATACGCCGTCGACCGGGATCCGAGCCCCGTCGACCCTAAGCGCCGATACGGTATCCTCTCCTTCGATCTCAAAGGAAGAGGCCGCCGCGGTTTTCTCGAAAACGCCCGAGGAAAGGCGGTCCGTCCATTTTTCCATATCCGGAGCAGACGCAAAAAACAGCACGCGGCAGCCGATTTTCGCGAGATGCTCAGCCTCCTCGATCGCGTCCGGGGCTTTGGCGATGACCGCCGTCGTTTTCCCTCGGTACAACATTCCGTCGCAGGTCGCGCAATAGCTGACGCCGCGACCCAAAAGGCGCGCCTCGCCCGGGTAGGGTTTGAAACTCGACGCCCCGACGGTCAGGATGACGGCTCGCGCCATCATCATATAGTTTCCGTATGCGATTTGAAAAAGGCTCGCCCCGTCATCGGTCGGAAACGGCATGATCAGCTGGACTTGTCCGCGGATCTCGACGGCGCCCATTGCGAGCGCGTGGGAATGGAAGGCATCGAGTATTTCGGCGCCGCTTTTCCCGGGCATCCCGGGCATGTTTTCGACCGTCGCGGCCTTATAGAGATAACTGTCGCGATAGTCTCCGGAAATGATCACGGCGCTCCTACCGCGGTTGATCGCGTTGATCGCCGCGGAGTGACCGGCCGGCCCGGAGCCGATGACCGCGACATCGACCGGTTCCAGGGAATAACGCTCCGCCGCTTCTTCGGGAGAAAGGACGGGAGCGGGTTTATCTGATTGTTGATTCATACAGGCCACCTCTCTTTTCGAAAACGGGGTTTCGGGCTTCTTTGCCGAAAAGGTTCTCTGATATAATGTAAACAAAAAAGCGGGCATTTGTCGATGCTTGCGCGAGGTGGTTATGCGACTGATCAGCTGGAATGTGAACGGGATCCGCGCAGTGGCGCAAAAGGGATTCCTTGAAAGTTTCTTTTCCTTCGACGCGGACATCGTCTGCCTTCAGGAGACCAAGGCGACTCCGGATCAATATCCGCCGGAGGCCGCCGAGATCCCCGGCTACCGGGGATACTTCCACGCCGCCGAGCGCAAGGGCTATTCCGGCACGGCACTGTACACTCGAAAAGCGCCGCTTTCCGTCTCCTTCGGACTCGGCGAGGATCGTTTCGACCACGAAGGCCGAACGATCCGCGCGGACTACGGCGACTTCATTCTCTACAACATTTATTTTCCGAACGGCGGGCAGGGGCCAGAGCGTCTCGAATTCAAGCTTGCGTTTTACGACTGTTTTCTCGAAAAGGTCGGAACCGAGATCGAGGCCGGCCGACAGGTCATCGTTTGCGGGGATGTGAATACCGCACACCGCGAGATCGACTTATCCAACCCCGCCGCCAACTCCAAGATCTCCGGATTTTTGCCGGAGGAGCGGGCGTATATCGATAAGTTTCTCGAAACGGGGCTGGTCGACACCTTTCGGATGCTCTACCCGGACGTTAAGGAAAAATATTCGTGGTGGTCCTACAAGACCTTTGCCCGGGACCGGAACGTCGGATGGCGGATCGATTACTTTTTTACCGACGAGGTCTTGGCGGAGCGCGTCGCGGACACAGGGATGCTCTCGGATGTAATGGGCTCGGATCACTGTCCTATTTTCCTTCAGTTGTAGTCGTCTCCCCAAAGAGCTCCGGAACCGGCCGTTTGCTTTGCCGCTCTTTTGCCGAGTTTACGCCCCTGCGAATGAAGAGGAATATGCTATAATGCCACTATCCGACCTTATTTTTCGTGAAAATTCAGAGGAGAACTATGGACAAAATGTATAAGAAACTGCTTTGCCTGGGCTTGGTCGTTGCCATCGCCGCAGTATTCCCGGCGATCCTTTCCGGATGTGATAAGAAGGAAACATCGGTCACCACTCCGATTTCTTCCGTTTCCGCAACACTGTCCGATACAGTCGGCGTGACAACGCCGGTTTTCGTAACGGAGCCTAAAACACTGGAAGAGATGTATGACCCGAAGCTGGTGGCGCTTCTGAACCGGACCTTTTCGATCGGCGATCAGATCGTGAGCGCCGGCGAGTACAATTACACCTGTGTATCGGCGTTTCAGGAACTGTCGACCTACGCGCAATACGGATACTATCCGGCGGATGAAAGCGGGATGCTCGACCTGTCCGCCACCTGCGACCTGACCGAAAACGGTTCCGGGACATGGGGCGATTATCTGGTCCGATATGTCGAGGAAGACCTTCAGAGCAACTACATCCTTAGCGCTCTGGCCGAAGAGAACAGTATGAAGCTTTCGGACGAGATGCAGGCGCAAATCGACGAGAACATGAAATCGATCGATGAAACGGCCGCCACGATCGGCCTGACCGGAGACGGTTATCTCGAGCAGTATTGCGGAGACGACATGACGCTCGCGCGTTTCAAGGCTATCGTAGAGCGGCTTTATCTCGCAGATATTTATGCTTCGGATTACCTCGCCAATTATTCTTTTACCGAAGAAGAACTGGCGTTGCCTATCGTTCGCCATATTTTGTATGCCGCTCCGAGGAACGGACTGCGTGAGCAAGACGCTTCGGAAGAAGAGATCGCCAAGGCGCTTGAGGACGCGGAAAACACGTTACTGCAGGTCAAGGGCTATGACGATATGGTTCTGATCGGCGACAAGCATACCCGGGACGGAACGGCCCTTGAATCTGCGGAATACACCGTTTCCAAGGGCGAGATGGTCAAGGAGTTCGAGGCGTGGTGTTTTGACGCGACAAGAAAAGTCGGGGACAAGGAAATCGTTCGAACGGACTTTGGTTTTCATGTTATATTTTTTGTGGGAAGCGCCGAGGCCGACGAGGAGCAGAAGAAGATGATCGCGCAGACCGCTCTTCTGGACATGCTCGAGGAGAGGGCTATGGATGCTCGATTTGCGCTGAAGGAGGAGTAAATATGGAGAATTTTCAATTTCACAGTCCCACTCGGTTTATCTTCGGTAAAGACACCGAGACGCAGGTCGGTTCGCTGGTGAATCAGTACGGCGGCAAGAAGATATTAATCCACTACGGCGGCGGATCCGTAGTTCGCTCCGGACTTTTGGACCGTGTCCGGCAATCCTTGCAGGCAGACGGCCTCGCATATATCGAGCTGGGCGGTGTCAAGCCGAACCCGGAGGACACTCTGGTTTACGAGGGGATCAAGCTTTGCCGTAAGGAGAAAGTTGACTTTATCCTCGCCGTCGGTGGCGGATCCGTGATCGACTCGTCCAAGGCGATCGGATTGGGCGTTTGCTATGACGGTGACTTCTGGGATTTCTACGCCGGAAGTGCGCAGGCGGAGAAAACATTGCCGGTCGCCACGATATTGACCATTGCCGCCGCGGGCTCAGAGGGTTCGGAGAGTTCGGTGATCACCAAGACGGACGGAATGTACAAGCGCGGATACTCGGATGATCTGATCCGACCCGTGTTTTCTATTCTCAATCCGGCGTTGACGCAGACTTTGCCCGCCTATCAGACGGCCGCGGGCGCCGCGGACATCATGGCGCATATTTTCGAGCGGTATTTTACGAATACCCGGAACGTTGAGACGACGGACCGCCTGTGCGAGGGTTTGTTACTCTCGATGCTTAAGGAGGTGCCGAAGGTTTTGGCGGATCCGGATGATTACGATGCACGAGCGAACATCATGTGGGCCGGAACGGTCGCGCATAATAATATCGTCGGCGTCGGCCGAGAGCAGGATTGGTGCAGTCACGATCTGGAGCATGAGTTGTCGGCGTTGTACGGCGTCACACACGGCGCGGGCCTGGCGGTGGTTTTCCCGGCGTGGATGAAGTATACGATGAAACATGATGTCATGCGCTTCGCTCAGCTCGCGGTCCGCGTTTTCGGATGTGAGATGGATTTCTTCAATCCCGAGCGGACGGCACTGAAAGGAATTATGCGACTGGAGCAATTCTGGCGCGCTTGCGGACTTCCCATCCGCATGGAAGAGATCGGCGGTAAGAAGGAAGATATTCCGTACCTCGTCGAGCACCTTCAGTTAGACGGTGGGACGCGCGGCAGTTTTGTACGGGTCGGCGAGGATGAGGCCGCGGGAATTTATGAGATGATGTTCGAAAAGTAAGCGCCGGAGCGGCGGTTTTTTTCGAAAGAACAAGTGAACGACCCGTCCGGAAGGAAGCCCTTTTAGGCCTCTTCCGGGCGGGCTTTTTCTTGCGTTCGGGGGTTGTCCGTGATAAAATTTCTAGGTTATATGAGCCGGCTCGGGCCGTGATCGGAGGACAAAGTGGAAATTTCGGATGATTTGATTCTCAGTCTGGAAGATCAGAGCAAAATCAAGCTTTCGGATGCGGCTCGCAAGGAGGCGATCTCCGGGATGGAAGCCTTCCTGACTCGAGTGGACGTAATGAAGGAGCTCGGTACGGACGGCGTTGAGCCGCTCTATCATATTTTCCCGGCGACGAATGTTTTTCGCGAGGATGAAGTGACGAACACGAATCGGAGGGACCGGCTTCTCGAAAATGCGCCGGAACAGAAGGACGGATATTTTAAAGTTCCGAAAACCCTGGAATAATGAGGTTCTTGGGATAAGAAGGGATAAACGGATGAGCAACCATGATTTGACAAATAAGACGGCGCTGGAACTGGGCCGGATGATTCGCGAAGGCGCGATCACGAGCCCCGATTGTGTCTCCGCGTTGTTCTCTCTGATTCGGGAGAAGGAATCGCATTGCTATATCAGCCTTTTCGAGGAAGAGGCCATGGAAGCGGCCCGGGCGATCCAGATCCGGATCGATTCCGGAGAAAGTTTATCACCGTTGGCCGGGGTGCCGGTCGCGCTGGACGATAATATTTGCACGGAAGGCCGAAGGACGACGGGCGGCTCGAAAATACTCGAAAATTACATCCCGACCTACTCGGCGACCGTGGTCAAAAAGCTTGAAGAAGCCGGGATGATCGTCGTCGGCAAACTTAATATCGATGAATTCTCGATGGGAACGGCGACGGAGACATCTTTTTTCGAACCGACGAAACATCCTTCCGACGAGTGCCGCGTTGTCGGTGCTTCGGGAGCGGCTGTTTTGTCCGGCGAAGCGGTGTGCGCGTTCGGCTCGGACACCGGCGGAGCGTTGCGTCAGGCAAGCGCCCAGGCCGGAGTCTGCGGCTTGCGTCCGACGTACGGTACGGTTTCCCGTCTCGGCTTGTGTGCATATGCGTCCTCCATGGATCAGATCGGTCCGGTCGGAAGGGATATGGCGGATGTAGCCGCTCTTATGAATATCATTTCGGGAAAAGATCCGGCCGATCAGACCTCCGCGGAAACGGAGCAGATAGACCGGACGAAGATCGAGGCGTTCTCTTTGAAGGGACTGAGGATCGGTGTTCCGGAGGAATTTCTGAACGCAGAGACGGATCCTGAGGTGAAGAATGCCTTTGATGGCGCGCTTCAGGTTTTTCGCTCGGCGGGCGCCACGGTCGACACCTTTTCCTTCCCGGAGCTTCTATACACGGTCCCGGCGTACGCAGTGATCGCCTGCGCGGAGGCGTCGACCAATTTGAGTCGCCTCGACGGGATCAAGTACGGGTATCGTTCGCCTCGGGCGACGACATTGTCGGAGGTGTACGAAATGTCCAGAAGCGAGGGATTCGGCGCGGACGCTCAGCGGCGGATCATGCTCGGCAATCTCTTCTTGTCCTCCGGCCATTATGAGGAGTACTATCTTAAGGCATTGAAGATCAAGGCGATGATCGCCGCAAGGTTTAAGTCCGCCTTTGAGCGCTTTGACGTGATCGTTGGTCCGGTATCGCCATCGGTCGCTCCGGCTTCCGGCAAGTACGGCCTTCTTTCCCTGTTTGAGTCGGACTTTTTTACCGTGCCGGCGAGCCTTGCCGGACTGCCGTCCGCCTCGGTCCCTTGCGCAAAGGATCCCCAAGGCTTGGGAATCGGACTTCAGATCATCGGGCAGCATTTTTCGGAAGCGATGATCCTCGGAGCGGGTGCCGCTTATATGCGGGCGAGTGTCGAAAGAACCGGCGAAGGAGTAAAGTATGACGAATTATGAGACGGTAATGGGGATCGAAGTCCACGTCGAGCTCTCGACAAATTCGAAAATATTCTGCGGATGCTCCGCAAGTTACGGCGACGTCGCGAACGCTCATGTGTGCGAGGGCTGTGCCGGAATGCCCGGAACGCTGCCTTCACTGAACCGGCGTGTCGTCGAGTACGCGGTCCGTGCCGGTCTGGCACTGAATTGTGAGATTTCCGAATTCAGCCGGTTTGACCGGAAGAGCTATTTCTATCCGGATCTTCCGGCCGCGTATCAGGTCACGCAGATGTACCATCCGATATGCCGGAAGGGACACCTGGATATTGTCGCGAACGGCAAGACGAAAACCGTCGGCATCAACCGGATCCATATCGAGGAGGATGCGGGTAAGTTGGTCCACGATTCATGGGACGACTGTTCTTTGGTCGATTATAACCGTTGCAGTGTTCCGCTCATCGAGATCGTTTCCGAGCCTGATTTTCGAACGGCGGAAGAGGTCGTCGCCTATCTGGAAAAGCTCAAGTCGACATTGCAGTACCTCGGAGTCTCCGATTGCAAGATGCAGGAGGGCTCTATGCGGGCGGATATCAACATTTCGGTTCGGCCGGTCGGCACCGAGAAATTCGGCGTGCGTACGGAGATGAAGAATATGGCGTCCCTGAAGTCCATCGCGCGTGCGATCGTCGGGGAAGCCGAGCGTCATATCGATGTCATCGAGGCCGGCGGGACGCTCTATCAGGAGACAAGAAGATGGGACGACAATAAAGGCTCGTCCTTTGCGATGAGAAACAAGGAAAACGCTCAGGACTACAAGTATTTTCCCGACCCGAATCTGATGCCCGTCATCGTCGGACAGGATTATATTCAGCGCATCCGTGAGACACTCCCCGAGCTTCAGGCAGAGAAAAGGGAGCGGTACATCCGCGAATTTGAGCTTCCGGAATACGATGCGGACATTTTGACGGGTTCGAAGTATCTGGTGGATGTTTTCGAGCGGACGACAGGGATCTGTAATAATCCCAAGGAGGCCTCGAACTGGGTGATGACCGAGCTCCTGAAGCTTCTGAACGACGCGCAGATGCAGCCGGAAGACATGAAGTTCGATCCGGATGCTCTGGGGCGGATCCTGAAAATGATCGCCGAGGGCAAGATCAACCGCGCGGTGGGAAAAAAGACCTTCGCCGCGGTGTTTGAGTCCGATGCGGATCCGGTGGAATACATCGAGAAGAACGGACTCTTACAGGTATCCGACGCCGGCGCGATCGAGCCGGTCATCCGGGAGGTCCTGGATACGAATGAGAAAGCGGTTTCCGAGTATTTGGGCGGAAACGAGAAAAGCATCCAATTCCTGATCGGTCAGTCGATGAAGGCTTTGCGCGGCAAGGGTGACCCGCAGGCGGTCCGGGAAATGCTGGTCACACTCCTTAACGGGCGAAGGGAAGGATGAATATGGCACGATCTGAAACATCAGCAGAAAAAAACCCGGCCGGGATCGGTCCGGAACAGATCGAATATCTGGAGCAACTCGCGCGGATCCGACTGAGTGAGGACGAAAAACTCCGGACTCAGCACGACCTGTCGAAGATCCTGGAATACATCGAAAAGCTCAACGAGCTCGAGACGGAGGGTGTCGAACCCCTGTCGCACACGGTTCCGATGGAGCCTGTTTTTCGAGAAGACAAGGCGGTCAACGGCGACTGCCGGGCGGCGATTTTAAGAAACGCTCCCGAACAGAAGAACGGATACTTCAAGGTTCCGAAGACGGTCGAATGACATCGCGCGATCCATCTTATGCTCGAAAGGCGACATTCCCGATCAAGGGCGGTCGGGGTATCTGCCATTGCGAATGAATGTGAGGCTTAGGCATTCTTAAAGAGAGTGAATTTGAGGCAATAAATCATATGAGATCCGATGAAATAATGAAAATGACCGCCCTGAATGTCGGGAAGGCGATCCGGAACGGCGAGATGACCAGTGTTGACGCAACCCGCGCGGCGCTCGATTCGATCGGAAAGACGGATGCGACTCTCAACGCGTATATCCGGGTTTTTAAGGACCTCGCGCTCGAAAAGGCGGAAGCGGTCCAGAAAAAGATCCGGACCGGCGAGCTGAACTCGCCTTTAGCCGGCGTTCCTTTTGCGATGAAAGACAATATATGCACAGAAGGGCTCCGGACGACCTGCGGCTCCAAGATGCTCGCGGACTTCATTCCACCCTATTCCGCGACGATCGTTCATCGTCTGGAGGCATCCGGCGCGGTGATGGTCGGCAAAACGAATCTGGACGAGTTCTGCATGGGCTCGACCTCGGAGACTTCGTTTCTCGGACCGGTGAAAAATCCATGGGATACGACCCGGGTCCCCGGCGGTTCCTCGGGCGGCTCAGCGGCCTCCGTCGCGGCAAGGACGGCCTTCTATGCCTACGGATCCGACACGGGCGGCTCGATCCGCCAGCCCTGCTCTTTTTGCGGCATCAGCGGGATCAAGCCGACCTACGGGAGTGTCTCCCGGTTCGGACTGATTGCGTATGCCTCTTCGCTTGACCAGATCGGGCCGCTCGGACGGGACATCCTCGACTGCGCGGCGGCTCTGAATCAAATCATCGGAAAGGATCCGATGGACCAGACCACCAACGACTCCGCGCCGATCGATTTGGAGAAGGCACGCGTCTATGAAGGAAAGGGACTGAGGATCGGGATCCCGGAGGATTATTTCGGCGAGGGACTCGATCCCGACGTAGAAGCGCGTGTCCGGGAGGCCGTTCAGGTCTTTAAGGACCTCGGCGCGACAGTCGAGTCGATCCGTCTTCCGATCGTCGAATACGCGATTCCGACCTACTATATCATCGCCTGCGCGGAAGCCTGCTCCAACCTTTCCCGATACGACGGCATCAAGTACGGATACCGGGCCAAGGACGCCGGAAGCCTCGCCGAGATCTATATCAAGAGCCGAAGCGAGGGCTTCGGGCTGGAGGTCAAGCGCCGGATCATGCTTGGGAACTATGTTCTTTCAAGCGGCTATTATGACGCATATTACATTAAGGCGCTTCAAGCCAAAGCGCTCATCAAAAAGGCCTTCGACGACGCTTTTTCGTCCTGTGACCTGATCCTGGGTCCGACGGCGCCTTCGACGGCTCTCCGGATCGGCGAGAGCCTTTCGGATCCGCTCAGGATGTATCTGGGCGACATTTATACGGTCCTTCCCAATATCGTCGGACTTCCTTCGTCGTCGATCCCTTGCGGTTTCGACACAAAGGGACTGCCCGTCGGCTTGCAGATGATCGGCCCGTACGGGAGCGAGCAACTCATGGTCGACGCGGCCTGCCTTTTCCAGCGGTCGACATCGCATCACCTGCGATATCCCGGGGATCGGGACAAGCGGGAAGGAGGGGAGCGGAAATGACCGAGTATGAAGTCATCATCGGACTGGAAGTCCATGTCGAGCTCTCGACCGAATCGAAGATTTTCTGCGGCTGTCCGACCGCCTTCGGCGGGGATCCGAACACGCATGTCTGCGCGATCTGCTCCGGCATGCCCGGAACGCTTCCCGCACTCAACCGCGAGGTACTGCGCTATGCCGTTCGCGCCGGCTTGGCGACACATTGCGAAATCACCGGAAACGGCAAGTTTGACCGAAAAAACTATTTCTACCCGGACCTTCCGAAGGCTTATCAGATTTCCCAACTGTATCTGCCGATCTGCCGGAACGGATACATTGAAATCGGCGAAGGAGAGGCCGTGAAGAAGATCCGGATCCACGAAATGCACATGGAGGAGGATGCCGGCAAGCTCATGCACGACACGGAAGAGAAATGTACGCTGGTCGATTACAATCGCTGCGGCATTCCGTTGATCGAGATCGTAAGCGAGCCGGATTTTCGAAGCGCGGAGGAGGTCGTCGATTACCTGGAACGCCTGAAAACGACCCTGCAGTACATCGGCGTCTCCGACTGCAAAATGC
>CAYPAL010000035.1:0-12704 GCA_964408695.1 uncultured Oscillospiraceae bacterium | reverse complement strand
CCGGGTGCCGGATGCCGCTTCTCTTCCAATGCATTGGATCGGCGCGTCCGCGCCTCCGAGCTCACTCCAATTCGTGATCTTTCCGGAAAAAACATCCGCCAATTCCGTAAGAGAAAGCTCCTTGACCGGCGACTGCGGATGAACGATGACGGCCACTCCGTCATAACCGATGATGTACTGATCGAATCCGGCGGGATTTTCCGAATCCTTCAGTCCGCGAGACAACAAACCGATATTCGCCGTTCCGTCGTTCACCGCGGTCGGACCTTCACCGGAACCGTTGCCGCCGACGGAGATCGTGACCTTCTCGTACTTTTTCATAAATGCTTCGGCGAGCGCGTTACTGACGTCCGCCATCGAAGTGGAACCGGTCATCGTCAATTCTCCGCTCAAGCCCACTTGCGAATCGGTCTTCGTTTGGGTGACCCCTATTTCCGAACAAGCCGATGCGGTGATCACGGAAAAAGCGATAGCTGTCAGTAAGATTTTTCGAAATGAAAATTTCATTGTTTCTTCCTCCTTATTTTTCTGATGTCAGCATAACAACCGGGGATAATGGGAGGATTAGGTGCAGATGATTTCTTGTAAAATCGATGTAAAATCAAAAAAGCACTTCTTTGCGGAAGCGCCTTGTCTAATAATTATCGGGCTTCGGATCAATCCGATTTCTCGTTCTCTACTTAAGGATCACCATCGTGACGCCGTCATTCGCTCTTGACCAGTCCGGATCGGTGCGAAATGCCGGGCACATCTCGATCAGAGAACGCCCCGATCTTTCAAACGGGCCAAAGAATTCACCGGGACAGTAGGCCTTGATGCGCCCCTCATCGAGCATAGTGCGAAGGCACTCATGAGTCGCTACCTTCAGTACACCACCCTGCCCGGACGACCCATATCCATGGATCACCTTCACCTGGCGAATTCCGATCCTACGCATGGTGTTGATTTCGAAGCGGAGCTTCTTCATCGCAGCTTCGACCTGAGGCATTCCTTCCTCGATGTTAATGATACTCGCAGCCAATATTTCCCTCGATTCAGCAATTCCTGCCGTCGCCCGAACACACCGGGCGGCAATCATTCAATATAAAAAATAAAACAGCTAGAAAAAAACCTGTCGACCAACCAATAACTAAGTCGTTGGTTCCGCTTAATTACAAATAAATTATAGCACACATCACACCTGTTGTGAAAATCACTACCTTTATTTGCTATAATCCGAGCATGAGATTGGATCGAATTTTGGCTAATTCGGGATGCGGAACTCGCTCCCAAATCAAAAAACTGATTCGCTCCGGCGCGGTTTCCGTTGGAGATACCGTTGTTTCCGATCCGGGCACCGATATTTCGGAAGATCTCTTTTCGACCATAATCATAGCAGGCGACAAGCTCGACTTTTCGACCCGACTTTATCTTTGTCTCAATAAGCCGGATCAATGTCTGACCGCTCGAAAAGATTCGCGGTTGCCTACAGTCGAGCAATTCATACCGCAGGCACTGCGCGGAAAAGGACTATCGCCCGTCGGACGTTTAGATTACCATACGACCGGTGTTCTTCTTCTGACTAACGACGGCGAGATGAGCCACCGCCTGACCTCGCCGAAATGGCACCTGTCGAAATCCTACACCGTTACATACTCCGGGCCGCCTTTAGGCCCCGAGGAGATTACACGCTTCGCAGGAGGCTTAATCCTCAAAGATAAGCCGGGCGAAAACTTGATTCTCTCGCCGGCACAACTCACTTTGATCGATGACACCCACTGTACGCTGACCCTTTTCGAAGGAAAAACACATCAGGTGAAGCGAATGATGGCTTCTGTCGGTCGGAGCGTGACCGATCTGCACCGGCATGAATTTGCCGGTATCCGGTTAGCCCAAGATCAGAAGCCGGGTGAGATCCGGGAATTGACCCGAGACGAGGTCACGGATTTGAAACGTTCCTGCAAGATGCTGAAAGAAATATAGAGATGATCAGTCCGTTTCCGGTTCCATGAAAACATAACGTTCGGTCATGATCGCCCGAATAAAATACTCCGCTTTCTCCTGATTATCCGTCGACACCGAAAGGCAAAATACCAGAGACGGCGGCTCGGATTTCCATCGATTCTCAAAGCCCATGGCCGCGATGAGTTCCGTGTCCGTGATCTTCAGTCCGTAAACATGCCGTTCGAAATCTTCATCCGCGGTTTCCCGATCGTCGTCTTCAAAACCGTATTTTTCGAGTATGGCATAATGCTCGGCGGCCGAATAGTAGATCGGCTCGATACCGTCGAGTTGATCTTCGGTCAGTTCGGATTTCATTGTTTCATAAAGATCATCGATCGGCATATAATTCATGAAGAAGAAAGGAAACGTCCTCGCGTCCGTGATGATGACATCGTTTCTGACGGACAAAAAAGCCGTTGCGGATATTTCTCCGCTCATCGAATCCTGATCCGGAGGCTCCGAATTATCCGCAACCAGGTTCGAGTTGTAAACAGCGGGGTTAACAGACCAACCCTCGGATTTCGTGACTTCTTCGATCCGGTCGTTGTATTTTTCGAAATGACCGATTGCGACAACGCGCAGATCGATCGTTGCGGCAAAGAAAAAGTGTCGGACAAGAAGAAAAAGGATCGCGAGCGAAAAAGCGACCAGGATATATCTCCACCACGAATAGTAGAAATGGTTGCGCCACTCCTTCATGGTCTTGCCGAATAGTTTAAAAGCCTTATCGCGCGTTATCTCTTCACGGATCGTCTCCTGTCGCTTTCCGGTGGCGATCTCATACACCTCGTTGATCTCGTCCAGCTTTTCACGGTTGGCCTCGATATCTCCGCGGTATTGTTTGATCATCTGCCAGTATTTCTGTTCCAGAACATAAGCGGTCGCGGATTCCGTTAAGCCGAAGAACCGAAGCGCTTCGGCTCGATTCGTCGGTTTAGCGGTATCCTTCGGAATCTCCGGATTCGAAATATCATTGGCTTGTGTCAGTACTTCCCGGTCGTCCTGCAAATGTCATTCTCCTTCATCAATCCAACGGCTTCATTGTCGGGAACTCTTTACCATCTGTTGCATAACTCTTCATACGTCAATTAATCCCCATTATACATGTGCTCTTTATTGGCTGATTACTTGTAACTCTTAAAAACTCTTTACTCATGGTCGTTAATCAGTCGCTAGTTGGTCTTAAGATTAGATTGTATCAAACATTCTCCGTTTTGGGTTCCAACATTTCCTAAATCGTATCATTGAAAAATTGCTTAGTTGCATGTTGCGAATCATCTGTCGTCTTTAGATTGTTCTCTTTGATGAATGCTCACAGTTGCTCCTTGGTGATAGTTCATCCATTCGTCTGGCCTCCATATCTCGATTATATGGTTCTGCCATAAGCACGAGCTATTTTGAGACTCAATTCCGGTAGCCGCTTTACTCTTCTCCATTATCAAAGAAAGAGTTTGCGTTATCTGGTTTCATTAAATTTTTCCGCCAGATCCAATCCTCTCTGTACAACAAGATCAGAATTGTAGTGCTGATGCTCTCCCCATCTACCCAAACCATATACTCTGCATTGTCGAGTATAATTTAGAATATATTGCATTGCATCTTTTTTCTTAAGTGTATTGATTGGATATGCATATTCGTTTACGTAGGAGAATTCAGGCGCTTTGTCAAAGAACCGGATACGCTCCTTTCTCGTCTCTGTCCAATAGCCTATGCTTCCTTCGCAGAAGTTACTTCTTACAAGTATTCTGTGATAGGGTAAGGATTCATCCGGATAATAAATCCACTGAGCCTTCGTATCGAGTGTTGAAGAAAAATACCTGATCTCAACGGAACTACTCTTGAGCTCCGATAAACACTCTAGGAAATGCTCATCCGCATGCGTTATTTTCTCAAACGAATTCCACGGTATCGTTGTAATAATCGTCTCGGCCTGCATTGATCTGTTATCAAATTGAACGATTCTGTTCTTTAGATCGATACTATTAACGCGTACATTTACACATAGATTATCCATTACAGCCCTGCCCATTCTGAGCCATAACTCACCATAGCCATAATTCTTGGGATAGTAAAAGCTTGCATGCCCCGGCTGCTGACCGTAACTTTTCTTATTTATACAACTCAACAACGTCTCCTCAAACGATACATTTGGCAATTTATCAAGCCAGTACGTGCCCAGTTCATCCAAGTCATCCGCGAAAAGTTTCCGATTATAGGGAATCATGTAATCGTCAGCGATCCGTTGACCGAGCTTCCATATGATCCACTCCGTGAATTTTTCCGGCATTTCTTTGCCGGTATTACAGCCAGCGATGGCAATAGACTTTAAATACTCAATTTGCTTTTCTACGGGCATCTGCCAAATATTCGCTTCAAACGGGTGCTCGATCTCCATTCCGTCAAATGAAATCCGACTATCTCGCTTGAAAAAATTCCATTCCTCAACAGGCATGAAATCAAATAGAAATTCAATGACCTCCGGACGTCGGACATCCAAAAAATGTCCTCCTCCGATATCCAGGGGTTTGGCATCAACAATTGCTGATCTGCATAACCCTCCGACCTCTTTCTCTTTCTCCAGAAGCAAAAAAGATGTCTCTCCCAGCTGCTTCAGTCTATTTGCAAGCGTTAATCCGCATGGACCCGCGCCCAAAATCAAATACTTCACTTTATCCATGTCTTAAAACCTCGACCTCATGCTTTTTTAGCTTGAAAAGGATTCTGAGAGCTTCCCTGACTGCTTTGAAATGCAAACTGGAGGAAGAACCTACATAATTGATCGGTACCTCAATCGTTTTTAAATTTCTGCAGTAGTATCTCATCTCTGTCTGATACATATGGCCGGTCGATAAAAACTTTTTCAAATTCAAACTTACTAAGACAGAGCGTTGGAAAGCTTCGAACCCACTCGTCATATCCTTATACCGGGTTCCTAAAACCAGATTGGATAAGAAAGTACCTCCGCCGCTCAATATCCTTCTGTACAATGGCTGATTTCTGATACTTCCGCCTTCGACAAATCTCGATCCCCAGACACATTCATATCCTTCATTTAATTTATTGATAAACTTCGGGATCTCAGTGGTTTTATGACTTCCACCGCCATCCATCTCAATAATATGCTCCGCGCCATCTTCCAGGGCAAGACGGAATCCTTCCAGATAACAGCTTATAACGCCCTTGGATTCCTTGTAGAAGATACATTTGACCTTATCCGTTCTCTTTTCGAAATCCCTCAGGATCTGTTCTGTATTATCTTTCGAGTAGTTGTCTATTACTGCATATAGAAACAAATTGTCGTACCCTAAAGACAAGATGGAATTCACGACATTTTCCATCGTATTTTCTTCATTGGCGACCGGCATCACAATAATTGTTTTCTTCATCCTATAACCTCCGTTTGAGTGTAACGACTCTTACATTTCACATCCTGCTGTTCTATTTTTTATGTGAGTATCCCAATTACGTAGAACATTATCTCCTTCGCCGGGGGGATGTAATAACTACTTATGCTCTGGAGATGTGGACTCATAAAAAAAAGAAAGTAGAAAACGAACAGAATCCACTTGCCGATAGACGGTGTGAAAAACTTACTCGCCGCAAGCGAGATCTCCTTGTTCCCTATACACATAACGGAGGAAGTAAATAAGAAATTGAAATATACAACAGCATAAAACCATCTTGCCTGATCTGTTTGAACCAAAACCAAAGGTATTGTTAATAGCTGAAAGGCCAGGCACACGATGGTTATGACCTTTCTTCTTCTGTCAATAGTATGACGAAGTACATTATTCCAAAATCTGATCAAAAGAATGATAATCGGCAAACAGACTAAAATATTCAAACAGAGAATAACCATGCGGATAAAAAACTCGTCTGTCGGTTTTCCCTTAACCCACATCGCAGCAGACGGAAGACCATCTCCGGCATATATGTATCTCATGTTTACTTCCTGCAACAGGATTCTCAGGTTCTGTTCGGCGTTCGCAAGTATCTCATCGATATGTACTTTCGAAACCGATACGGAGAAGAAATAGAAATATATGAAGAGAGCAGTTGTTAGTATTCCGGTGGAGAAAAGACAAATCCAAAACTTCTTCTTATTATCCTTATCCTCTTCCATGGTAGCCCTATATAATAACAACGCCATGATAATGCCAAAGTACATCATCACATATCCCTCATGTATCATTACACAGACCGCTGAAAAAAACGGAATAAGCCAAATGTATTTACTTTTTATGATCAATATGCAGGATACAAGAGAAATGGATATCATGAAGATGTCCATTTCTCCCCATCTGAAGAAATAGAAACCGATCCCTCCCATTGCGACGAACAGAAGTATCATCATTTTTGAAGCAGCAGTATTGGTTTTCTTCAAGATCAAAAAGAAAAAGAATATCAATAGAGCAACGAAAACAATCGTCCCCATGAATTGGGTGAGAAAAATGATCTCCAACGTATCAGCACGGAGGGCCTGAGAAACAAGTTGAACTACCGTACCCATTAAACCTCTTCGAATGAAGCCATAAGAGTAGTTAGCCGTTAATTCATGAGCCGGCCATTCCACAATCAACGCATTCTCAGGGCTACCCAGCATCAGAAACTGTATCAGAACGCAATATCCCAGAAAAAGGCCAAAAATACTCTTTCTCTTCAGAAATTCCTTCATGCCCTTCCCTTCATCATTGATCGGATAACTCCACTAGCGCTCCAGATCCTATCCGATCCGAAATAATAATTCTGAGTACGTGAAATCGTCTTTCAACACGTTTCGGATTCTGGAATTCACGATATTTTTCATCGTAGTTCCTTCATTGGCGACCGGCATCACGATAATTGTTTTTCTCATCTTTTCTCTCTACTAGAGTGTAACATATTTCTCATTTCACATAATACTTCTTCATTGCGATGTAATTATCCTTAAGACGAAGGACAGAAACTCCTTCGCCGGAGTGATGTAATAACTGCTTATACTCTGTAAATCTGGATTCATAAAAAAGATGAAGTAGAATATGAATAGAACACACTTGCCGATAGACGGTGTGAAAAACTTCCTCGCCGCAAGCGAGATCTCCTTGCTCCCTATACACATAACGGAGGAAGTAAATAAGAAATTGAAATATACAACATCATAAAACCATCTTGCCTGATCTGTTTGAATCAAAACTAAAGGTATTGATAATAACTGAAAGGCCAGGCACACGATGGTTATGACCTTTCTTCTTCTGTCAATAGTATGACGAAGTACATTTTTCCAAAATCTGCTCAAAAGAACGATAATGGGCAAACAGACCAATATATTCAAGCAGACAGAAATCATGCGGAATAAGAAATATGGTGTTGGATTTCCTTGAACCCACATCGCATCATTAGGAACACCATTTCCGGCAAATATGTATTTCATGTTCCCTTCGTGCAACGGCGTTCTCAGAATATGTTCAGCGCTCGCAAGTATCTCATCGATATGTACTCTCGAAACCGATACGGAGAAGAAATAGAAATATATGAAGAGAGCAGTTGTTAGTATTCCGGTGGAGAAAAGACAAATCCAAAACCTCTTCTTATTATCCTTGTCCTCTTCCGTGGTAGCCCTAAATAATAACAACGCCATGAGAACACCAAAGTACATCAAGACATATCCGTCATGTATCATTACACAAATAGCTGACAGAAACGGAATTATCCATATGTTTTTGTTTTTTATGATCAACATGCAGGCTACAACAGAAATAGATATCATAAAGATGTCCATTTCTCCCCAGTAAAAGAAATAGAAACCGATCCCTCCCATTGCGACGAAGAGAAGTATCATCATTTTTAGAGCAGCATCATTGGTTTTCTTCACGATCAAGAAGAAAAAGGAGAGCAACAGGGCTATAAAAACAACCGTCCCCATGAATTGGGTGAGAAAAATGATTTCCAACGTATCGACTCGAAGGGTCTGAGAAACAAGTTGAACTAACGTACCCATGAACCCTCTTCGAATGAATCCATAAGAGTAATTAACCGTCATTTCATGAGTCGGCCAATCATACCTCAAATCTTTCGCAGGGTTACCCAGCACCAGAAATTGTATCAGAACGCAATATCCCAGAAAAAGAATAAAAATACTCTTTCTCTTAATCATTTCCTTTATATTACTTCCCTGAGTAAGGATTTGTCCGCACCCCCTTATCTTCACGACTCAATTTAACACCCAACTCGCAACAACTGCGCCTGACCATGCAATTTCAATTCAACGGAATTTGCCGGAATGAAGATACAATCACCCCGGAAAAAATTAAGCATACCACCATTCTCCCAACAGATTGTACCGCAGCCATCGGTACAAAAAAGAACCATAAAACTGTTTGCTCCTGTTTGAAGTTCGGCCATTTTTTTAACTCTTGCGGTATTCAATAGCATTCGCTCAACTTGAAAATACTTGCATCGGCATAGAAGTTCCAAGGCATAACCCCTTCCAAATTTTTTCACTCTAAGTGGCTGACGCGGTTCAGGGGAGGCAGAAAAATTTGTAACATCCAGTGCTTTGTTAACATGAAGCTCACGTTTCTCCCCAGTTCTATCCGTTCTATCATAATCGAAAAGTCTGTATGTAACATTTGAATTCTGTTGTACTTCCGCTACTAGCGCTCCCGCACATATGGCATGCACAGTGCCTGAAGGGACATAAAACACATCATCTTTCTTTATGGGTACAAATTGAAGGTATTTTTCGATTCTGTGTTCCTTAACTGCTCTCTCTATCTCAATTTTACTTACATCTCTTGAAAATCCGTACACAAGCTTTGCATCTTTTGTCGCTTCTATCACATACCACATCTCGGTTTTACCGAGTTGTCCTTCAAACAATAAAGCATAATCATCAGCGGGATGAACCTGAACCGATAAGTCTTTCTTAGCATCAATGAGTTTGATTAAGATCGGAAGTGTTGAACCGGGATGAGTACCCATATATTCCGGATGCTGCAATAACACAGCAGATAATCTCTGACCATCATAAATGCCGCTGGCTACTGTGCTCTCCCCATCCGGGTGGACGGAACACTCCCATGTTTCAGCAAGAGGTGTCATGTTCATATTTTTACTGAAATCCTCATTTAGCCTATTTCCACCCCAAAGATAATCCTGCCCTGCAGGCCTGAGCAAAAACGGAGCATTATTATTTTTACTATACATACTCGTACTTCTGCTTATCATGGACACTAATTTCCTTGCCTAGCTGTACTTCTATAACCTTCAGCTCTGTAATGGCAATAATCGTATGTCTGCACCCTGCTGTCATGGTAAGAACATCCCCTGCCTTGACGGGCGTCTCCATACCATCTACAACAGCTGTTCCTTCACCTGATATTATAGTCCAGACCTCGTCACGTCTCTCGTGACTGTGGTAATTCATTTTATTACCCGGCTTAAGTGTTACCTTGATCGTGAGGCTATCCTCTTCAATCTCAAGCACTTGATAACTGCCCCAGGACTTATCTGCGAACATTACAGGACCGGAAAACTTGTCCACATAAGGCTTAATGTAGCTTGAATGATCCTTATCCGAAACCAGGATTCCTTCCGGGCTGGCGGCCACAACAATATCTTTTAATCCCATACACAGAATAGGTATATCCAGTTCGTTCAATACGTGAACATTTTCACAAGTCTCATCCAACACTCCTTTACCCATTATCGAATCATCCATAACTTCTGTCAGTGTATTCCAGGTACCGATATCCATCCACTGACCTGCAAAGCGCATTAATTGAATATTTGACTCGTTTTCTACAATAGCATAGTCAAATGAAATTTTAGTAAGTGAGTCGTAACGTGAATACAAATCGTCATAATCAATGTAGTTTAGAAGTTCACGTGCTTTGTTAAGTACATAGCCTATCTTATATGCGAAAACACCGCCATTCCATAGAGCACCCTGTTCAATGTATTTCTCTGCGGTCGCTTTGTCCGGCTTCTCTTTAAATGTGGATACAGAACTGGTTTTATCAGCTGATTTCGGAATAATATATCCATACTTCTCACTTGGATATGTTGGCTCAATTCCCATCAAGACAAGATTTGATTCACCTTTTGACGCTTGATCTCTCAGTTCTTTAATTGCCATAAAATAGTCCTGTTCAACATATGGGTCAACCGGACATACGACAACAGCCTCATCCTCGCTAACACCCTGCACATCATGAAGATGTGCAGTAGCCAGAGCTATTGCGGGGAAAGTGTCGCGTCGGCAAGGCTCAACACTAATTCCAACATCCGATCCAATCTGATTACTTATAGCGGAGACCTGTTTTTTGGAGGAGGCAACGGTTATTTTCGCATCCGGGTCAACTGACTTAATTTGACGATACACACGTTGTACCATGGACTCATAATCATCATCATTCTTGAAAATTCTAAGAAACTGCTTTGACCGGACGTCGTTGGACAACGGCCAGAGTCTTTTCCCGGATCCTCCAGATAGTAAAATAATGTTCATATCGTTACCTCTCTGCCCTTGAAGGATTGTTTAGAAAATCTTCATAGGCTAATTCAATCCCATCTTCCAGTTCAGTTTTATACGTCCAACCCATGCCTGCTGCTTTGCTTACATCAAGTAGTTTGCGAGGGGTCCCATTAGGTTTCGAAGAATCCCATAGAATTTCTCCGGTGTATCCGATTACCCTTGCTACAATCTCAGTCAGCTTTTTTATGCTTAATTCTTTTCCTGTTCCTGCATTCACTGTTTCATTGCCTGAATAGTTGTTCATGAGAAATACACAGAGATTGGCAAGATCGTCTACATATAAAAACTCGCGAAGTGGACTTCCATCGCCCCAACAAGTAACACTACTTAATCTTTTCTCTTTTGCTTCATGAAATCTGCGAATTAGAGCCGGAAGAACATGGGCGTTCGTCGGATGGTAGTTATCATTTTGACCATATAGATTTGTCGGCATAACAGAAATAAAATCAGTACCATACTGACGATTCAGATACTCGCAATATTTCAACCCTGCTATTTTTGCCAAAGCGTAGGCTTCATTTGTTTTTTCTAATTCTCCTGTCAATAGATAACTCTCCTTGATGGGTTGGGGAGCCATGCGTGGGTAAATACAGGAAGAGCCTAAAAACTCAAGCTTTATGCAACCATTTTTCCATGCAGAATTAATTACGTTCATTTCCAGAATCGTGTTATCATACATGAAATCCGCAAGAGCAGATTCATTTGCAAAGATACCACCGACTTTTGCTGCCGCAAGGAAAACATACTCCGGCTTTTCTGATGTAAAAAAAAGATCCACTGCATTCTGTCTACATAAATCCAGTTCTCTATGCGTTCTTGTTATGATATTGTTATAACCCTGCTTTTCCAGCTCTCTTACGATAGCGCTACCCACCATTCCCTGGTGTCCTGCTACGTAAATTTTAGAGTTCTTTTCCATCTATTCATTATCTCCTTGAAGTCAGTTTCCAATCCGATATCATCCTTGTGGTCTCATAGTTTAATCTTGATTGATTCAATTGTATCCGTTGCTCTCCGTATGTCTTTTATACCTCAACACGACGCTCAGCGAGATAAATGATATTGTGAATGAATCGCGCTTCATGTCTAAATCAATGGTTAGATATATCAGATTTGCATTTTGTACTATAATTCGTTTTGCCCGACTCACCCCTGGATTATATGCCGAAATCAACTAATACCTTTTCTCTTTTGGCTAAGGATCGATCGTGCTTTGCCATTTTTACAACCAGTTCTTCATAGCTCGTCTTCCGGGGGTTCCAACCAAGAACTGTCTTTGCTTTGGTAGGATCGCCCCATAGGTTATCAACGTCTGTAGGTCGAAACCAGGCTGGATTTACAGACACAAGTAACTTACCGGTTTCGGCATCATAGCCCCTCTCATCCAATCCTTTACCTTCCCACCGCACTGTCATTCCGTTAACAGAAAATGCTTTTTCAGTGAAATCCCTAACAGTATGCTGTTCTCCCGTTGCAATAACGAAGTCGCCAGGAGTATCCTGCTGAAGCATCAGCCACATGCACTCCACATAGTCCTTTGCATAACCCCAATCGCGAAGAGAGTCCATATTGCCCAATTCGAGGTGATCCTGCAATCCTTCTGCAATTCTTCCGGCAGCAAGTGTTATTTTACGTGTTACAAAATTCTCTCCGCGTCTTTCACTTTCATGGTTAAATAAAATACCATTACAAGCAAACATACCATATGCTTCTCTGTACTCCTTAGTAATCCAAAAACCGTACTGTTTAGCAACAGCATAAGGTGAATAAGGATGGAATGGTGTTGTTTCCTTCTGCGGTTTTTCTTCAACTTTACCGTATAGCTCACTGGTAGAAGCTTGATATACCTTGGTTTTCTTGGCAAGTCCAAGAATTCTAACTGCCTCCAATACCCTCAGCGCTCCTAAAGCATCCACTTCACCAGAGTATTCCGGTACATCAAAGGACACATGAACATGACTCTGTGCTGCCAAATTATAGATTTCATCAGGTTGAACTATATTGATAATGCGAATTAATGAAGACGGATCAGTCAAATCCCCATCGTGTAGTGTTATCTTACCCTTGATATGGTCGATGCGACCTGTATTAGATATAGAAGCCCGACGTATGATACCGTGCACTTCATAGTTTTTTTCAATCAGCAACTCTGCCAAATAAGAACCATCTTGTCCTGTTATTCCTGTGATTAAAGCTTTTTTCATGG
>CAYPAL010000034.1:9021-12812 GCA_964408695.1 uncultured Oscillospiraceae bacterium | reverse complement strand
GCATATCGCTGATATCCTCCATCACGCGGATCGCATAGTCCTTTTTCATGAAGAGGCCCTCCTCAGAGCGCCTTTCCTCGTATTCGCAAATGCTCTCAACATAAGGCTTGATATCCTTGACCAACGTCATATACATATCCAGATCATCCTGATCGTCGATCTGATACGTGTCCAGGTTGAACGCCAGAAAGAGATGATTCCCCCGAAGCGCGTTGAGTGGGTCATAAAAATCCGGAGCATCTTTCAAAGCGACCTCGCCCTCCAGAAACTTCATCAGCGTATCATAGGTGATTTTCTGACCGCGACTGAGTTCATCGTAATCGTACTCTTCAAGTACTTCGATCAGATCTTCCAACAGCGCCCAATCCTCTTCCTCAGACTCATTACTGAAATCACCCCAACTGCTTTGAGGCTTTTCGATATCGAATTTATCCGCATCAAGGACCATGCTGTGCAACGTCACTTGGTCAAAAGAAACGAGTGCCGCAAAGACCTGATCCGCAAAGTCATTGAAATCCGAAGTGTACGTCGGATGCGTCGCCCCGGTGATCTGCTTGGGTTTCTTCTTATCCGTAAATCCGTCCCGAACAAATGAACATCCGGTCAGGAGTACCGTCACGGCGAGTGCACCCGCGAGCAATTGGATCAGATGCGAAAAGCGTTTATTAAGCATAATTTATTCCTCCGTATTTGTTTGGGGTCATTTTTTCGGAAGAGGCCTCCTCTTCCCGTTATGAGAGAAAAAATACCTTCGTCGCAATACGATATGAGTGGTCGAAAAGCATCCTGTGACCTTGCGTATTATACTTCATGTTGTAATGCGTGGCAAGCAATCGACCGGATTCGGGAGCCTTTGATGAACTCGTTATTGTGTCAGCGCAAGAAGAACAATAAATGCAACCAGAGACACTATGACGTGTAGCGATAAGGTGTCCAGAATTTCCTCCTTTTCATTTTCCGAGGCATTCCCGAAATAAACCGGGATCACAAAAGGTGGCGGAAGCAGAAACATCGTATAAACGGCAAGTTTAAAAATCGGGTCCAAATGCAGCACGTGATCGATGATCAGCGTATTCACGGCAAAAGCCGCCGAAAGCATGATCAGCATGCGAATCGCGATCGTCAAAAGAGGTTTGTGGATACGGGAGAAACGCATTCGGAGGTCAAACCCGATCACCAGGCAAATCAGCGGTTGAGTCATTGCTCCGAGCAAAACCAGTGTATCCTCAACCGCGCCGGTCACAGCATAATCAGACAGAAAACGATACCCGCCCGTTCCGCCGAGAATGACTCCGAGAACAATAGCAATAATGATAGGCGACAGCGCAAACCCCTTTAGCAGAACAAAGAAGGAGGCGTCCGTGCCACTTCTTTTCCTTAAGAAAAAAGCCAAAACAAAAAAGACGAACAGCACTTGACCGATGTCGACGACCGCAAAGGCATACGTGTTTTCCTCTTTGAAAAAAGTCGCGAACAAAGCGTATCCCATCATTCCCGCCTCAAAACCGGTAAACAGGGCGGGGAAGAAACGATTTTCTTTGCTGATTTTGGGTCCCGCGAACATACCGAAACCCAGCATCACACAACAGAACAAGAACATCACGATAAAGATCAATGCGTACTCTGCCCGAAAGTCTGTCTTGGCAAAGGTTACGAGTAGCATCGCGGGAAGCGTGATCTGTACGATCAGCTTCTTGATCTCCGGGATCGTTTTCTCGCTTAAAATACCCGCCTTGCGAATGATCATTCCCAAGGCGATCAAGATGAAAATCGGCAAAGCTCTGATGAATACATCAATAATATGCGTCATAGGCATCTCCGGTCTCAATCAGTCGATCGAAAAAGTGCCGGATTCGATCGGGTATTTATTGGCGAGAAAGCGGCAATGACTCGTCGAAAGGCATTGATTTATCTTTCGATCGTCTGTGTAACATTGTTACAAAGCTTGATATTTAGGCTTTTATAATCTCTAGAAGGCGCTGAAGATCATCATAGGAAAAATAGTCGATCACAAGCGCACCTTTACCGACATTAGGGTCTTTCAGACGGATCTTGACCTTTGTTCCGAAGTGTTTTGTCAGTTTGCGTTCGACATCCCGAGTACTGATCGCGATCGCCTGTGCTTCCTTTGTCATCGTAATCTCTTTTGTCGGTTTTTCCGGCTGGGGGGACAGGAGTTTTTTCACATATTCCTCTGTCTCTCGCACGCTCATTTCCTTCGTCATCACGACATCCGCGGCCTTTCTTTGCTCTTCGCCGCTCGGAAGCGCCAAAATAGCCCTTGCGTGGCCCGCGGAAAGGTCTCCGTTGCGGATAAAGTCCATCAATGAGGGATCAATGCTGAGCAATCGGACGGTATTTGCGATCGCGGGTCGACTTTTGCCCAGTTTTCTCGACAATTGCTCCTGCGTTAACCCATGCTCTTTCATCAAATGATCCATTGCAAAGGCTTCTTCCAGAGGATTTAAGTCCTCTCTTTGGATGTTTTCGATCAACGCCTGCTCCATGGTCTGTTGGTCGCTCAATTCACGCACAATTGCCGGAATTACAGACAATTGCGCGATTCTTGCCGCTCTCCAACGACGTTCTCCGGCTACGATCCGGTATCCCGTACCTCTTTTCGCGACTATGATCGGCTGAATAACGCCATTTTCGATTATTGATGACGCCAATTCACGGAGACCTTCTTCTTTAAAGTCTTTTCTCGGTTGTTCTGTGTTCGGATGAATGTCGTTGATTTTAAGCTCCACCACCGAATCTTGTGCCTGTTCGGGTATTCCCTCGACCGAAAGCAGTGCTCCCAAGCCTTTCCCCAGTCCTTTTCCCGCAGGACCCATAAAAAACCACCCCTTTTCCGTTCTACATATAGATGTGCGTCTATGTGTAGCAGCTATTTCTTTCCTTATCTTTGTTTTGAACGCTTAATTACTTCCAACGCAAGATCCGCATAAGCCTTCCCTCCCTTGGATTTTGGATCGTACTCTGCGATCGTCTTTCCGTGACTGGGCGCTTCCGCCAATCTGACATTTCTGGGTATTACCGTATTGAACACCTTTTCTCCAAAATATCGATGAACTTCTTCGGTTACCTGCCGTGTAAGCTGTGTACGATGATCATACATCGTCAGAACGACACCGAATATCCCAATGGAAGGATTCAGGTGGCGCTTAACCAGATTTATCGTATCGATCAACTGTGTTAATCCTTCTAACGCGTAGTACTCACCCTGAATCGGCACCAGGACTCCGGTCGATGCAGCCAATGCGTTAATCGTAAGCAAGCCAAGCGAGGGCGGGCAGTCAATAAGAACAAAGTCATATTTACTCATTACCGGCTCGAGGGCCCTCTTCAATATCGTTTCCCTGGACATCGCCGAGACTAATTCGACTTCAGCTCCCGCTAAATTAATGTTTGTAGGGCACATTTCAACGTTTTTTTGATTGGTAGACTGAATGACCTCGGTAATTTCCGCTTCATTTACCAGAACGTCATACACCGAGGAGTCCAGTTCTTGCTTATTGAACCCATAACCACTCGTAGCGTTCCCTTGGGGATCCAAATCGACCAGAAGCACCTTTTTATTCTTCAAGGCCAGATATGCCGCCAAATTGATCGCTGTCGTCGTTTTACCGACGCCTCCCTTTTGATTTACAACCGAAATTACATACGCCATCGTCATCAGTCCCCTCATTTGAATATTTATATGTTAATAATATCAGAAGACGCAACGCTGAATATGTCATTTTGTTTACCGATTACTACAATTGGCTCATAACCCGTCACAAACTCAC
>CAYPAL010000034.1:0-8921 GCA_964408695.1 uncultured Oscillospiraceae bacterium | reverse complement strand
GGCGTTAAGCTGTTCTTTCACGCTCTTATGAACTGCGCTGTAAATGCTTTTATCAATCTTATGTCAATTAGCACTGTTCGTTCGGTTATCCTCACTGTAGTAATCATATCAATGTAAATAACTCAAATTTCTTGTCGCATTGGTTATGGTTTTTTCCGTTTTTAATAGTCTCTGTGCAAAAGATCCTCCGGTCATTCCATCCATTTCTGTATGATTTGTGATTTCTCGAATTATTTCTCTGTTTTTGTCTGTTTTAATATATAGATCAGTAATGTTTTTCCGGGCTCTCTTCTCTGTTGCTTTCATAATCTTTTAGCGATCTGTCCGGCTCGCCGGGGAAGGGGTGAGGTATTTCTTTCATATATCCGGATAGACGGGTAGCGACGTGTGGGGTAGCTGTCTGACATAAATCGCCGCTGAAATATTCTCTGTCTCTCTGTATTGTTTGATTTAATCATGTATATTTGTGTTCTGGTAATTTTTTGCTTCTTTTCCCGAATATGCCCTGATAGCAGCATTTGTAATATTGTTACACATACTGCTCCAGCCGAATATTGGCGTTGTTTCACGTGAAACAGGCATCTTTTAGCCTCTTTTCAGTAATTATCTTGCTTCTTCGATGAATGTTTCAACGCTCGCAGTCAACTTTTCTCCGTTTATCCGTTATCGCTTCTCATTCGATCTTTACCGGAATATCAAAGACCGACCGATAACTTGAATCACCGGCCGGCCTCCATGATAAACCTAGGATATTCGATTCTTTACAGTTTGAATCCTGTTTTGAGATGATTACACGTCAGTCACCGCATATTTTGCGTTTTCCTGAATGAATTCCTTTCTCGGTTCCACCTTATCTCCCATCAGAAGCGTAAATGCTTCGTCGGCGGCCTGAGCATCCTCGATATGGACTCGAAGTAGCTTTCTCGTTTCCGGATTCATCGTGGTTTCCCATAATTGTTCCGAACTCATCTCTCCGAGACCTTTGTATCTCTGTAGTTTCGGCTCTTTCCAGCCGGTCGTCTGCTTGATCTTCTCCACTTCCCGCTCGTCGTAGGCATAATACCCTTCGTTTCCCTGATAAACGCGGAATAACGGCGGGCAGGCGATATAAACATACCCTCCGTCGACCAATGGACGCAGATAGCGGAAGAAAAAGGTCAGTAACAGCGTTCGGATATGAGATCCGTCGACATCCGCGTCCGCCATAACGATTACTTTATGATATCTGAGCTTTTCCTCGTCAAAATCGTCTCCGATCCCGGCTCCCAGTGCCATAACCACCGGTTGAAGTTTCTCATTCCCGTAAACCTTGTCGATACGGGCCTTTTCGACATTAAGCATCTTGCCCCAGAGCGGCAGGATCGCCTGATACTTGCGCTCCCGTCCTTGTTTTGCGGAACCGCCGGCAGAGTCTCCCTCAACGATGAATATCTCACAGAGTGCGGGATCCTTCTCCTGACAATCCGCCAGCTTTCCGGGCAGGGAGTTTGACTCGAAAACGCTTTTTCTCCGGGTGAGATCTCTCGCTTTTCGAGCGGCTTCACGCGCTCTGGAGGCCGACAGGCACTTGTCCATCACGATCTTTGCTATTTGCGGATTCTCTTCCAAATACTGGGCCATCTTCTCGTTAACGACCGATTCCACCATCGTCCGGATCTCGGCGTTCCCGAGCTTCGATTTCGTTTGTCCCTCAAATTGAGGCTCCGGAAGCTTGACGCTGATTATAGCTCCCAATCCTTCACGCGCGTCTTCTCCCTGAAGATTCTTATCCCCATCTTTAAGATACTTATATTTGCGCGCATAGTCGTTGATTACCTTCGTAAGCGCGGATTTGAATCCGGTGAGATGCGTTCCGCCCTCAACGGTTGCGATATTGTTGGCGTACGAATATACGTTCTCGGCAAAGGAGTCGTTATACTGGATCGCGACCTCAACAAAGCAATCTCCCGCCCTCTGTGCGATATATATCGGGGGTTTGTGCATCGTCTCTCTGTGTCGATTCAGATATTCGACGAAGGATATTATGCCGCCGTCATAATGAAGCGTCTTTACGACCGGCTCATCCTCGCGATCGTCGGTCAGGATAATCGTTATTTCCTTGTTCAGAAAGGCCATTTCCCGATATCGGGTGATCATTGTGGCAAAATCGAAATTGCGATCCGGAAAGATTTGCTCATCCGGCATAAAAATCGTTGTCGTACCGGTCACGCAGGCCTTACATTGACCGACGACCTCCAAGGGCTTACTGGTGAGTCCTCGTTCAAAGGAGATCTCATAGACCTTTCCGTCACGGCATACCTGAACGGTCATGGAAGAAGACAGGGCGTTAACGACCGACGCTCCGACTCCATGGAGACCTCCGGAAACGCTGTACGCACCGCCACCGAACTTTCCGCCCGCGTGTAGGACTGTGTGAACGACCTCTACACTCGGGATTCCTCTTTGCGGATGAATTCCGACCGGAATTCCCGACCCGTTATCCGAAACGGTCACCGAACCGTCCTTGTTCAGCGTAATGCTGACCGTATCGCAACGCCCCGCAAGTGCCTCATCGACGGAGTTTGCCACGATCTCGTAGACCAAATGATGCAGTCCGCGCAGTGTAGTGTCTCCGATGTACATTCCCGGGCGCTTACGTACCGCTTCAAGGCCCTCCAGGACCTGAATATCGGTATCGTCGTAATTGGAGGTGTTATGGGTATCGAAGCGGTCCTGTCCGGCCTCTACGCCGGCGATCTCATCCAGGGATTCCTCGGCGTAATCATCGGTCAACGCCCTCGGATTTAATGCGAGATTATCCAGATCATCCGATTCTTCGATGTTAATGTCGATCGGTTGATAATATGGGTCGACCGGACGGTTTTTCTCTTCTTCATGATTGCTTGTCATATTTTGATCCTTTCACGACCTTGCTTTCTAAGTATTGTTGCTCGCCTTTTGCCCCATGCGGGTCACCTCGCGGCTTTTCTACCCGAAAAGCATTTTCTGTTGATCTGTCGGCGTTTGTAACATTGTTACACGGCCTTATTTTGCGTTTTTCACGCACCTATATCGTATCGCGTACCGTTCGTTGTAAGAGCGTTTGAGAGGACAACGGCGATACGTATGTCCGATCCATAGTTACAATCAGCGACTGCGGAATGTCCTTTCCGATATATTCCATGCGCCCGGATTCCTCCTGCGCAATCATAAAACGCTTCATGACTGTCTGGTGAGGATGCACTTGGTTCAAATCGATGATGCAGAGAACAAGCCTGTCGGAGACCACATAATCTCCTCCGATATGGATGTACATGATCGTGTCTCTCCCCTCCGGGCTGTTCCGATCGCCGACCCTGTCGCGCAACCAATAATATTATACCACAACAACCGGGATCCACTTACTCCGGAATCACATTTCCGCTCTGCACGCGGTAGAACGCGAAGGTCTTTTCATCATTAAAAAGTTCCGGGCAAAGAGGTGCCAATTCCTTGGAAACAAAGGCCCGATCCGTACATGTGATAAAGACTTGAGCGTTCTTAAGACCGGAGAGGAGCGCGGAACGCCGTGTTACATCCAACTCGCTGAAGACATCATCCAGAAGCAGTACCGGCGTCTCCTTGGTTTCCTCTCGCAGGATATCCAGCTCCGCCATTTTGAGCGCCAACGCCGCGGATCTTTGCTGTCCCTGAGAAGCAAAGGGGCGAAGGCCTTCTCCGTTCAGGGATAACTCCAAATCATCGCGATGCGGGCCGACTGTCGTGGATCCTTTGTCATAATCCTCTTGATGAAAGGCCTTCCAGCGCGCCAGGAGGTGCTTTTCGATGATTCGACGAACAGACCGCTCTCCTTTGTCTTCTAAAAGCTCCTTAAGCCCTCCGACCGGCCTGTACCGCACGAAAAGGCTCTCGCTTTCCGAAGATATCCGCTTATGGTGTTCCGACGCTGATTTTGCGATCCTCCCGGAAAACAAGAGTCTTTCTTCCACGATCTCCGCCGCAATTTCCGCCATCGAAAAATCCCATATTTCCAACTCCGCTTCCTCTTCCGGGCTCAGCCCGTGTGCTCCTTTTGTGGAACGAATGATCTTGAGGGTACGGTTTCTTTGCTGTAAAAGTTTGGAATATCGCTGAAGCGCAAAGAAATACCTCGGACGCACCTGTGAGATCAAAAGGTCCATGTACCTTCTTCGAACAGAAGGTCCTTCCTTGATCAGCAAAAGATCCTCTGGCGCGAATATAACCGCGTTAAATATTCCGATATATTGGCTGATTTTGTCGACGGGAACATCGTTATATTCCGCGACTCGTTTTGCTTTTTGCGCGGACTGAGATGAGTCGCCGTCTGCGTAATATCGAAGCGTAACGCTTTCATCGCAGGCGTTTTCGGCATCTGAGGATAAAAGGAGACGTACTGAGTAATGCGTTTTCCCGTGCCGGATCAGCTCCTTATCCTTAGCGGTCCGATGAGACCGTGCGCACGCGCATAGATAGATCGCCTCTAAAATATTCGTCTTTCCCTGTGCGTTTGGACCGTAAAACACGTTAACGGCAGGCTTGACCTCCAGATCAAGCCCTTCGAAATTGCGAAAATCAGTGAGTTGGACGGAACGAATACGCATGCCTCTTTGCCGGCTGCTCTGTTATCGCCGGAGGGGCAAAACGAGATAAGCGAAATCCTCTCCCTCAGTCGGTTTCAGGACACAGGGTCCGTTACTTCCACTGAATTGAATAGTGATCTCCTCATCCTCAATGGCCCTCAGCGCGTCGATAAAATATCTGGGATTAAAGTCGATATCGATCTTTTCACCCTGAATGGAAACGGGGATCTCTTCCCGTAATGTGCCAAGCTCCGTGCTGGCGCTGATCACCAGAACCTCATCGTTCGGCATTGTTAATTGGACCGGACTTCTTCGATCCTCCGATAGAATGATCAGGGATGCGCGTTCGATGGCGCTCAGCATAGCGGGCGTGGAAACCAACATCGTGGTCTCTCCCGACTTAGGCAGAATTGCCCGATAGTTCATGTATTCGCCCTGGATCAACCGGGACACGATGCGAACCATTCCCGTATCAAACAAAATATGATTCTGAGAGGAGTATATGACCAACTCCGTATCCTTACCGCCCAATATTCTTCCGGCTTCATGCAATGCTTTTCCGGGAACGATAAATTTCATGATCGGAAGATCACTTCCAACCGTTTGTTTGCGAAGTGCCAAGCGGAATCCGTCGATCGCGACCATCTCCACGGAAAAACCGTCACAGACAAAGTAGCAACCGTTCAGAGTCGGACGGCTCTCGTCGGTGGAAACGGCAAATATTGTCTGACGGATCATGTCCTTGAGGATCCCCTGCATCAGTATCACTTTCTGCGCGTCCGTAACCTCGGGGATCTTGGGATATCCTTCCGCTGAAAGCCCCTTGATCGAAAAGACAGAGGCCCCGCTGTCAATAGTGATCGTCATCCGATCGTCCGTCTCGATCGAAACATGCTCTTCGGGAAGCTTTCTGATGATCTCTCCGAACAACTTGGAATTGATAACGATCGCTCCGTCTTCCCGAATGTCGGACTCCAACTTCGCCTCGATACCGGTCTCCAAATCATAACCGGTAAGTTTCACTCCGTCCTTTTCGGACGCCTCAATCAATATTCCGTCTAGGATTGGCAGGGTAGACCGGTTCGAAACCGCCTTCTGAACGATAGAAATCGCTTCATTCAGTCGATCTCTGGAACACATAAATTTCATACCGGCTACCTCCGCTGCTCGAAAAATGATAACACTACTATTATACAGAAAAAATTAAGAATTTCTATGCTTTCCTCCTTTTCGAAGGGTTGAACGAGTAAATTTTCAATTAAATATAGTTCTGTTCAAAGAAAGGTGTGTCAAAATTTTTTTCTGACATGTAACACGAATGTAATATAAAATAAATATAAATGAAAAATAGAGTTATCCACAGTTTGTGGTATACGAAGAAAAATGAAAAGCGGTGTAACAATGTTTAACATGGCGGTGACTATGGAAATATTAAAGATAGATATTCCCCTTCTTATTATGGTATGTGAAAACGGTGCATAACCCGGAAAACGCCGTGGTGGTATGTCTTTCCGTTGTTTAAACAATGGGATAAAAGATGGGGAAAAGAAGGGGGTTTTCCGCGGTTATACCATGTGATTTTTATCCCCATTGCCTGCACATCTTATTCAGGGAAAATTATCCACATGTTGACAGAAAATTGTGGATAACTTCGCGGTGCTTTACGATGATTTAACATCGCAATATTCTCGGGAAAGTCAGGGAAGATCATCAGCCGGCCAGTCGCTTCTTGATTTCTTCAACATCGGCGACGAACTCCGAAGAGGAGGAGGAGAGGTCCGAAGAAACCTTGTTACAGGCGTGGATGACCGTGGTGTGATCTTTTCCGCCGAATACCTCTCCTATTTTCGGGAAGGTCATATTGATGACATAACGACATAGATACATCGCGATTTGTCGGGGCACGATGATATCCTTGCTTCTTCGGTTTGACAGGATCTCGCTGACCGAGATGTTGTAATACCTGGATACGACTTCCATGATCAGTTGGAACGTGATCATTTTTTCCGGACGGGGGAGAATAATGTCTTTTAACGCGGCGACCGCGACATCCAGGTCGAGCGAGCCGGCCAAAAGGCTGTATGCCAGGACCGTGTTGAACGCCCCGTCGAGTTCCCGGATATTAGTAGCAATATTCGAGGCGATATAATCCATTACATCCTCAGGGACCTGGACTGCGTTTTGTTGGGCGCGCTTCTGCAAAATCGCGTAGCGCGTCTCGTAATCCGGCGGCTGAATGTCTACGATAAGTCCCGACGAAAAGCGGGTCCTCAGCCTCTCCTCTAAGGAGGCCAGGCTCTGGGGCGGCTTGTCGCAGGTCATGACGATATGCTTCCCGGACTCATGAAGCGCGTTGAAGGTATGGAAGAACTCGATCTGCATCTGTTCTTTTCCCTCAATAAACTGAATGTCGTCGATCAAAAGGAGATCCGCGCTTCTGTACTTGTCCCGGAATTCATCATACGAGGTTTCTTTAATGGCTGAGATAAATTCATTGACGAATTGCTCGCACTGAACATAAATGACCTTCTTCTCCTTGCGCCGCAATGTCACATAATTCCCGATCGCGTGCATCAGGTGCGTCTTTCCCAGCCCCGAACCGCCGTATAGAAAAAGCGGGTTGTAGTTCCGGCCTCCGAGCTTCTCGGCGACGGCGACACAGGCGGCGTGCGCAAAGCGGTTGCCGGAACCGACGACAAAGGACTCGAAGGAATATTGGGGGTTCAGCTGAGAGTATTGAACGCTTGAATCATACGATAGAGGAGCTCCGGCGGCTATTTCCTGTGTGGTTGTCTCGGTCGGAGTGCGTCTCATCGCATCCAGGAGCTCCTGAGAGCCACTGACCCGGATCTCCACATCGATCGCGCGGGATAAGACCTGCGCAAACGAATTGACGATCAGGGATCGATATTGCATCACATACGAATAAGAGAAAGCATCGGGGACCGATAGTATAAAAACCTTGTCATCGCCGTAAACGGGGACCATCGGATCAATCCAGGTCTTGAGACTGACCTCGGAGATCTCCTTGGACAGGACATTACGAACTTTACTCCAAACAGACTGAACTTGCGCTTCCTGCATACAGCTCGCTTTCACTCGATGAAAAGACAATACAAAAGTACACTTATGATAGCAGAAAATACCGGTGGAGAACAGTATTTGGTATAATGACGAAGAAACGCATTGGGATGGAGACGCCAGCATTTTCGCCGAAGAACGGCAGATCGGGAAGCATGAGAAAATTGAAAAATGATTTTCAAGAGAAATTACCCGACAGCACTCCTTTATCGAGTAGTGACTTGACCGAAGAAAAGGTCGGTACGCCGACGGGAAAAGGCGCGCGCGGGAAGGTGATCCGGGTCCTGATATTGACCGCGGCGATTTTGTGCGTGATTGCGGGCGTGATCCTTCTGGTTCGGCGCCCGGTGATCGAAAAGCGGCGGGTCGAGTCCGCGCGGGAAATTGTTGAGAAAATTCAAATGGGAGAACAGACCATGATCGTCGAGAGGGACGAATTAGCCGTTGAAGGTGAGGGCTACGAATTTTTCGAGGATGAATATGCGGATGAAGAGGATCCGGCGGGCCCGTTGGATCCCGAAGATGTTTTATTTGCGCTTCCGGAGAAGGTGACGCTGACCGCGCTGGGAACCATCTCGATCGAATCCATCGATTTGAACCTGGCCTTGTGGGACGATGCCGGAATCGTTCCGTTACGCTATGGAGCGGGAGTATACAAGAAGTCCGTGATGCCCGGAGAAGAAGGAAACCTCGTCATTTTGGGGCATCGGATGAAAGCATACGGAAGCATTTTCAACCGTCTCGACGAGGTGAAGGTGGATGACGAGGTGGTCATCGTTACGATGGACGGGATCAGTCATACTTACATCGTGGATCAAATCATCGAGGCGCTCCTCCCGAGCAAGTTGCCGAATTACATGAAACAGGAAGGCAGTCAGGGCGTGCAAATTACACTCGTTACATGCACGCCGACGGGCGTCGGATCTCACCGGCTTTTGGTCATCGGGCACCTTGCCGTTGAGACCTACGTGGGTCCCGAGACGGCCGCAAAGTAAAATATTGGTCCCCGGCACCGTCCAAAGGAACAGATGTCCGGCTCACACCGCCCGGGGACCCTTCGGACGGAAGTCGAGTGTTTCAAGTTGATTTTCGATACAGACAGATCGACCAAACGATGATAATATACTTTGCAAAAAGAATATTGGAGAAGGAACGGATGAAAAACGCCTGCTTAATCTTGGACGATGGAAGCATATATCCCGGGATCCGCTTCGGGGCGGAGCGCGAGACGGTTTGCGAAGTCGTCTTTTCTACCGGATT
>CAYPAL010000033.1:0-13084 GCA_964408695.1 uncultured Oscillospiraceae bacterium | reverse complement strand
TCTGATCCCTGGCGTAGATCAGGCGTTCCTTTTTTGTCAGACCGGGAGATTCGATGTCTACGCTTCCGGCAGTCAGGATGAAACTCTCGACATGCTTTTCCATGCGGAGCTTCTCGATCAATGTACCGCCGAGGACCGCAATGACCAGGCCGACGATAACATAGATCGCCGCGACCTTAACACCGAAGATGCTTGTCAGAAGAACAAGCGAGCCCAGGTCGACCATCGGTGATGAAATCAGAAACGAAAAGGTCACGCCGAGCGGAAGTCCCGCGGAGGTGAACCCGATAAAAAGCGGGATCGAAGAACAGGAACAAAACGGCGTCACCGTGCCCAACAGTGCGGCGACCGAATTCGCTCCGATGCCTCGAAAACGGCCGAGTATCCTCCGACTGCGTTCCGGCGGGAAATAACTCTGGATGTAACTGATCACAAAGATCAGCGTGCATAGTAAAATCGTGATTTTGATCACGTCGTACACAAAGAATCGAAGACTTCCGACCCAACGGTTCTCAAGATCGAACCCGATCGCGGAAAGTATCCTTCCAACGAGCGCATTGAGCCAATCCATACGCAGGATCTGGTTTTGAATAAAATCTCCGATTGCTCTTAATGTTTCCATTGGACGATTGCCTCTTTTCCCATATTTATGAATGATCGCAGTTGATAAGTGCTACCTGCCCTCATCAACCGCAGCAAGGTTTCGTATCACTCGATGTGCAGTTTTCGGTGTATTTAGAGATCAGATCCGCCGTTTGGCTTCCCGCATCGCCACATATGTTGTAGTGGGTCCACTTACCCTCCTGACGGCTCTCTACTATGCCGGATTCGACAAGGATCTTCATGTGGTAAGATAGAGCCGGTTGACCGATGTCAAGATGCTCAAGGAGCTTACAGGCGCACTTCTCGCCGGAGCATAAAAGAGATAATATCCGGAGTCGGTTTTCATCGCAAAAAGCTTTAAAAATCAGCGCGTCATGATTGAATGAATGTTCCATAATTATTTCCTCACATCAAAATATCTCGATACGTATGTATTGTACGTCTCATATCAAAATATGTCAATATGAGGATCCGAAGAACAGATCTGATTGATCGCTTCTCATCCGAATAGATGTCACATGTTAATTACAGGCGCTTTTCAGCTTAACAATGCAAAAAACCGGCTGCGCCTCTGGCGTAACCGGTTCTTTTGGTGGGAGGAGGTGGATTCGAACCACCGAAGTCGTAGACAACAGATTTACAGTCTGCTCCCTTTGGCCGCTCGGGAATCCTCCCATATGTTGATGTATCAAGATACGATTAAATGCGTTTGGTGGGCCTTCAGGGACTCGAACCCGGGACCGACCGGTTATGAGCCGGTTGCTCTAACCAACTGAGCTAAAGGCCCATGCCGCTCCGAAGAACACCGCGTTCCGCAAAGGTTTTCAAAGCGCAAAAGTGATTATTACATAACTCGGCAAACCCGTCAATACCTTATCCGCTCGAAAAGCAAACCGGCGCCAGATCAAGTGAACGGCGCCGGTGTTGTTTTCCATTAGTGACAATTTGTGTCGGGCAATTATCTTGGAGATATATAACCGTATTTTGTCAGAAGCTCCGCCGTCAGTACCCCTCCACCGGCCGCTCCGCGCAAGGTGTTATGCGAGAGACAGGTAAATTTGTAATCGAAAATACTGTCCTCACGAAGCCGTCCTACGGTGACGCCCATTCCGTTCTCGTATGACGCGTCCAGCTTTGGTTGCGGGCGCATGTCATCATCCAGATATTTGATAAAGGGGTTCGGTGCGCTCGGTAATCCTTGGCGGACCGCCTCGCCGATAAAATCCGCCCACCGCGACCTTATTTCATCGACGGAAGGTTTCCTGTCGAAAAGAACGCTGACCGCCGCAGTATGTCCTTCGGCTACGGCAACGCGATAGCACTGTGCCGAGATGATCGGCGATTCGGAGTTGACGATCAATCCGTTCTCCAGTCTTCCCCAGATTTTCAAGGGCTCTTGCTCGCTCTTTTCTTCCTCGCCTCCGATATAGGGAATCATGTTGTTGACCATGTCCGGCCAATCGGAAAAGGTCTTCCCTGCACCGGATATTGCCTGATAGGTTGCGACGAATACCTTCTTGATGCCGAATTCCTTAAGCGGATGAAGTGCCGGCACATAACTCTGGATCGAGCAGTTCGGCTTGACAGCGATAAAACCGTGTGTCGTACCCAGTCGCTTTTTCTGAAAGGCGATTACTTCCGAGTGTTCGGGGTTGATCTCCGGAATGATCATCGGAACATCGGGTGTTTTTCTGTGCGCCGAGTTGTTGGAGATGACCGGGACCTCATGACGTGCGATCGTTTCCTCGAATTCTCTGATCTGCTCCTTAGGCATGTCTACCGCACAAAAAACGAAATCGACTTCATTGAGGAACGCATCGAGATTATCCAGACCGAAAACGATCATACTCTTAACATATTCGGGCATCGGCGCATCGATCTTCCATCTTCCCTCAACGGCTTGCTCATAAGTCTTTCCCGCCGATCTCGGTGAAGCCGCAACGGCAACGCAGGAAAACCACGGATGGTTGTCCAGCAACGAGATAAAACGTTGACCGACAAAACCGGTCCCACCGATGACTCCGACCTTCAACTTCTGATCCATATATTTCACACCCCTTAAAATGTCCACCATACGCGGACATTTGTATTTGTTTCGTGTATCATATCATATGAAATTTGGTTTGGCAACAACCATACTTCGCTTTTCCGGGAATATTTAATAGACTTGCATCTCGCATCTTCAGCCCATGATTATGTTAGAATATGCATATATTCGGGAGGCATGAGCATTCTATGACAAATAGACAAACGATAGGCAATACACAAAGCTCCTTCCCGCTTCTGGACCAGTACGTGCATTATATGCAGGCGGTCAAGGAGAGGTCTCCGTTAACGATGAAGGAGTATCGATACGATCTGGTTCTCTTTTTTCGATTTATGAAAAGAGATCGAGGACTGACCGACCGCGATGCGAAATTCGACGAGATCCCGATCACGGACATTGATATCGACTTTATCAAGGGGATAAATTCCGATGACCTGTTCGTCTTTATGATTTATCTCTCTCGAGAACGCAAGGCTTCGGCGGCGACTCGCGCTCGAAAAGCAGCTACGCTCAAGTCCTTTTTCAAGTATTTGTTTCAGAAGAGAAAGCTCATCGAAGAGGATCCATCGTACGAGCTCGAGTCCCCCAAAGTCGGACGGCGACTGCCGAAATACTTAAATCTTGACGAAAGTGTCAAGTTGATCAATACGGCATATGACTCCCAAAGCGCTTCTTCCAAGCGGGATTACTGCATGATCACGTTGTTTCTTAACTGCGGCATGCGTCTTTCCGAACTTCGCGGTATCAATATCTCCGACATAAGGGACGATACCCTGACCGTGATCGGCAAAGGTAATAAGGAACGGACTATCTATTTGAATCCCGCGTGCCTGCGCGCCATAGCGGAATGGCTCGAGGACCGAACACACTACAAAATCAAAGAGCCGGACGCGCTTTTTCTGAGCTCCAGAGGTGACCGGATCAGCCCTCAAATGATCCAGAACATCGTCAAGAAAAGGCTTTTTGAAGCCGGGATCGATACGCGGACCTATTCGGTCCACAAGCTTAGACACACTGCGGCAACGCTCATGTATAAGTATGGTCAGGTCGATATCCGAAGCCTTCAGACGATACTCGGCCATTCCAGTGTCGCGACGACCCAGATCTATACGCATGTCGATAATGAGGCCCTTCACGAAGCCGTGAACAAGAATCCGCTGTCGAACCTTAAGCCGGAATCGTCTGCGCGGGAAACATGATCACCGCTCGTTTATGTGAATCGAAATCTACTCCGGATATCTTCGGCCGATGATCTCGGCTATTGCCTTGATTTCCTTTGTGAGTGCCCGGTAATCATCCGGCGTGATCTGTTGCGCTGCGTCAGAAAGAGCACACATCGGGTTCGGGTGCACCTCGATGATCAAGCCGTCCGCACCCGCCGCGATCGCAGCCAAGGAAAGCGAACGGACATACTGTGCTTTTCCGGAGGCATGGCTGGGATCGACGATGACCGGAAGATGAGTCTTAGCCTTAAGGACCGGGATGGCACTGATATCAAGGGTACTGCGCGTCGATGTTTCAAAAGTGCGTATACCGCGCTCGCACATGATGATCTTGTAGTTTCCCTCACTCATGATATATTCGACCGACCCGAGCCACTCGTCAATAGTCTCGGCGATCCCGCGCTTCAGCATGACCGGGATTCCGGACTTACCGACGGCGGACAGCAAGCGGAAGTTTTGGGCATTCCGTGCGCCGATTTGTATGATGTCGACAAAATCCGAGGCGTATTCAATATCATTTTCGGAGGTGATCTCACTGATGACCAAAAGGTCATATCGGTCCGCGACCTTTCTTAAAATCTTAAGGCCTTCCTTCTCAAGCCCCTGAAAGGAATACGGAGTAGTTCTCGGCTTATAGGCACCGCCACGCAGGAATCGCGCGCCACACGATGAAATAACGCGAGCCACTTCGTCGACCTGTTCCTCACTCTCCACGGCGCAAGGGCCGGCCATCATGGTCAACTCGTCCCCGCCGATGTGAATCCCCTTGATGTCGAACGCTGTGCCTTCCGGTCGAAAAGCGCGCGAAGCGAGTTTATAAGACTCCATGATCGGGACGAGTTTCTCAACAGCCGGTAATAACTCAAGAGCCCCGGGCGGGAGACGCGATTTATCGCCGATCACGCCAATGATCAAACGCTCTGCGCCTTCCGATACATGGGCTTTGAGCTCGTATTGCTCAAGTCTTCCGAGGATCTGCTGAACTTGTTCTTTGGATGCTCCGGGTTTAACAACAATGATCATAGTGGGTATTTCTCCTGCCTTTCATAAACTACCATTCTACAGACACTACATGAAAAAGGTTGGGATTACTTGGTATCGGTTAAATGTTTTCGATAAACGCTTTATACGCCAGATAGGTCATATACAAATCAGCCTTGCTGATGACTTCGTACGGCGCATGCATCGACAACACGGGGACGCCGCAGTCGATAACATCGAGTCCGTAACCGGACATAAAGGCGGAAATGGTTCCGCCGCCGCCCTCGTCGACCTTTCCGAGCTCACCGGTCTGCCACTGGATCTTCTTGTTGTCAAACACGCGGATGACCTCGGCGACAAACTCGGCATTGGCGTCATTCGTGCCTGATTTTCCGCGGGAACCGACGTACTTTTCGAGCTTGATGCCATGCGACATGTACGCAGAGTTTTTCGGGTCGGACACCGATGCGTACTTCGGATCAAATCCGTTCGAGACATCGGCGGACAACATTTTGGCTGAGGCCAAGGCTTTGCGGAATCCGATCTCATCGTAATTGCCGTTCGTCATCGCGAATAGCTCCGCGAAGAAATTTTCATATAGTTTCGACTCAGCACCGGTGTTCCCGTAACTGCCGACCTCTTCTTTATCGGAAAGCATGCAAATCACGGTCTTTTTCGGGCTCTTCTGTTCCAGAAGAGCCATCAAAGCCGGGTATGCGCATACGCGGTCGTCATGACCGTATGCGGCGATGAATGAACGGTCAAAACCGACATCCCGAGCCTTCATCGCGGGAACGATCTCCAGTTCTGCGCTGACAAAGTCCTTCTCCACGATCCCGTATTTTTCGTTCAGGATCTTTAAAACAGCGATCTTATATTCGTGCTTGATATCCTTATTGTCCAGTGGACGTCCGCCGATCAGGAGATTCAGATCCTCGCCTTTAACGATGTCTGAACCCTTGCGGGACATTTGTTCCGCACCGAGGTGAGGAAGCAGATCCGTGATGTAAAACACCGGATCGTCGTCGCTTTCGCCGATGGTCACGGTGATCTCCGTTCCGTCCTTACGGATCATCACACCGTGGATCGCAAGGGGAATGGTCGTCCACTGGTATTTCTTGATCCCGCCGTAATAGTGGGTCTTCAGAAAAACCATTTCCTCTTCCTCGAACAGCGGATTCGGTTTGAGATCCAGACGCGGCGAGTCGATGTGCGCGCCCAGGATATTGAAACCGGCGGACATCGGTGATTTGCCGACGACGGCAAGAAGAAGTCCCTTGCCCTTGATCGAGGCGTAGACCTTATCGCCGGACTTTAAAGCGCTCGCTTGGGCTATGTCGGAAAAGCCTTTCTTCTCAGCCATAATGATCGCTTCACGGTTGAATTCCCGCTCGGTTTTCGCGCTGTCCAGAAAACGTTTATAAGAATCCGAAAAAGCCATGATGCGATTGAAATCCTGCTCGGTCGCGGTCTTCCATATGTTGGGATAATCCGCCAACAAGAAATCGAATTCGGACTTCTTAGCAATTTTCCGGGACTTCGCCGAAGCTGCTGCAACTGTGTTGTCTGATTTGTTAATCATACACTGTCTCCTTGGTCATGATACATGAAAGCGAACCGACATAAATTGTTCATTTATGATACCATACTTTTAGACGAAATTCGCAGGAGAAGGAGATCACGATCAACATATGATTACGGATAGTCACATTCACACCAAGCACTTCAGTGGTGATGGGAAAATGACATTCACTGAGATGAAGGAAGCGGCCCTGGCACAGGGACTACGATCCTTGGTGATCACGGAGCATTATGACGACGACTTTCCTCACGACATGGAAGGCCCGATGATTTTCGACCTGAACATATACTATTCAACATATTTGAAATGGCTCGAAGAAGTTCCCGAAGGCCTGTATGTTCGCCTGGGCATCGAGCTTGGATATCAACCTCAATTGGTCGATCGGTATTCCGAATTGGTAACGAGGATCCCTCTTGATTCGATCATTCTTTCAAACCATCTTTTTGACGGAAAAGACCCGTATTTTTTCCGCGATTGCTACGAGAAAGACAAACAGACTCTTCACGGGGAGTATATCCTCTCCCTTGCGGAAATGGCTGAGCGCTGTACTTGTTACGATATCCTGGGACACTTTGATTATATCGTTCGTTACTCCCCGCACGCCGACCCGACCATGCGATACAAAGACTGCCCGGATGCTTTTGATCGGCTGTTTGCCGCCTTGGTAAAGAACGATAAATCTCTGGAGATCAATACCCGAACGATCCAAAAGCTTCGCCGGGCGGGTGTCAGTGATTCGGATTCTTTTCCGGACAAGGAAGCACTCCTCCGTTATCGGGAGCTCGGCGGAGAACGAATCACACTCGGCTCCGACGCGCACGAAGCATCATCGCTCGCCGCATTATTTGACGAGACCATCCGATATATGCGAGGGCTGGGATTCGAATATAATTCAACTTACGTTCGCCGCAAGGAGATCCAAACATATTTCGAATCATCTTCTCGCCGAAGCAAATGATCCTCATGTTAACACGAAGTACAATTCGGAAACCTGGTAAAGATCAGCTTTAGTCGATCAGTCGCTTTGGGATTCCATGCGATAGACATACCACTGATCATCGTATTGGTACACAAGAACCGATACGGTCTGGAACTTATCCTCTCCCGCCCTTTCGAAAAACAACTTGACTTCGCACATGCTGATCTTGGTGATCAAGTCCGGTTCGACATTGAATTTGTCGCTTATTCCCTCGATTGCGGTTCGATACGGAAGCGATTGTTCATCGCTCTCCCATTCCTCCGACGTGGCGTCGGTCCCGTGAAATTCTATTTCGCTGAACATCAGGGAATCACTGATTTTGGTTCCCCATGAAGCGGTTTTAGCAAGATCTTCTTCTTTCATCGTTTGGATGAAATCCCGCGGATAGCATTTAAACATCAACAAATAATTACCCGTGAAAACGGCCTCGGAATAAACACGAGCCACATTCTCGGGAGTATCGTTGATTCGGCTTTCCGAAACGGGATCTTGAGGCCCGGATCGATTACAGGAAGACAATAAAAGGAGAACAAAAATCAGCGCGATGAATAACACGGCTGGTCTTCTTTTGTTCCCCACTTTAACAAAAGAAGAACGCACACTAAGGCAGCGTTCTGTCATTTCAAGTTCCTCCTACCTAATCGGTATTTGAAACTATTATACACTATGTTCGTCTTCTTGTAAGACCTCAAAGTATTTTTTCTTGTCTTCGGGGATTCCGCCAAGGTTCTCGTAATACTCCTTCAGCGCGGCCTTCACTGCCTGTTCCGCAAGCAACGAGCAGTGCATCTTGATCGGAGGCAAACCGTCTAACGCCTCCGCAACGGCTTTGTTGGTAAGCTCAAGCGCCTCATCGATCGATTTACCGATGATCATCTCGGTCGCCATGCTGGAGGTGGCGATCGCGCTTCCGCAGCCGAAGGTTTTAAACTTCGCGTCTATGATCCGGTCGTCTTCGATCTTCAAATAGACCTTCATAATATCTCCGCATTTAGCATTGCCAACGGTTCCGGTCGCTGACGCGTCCGTGATTTCTCCAACATTTCTGGGATTCATGAAATGATCCATGACCTTATCACTGTATAACATTCTTGACCCTCTTTTCTTATCGATTTGTCGCTATTTATTTTCGTCATCCTTATAACACTTTTCACACAGTTCATATTCTGTTTCGCGAGCATTCAGGTAATCATCATAGAGCGGAGACATTGCCCGGAGTCTTTCCGAGATTTTCATGAGAACCGGAACAATGCTCAGCACGTCCTTCTCCGTATTATCCCGGCCGATGGTGATCCTTAAAGATCCGTGCGCGATCTCATGTGGAAGTCCGATCGCAAGAAGAACATGGGACGGATCCAGTGAACCGGATGTGCAAGCTGATCCGCTCGAGCAAGAATAGCCGTAATGATCCAACAGAAGCAGTAAGGACTCTCCTTCAATAAACTCAAACGAGAAATTCGCGTTTCCGGGCAGTCGCTGTGTTCGATGGCCGTTGAGACGCACATGAGGGATCGAGGAAAGCACCGCATCGATCAATTTGTCCCTTATTTGGGAAATTCTTGAAGAGGTTTCCTTCATCTCATCGTTTGCCAGTGTCATAGCCTTGGCCAAGCCGGCAATATACGGAAGGTTTTCCGTACCGGCTCTTCGGTTGTGCTCCTGTGCTCCGCCGTCAAAAAGATTGTTGAGTTGAACGCCCTTTCGAATGAAAAGCGCCCCGACTCCCTTGGGTGCGTATATTTTATGCCCGGATATCGATAAGAGGTCAACCCCCAGATCACGGACATCAACGGGTATCGAGCCGGCGGCCTGGACCGCATCCGTGTGAAAAAGGACGCCTCGACTCTTCGCGATGGCCGACAACTCCTTGATCGGTTGAACGGTGCCGATCTCGTTATTTGCCATCATGATCGTAACCAGACATGTATCGTCCCGAATTGCTTTTTCCAAGTCGTCCGGGCGAACTAATCCGTCCGAATCGACCGGTAAATAAGTGACCGAATATCCGAGCTTTTCGAGAGATCTGCAACTGTGCAGAACGGCGTGGTGCTCGATCGCCGAGGTAATAAGGTGCATCTTCTTCCCGAAGTTACGGAACGCCACACCCTTTATTGCCCAGTTATCCGATTCCGTCCCACAGGAAGTGAAATAAATTTCACTGCCGTTAGCATTGAGGACCGATGCGATTTGATCCCGGTATTCCTCCAGTAAGCGCTTCGCGTTCTGACCCTCCGCGTATATCGAGGAAGCGTTCCCGAAATGCTGATTCATGACATCATTGACCACAGATGATACTTCGGATCGCACCGGAGTCGTTGCCGCATGGTCCAGGTATATTCGAAAAGGCGCTAAATCGCTCATGATATCACTCCTTGCATGTTTATAGGATCCTTTTGATCCATGGATACTTTACGGGAAAAAGAAAAGGCATATCGTAACGAATGTTACGAATGATAAAATAATCAATTATTCACTTAACCGTCGATCCTTTTCGGCCATGAATTCGCGGATCTTGCGCTCGTAGCCGTTTTCGCCCGGCTCGTAATATATGGTTCCGAGCATATCGTCCGGAAGATATTGTTGTTTGACAACATGTCCGGGAAAATCATGCGGGTACTTATAACCGACCGAATAGCCGAGATCGGTCATCCCCTGAGCGGGCGCATTGCGAATATACATCGGTACCGAACCCGTCCTCTTCTCTTGTACATCGGATAGAGCCCGATCGATCGCGAGGTATGATGCGTTGGATTTGGGACTGGTCGCAACCATTACGGCTGCTTCAGAAAGTAGTATTCTTGCTTCCGGCATTCCTACGGCCATGATTCCCTGATAAGCGGCCATAGCGACTAAAAGAGCGTTCGGGTTCGCCGTTCCGACATCCTCTGCCGCGCAGATCAATATCCTTCGCGCGAGGAATTCGATATCTTCTCCCCCATGTAAAGCTCTTGCAAGATAAAAAACAGTTGCGTCCGGATCAGAGCCGCGCATCGACTTGATAAACGCACTGATGTTGTCATAGTGACTCTCCCCGTCCGCGTCAAAGGCGATGCTCCTTTTTTGCATGCATTCCTTGGCGATGTCGAGATCGACGTGTACGCGACCTTTCGCGTCCGGAGGCGTCGTTACCGACGCTAGTTCCAAGGCGCGAAGCGCGATTCGCGCATCTCCGTTCGACACATTGGCCATATATGAGAGGGCGTCGTCGGTGAGAGATATATCCTGATTACCAAGGCCTCGTTCCTTATCCGTCAGCGCAAGTTGAAGGATCTTTCGGATATCATCTTCGCTCAGAGGGTTCAGTGAAAGGACCGTTGATCGAGAGATCAATGCCTTGTTTACCTCGAAAAACGGGTTTTCCGTCGTCGCTCCGATCAGGATCAACGTGCCGTCTTCGACGTGGGGCAACAAAGCGTCTTGTTGAAGTTTATTGAAACGATGGATCTCGTCGATGAAAAGGACGGTCCTTCCGGAAGGATTCAGGATCGGATTTTTGGTGTCGCTTATGATCTTCTTGATATCCGCGACCCCTGCGGTCACCGCATTGATTTTTCGAAAACCGGAAGCTGTCGTATGCGCGATCAACCGGGCAAGAGCGGTCTTGCCCGTGCCGGGAGGTCCGAAAAGAATGATCGACGACAACCGGTCCGCTTCGATCATCCGGCGCAGCATTTTGCCCTTGCCGATGATGTGTTCCTGCCCGAAATACTCGTCGAGGCTCCTCGGAGACATGCGATAAGCCAAAGGTTCTCTATTCAGAGGATCAAGCACAGTCCCTCCGTTAATACCCGGGATAGAGCGGGTACTTGCCGGTCAAAGCGGCAACTCTTGCCAGGATCTCGTCCTTGGCGTTTTCATATTCGTTGAGTGTCAGAGCGATCAAATCCGCAATTTCCGCCATATCCTTCTCATTCATTCCCCTTGTCGTGACTGCGGGCGTTCCGAAACGCACGCCGCTTGTGACGAAGGGCTTCTCGGGATCAAAGGGAATGGCGTTCTTATTTGAGGTAATGTTGACATCGTCCAAACGAAGTTGAAGTTCCTTGCCCGTGACCCCGGTCCCGCGAAGGTCCAGTAACATCAGGTGATTATCCGTCCCGCCGGTCACAAGTTTGAGGCCGCGAGACATCAGGCCGTCGGCAAGCGCTTTGGCGTTCTTGATGATTTTCATCTGATACAAGCGAAAATCATCGGTCAAGGCTTCTTTGAAAGCGACAGCCTTCGCCGCGATGATGTGCATCAGCGGGCCGCCCTGTTGTCCGGGGAAAACCGCCGAGTCGATCGCTTTGGCGTATTCCGCCTTGCACATGATAATCCCGCCGCGCGGTCCGCGCAGAGTTTTATGAGTCGTAGTCGTGACAAAATCGGCATAAGGGATCGGATTGGGGTGAAGACCTGCCGCGACCAGTCCGGCGATATGCGCCATGTCGACAAATAAGTAAGCTCCGCAAGCATCGGCGATTTCTCTGAATCTTTTGAAATCGATGATTCGCGGATACGCTGACGCTCCGGCGATGATCACCTTCGGCTTGATCTTTATCGCCTGATCATATAAACGATCGTAGTCGATCAGACAGGTTTCGGGGGACACCGTGTAGAATTCCGAATGATAGGTCTTTCCGGACACGTTCAACTTCATACCGTGGGTCAAATGTCCGCCGTGAGAAAGGTCCATACCCAAGATCGTGTCACCGGGTTTGCAAATGGCAAAATATACGGCCGTATTCGCCTGAGCGCCGGAATGGGGTTGGACGTTTACATGGTCGGCACCGAAAATTTTCTTGGCGCGTTCGATCGCCAGATCCTCGACAATGTCGACGAATTCGCAACCGCCGTAATATCTCTTCCCGGGATACCCTTCGGCGTACTTATTCGTAAGGGGCGAGCCTGCCGCTTCCAATACCGCTTCGCTCACAAAATTTTCCGAAGCAATCAGTTCGATCTTGGTCCGCTGTCGATTGATCTCCTGCGTGATGGCGTAATACACTTCCGGATCATTCGATCGAATATTTTCAAACATTCTCTTCCCTCCGATATATTTTCTGTACTCACCTATAATACTGAATCAACGGGTCCCGGTAAAGATGAATCTATATTTTATAAACCTGGTCACGGCTCGGCGGGTCTAACGGTAATCGTCGCCCGTTCTTTTCGATCATCGAAAATCCACTTTCCGTGAATTCTCCGATCCGTGCGCAAGGGATCTGCACTTCAGTCAACGTCCGGATAACGAGCTCGGGATACGGTGTGGATATCAAAAGAGATCCGGACGATATCAATCTCAGGGGGTCAATGGACAATGTTTCGCATATAACTTGTGTCGACGGGTGGATCGGGATCGAATCCGGATACACGATCAAGCCTGTACCGGAGTATTCCGCCATCTCGTAGGCCGCACCGAGGATCCCTCCTTCGGTGGCGTCGTGCATCAAGTTTACGGCAGATCGGCATTGAAGCGAATCACGACAATCGAAGTCTTCCGATCGGAAACCGTCATCCATGGAAACGGTCAGTATTCCGAGAACAGAACCTTCCCGAACCACACTGATATCTCCGATAAATCCTTGTGCCTGACGGATCGATTCTTCGGAAATTTTTCCGGAGATCCGATCGCGATGATTCATAGCGATGATCCAGGTTCCTTCGATCGCGGCGGTCTTGGTCATCAG
>CAYPAL010000032.1:0-13392 GCA_964408695.1 uncultured Oscillospiraceae bacterium | reverse complement strand
GATCCGCTGCGGAAACATCCTGGCCGTCCGAGGTCGGATTGCGGTACCCGACGGTGAACATACCGGCGGCTTTTGCCGACAGAACGCCCGCGGTCGAATCCTCCACCGCAAGGCAATTTCGCGGCGGAACGCCGATCTTTTCGACGGACTTCAAATAAATGTCGGGAGCGGGCTTTCCGTGTTCGACCTCATCTCCGCCGGTAAAACTCTCCATCCGTGTCCAGAGCTTCAGGTGATCGAAAACCGCCCGAATAAAACCGATGCGCGACGAAGATGCGACAGCCGTCCGAATACCCTTCCCCGCCAAATTTTCGAGAAGTTCCGAAAGACCTTCCGACTCCTTGATCCCCGAATCCGGAAGATAGGAGATCACGAGATCCCACTGGCGCGCGATCAATATGTCCGGGCTCTCGGGCAGTTGAAACTGCTCGATCATCGCGCTCCAAAGCGCTTCGCTGGTGCGCCCGATAAAGGGATTCGTTACGGATTTATCCGCTTCGATACCGTAGTTTCTCAGAATTTCCAGATTGACCTTATCGTGCAGGGGCTCGCTGTCCAGAAGGACCCCGTCCATGTCGAAAATGACCGCTTGAATCAATTCTGTGTCCTCTCTTCTGTCGAATATTCCATACTGCCCTCGGGGTATCTGCCCGAAAAGCAGGCGTCGCAAAATTCATGGTTCTCGTCGCCGATCATCCGGGACAATCCCGGTATATCCAGGTACCCCAAAGAATCCGCGCCGATGATGCGCGCAATGCCGGAAACCGACTGCGTATTTGCGATCAACGCTTCGCACGACGGGACATCCGTTCCGAAATAACAAGGATATCGAAACGGCGGCGCGCTGATCCGGACATGGACCTCCCCGGCCCCACAATTCCTAAGGAGTTCGACAATGCGCGCGATCGTCGTTCCGCGAACGATCGAATCGTCGATGAGCACTACCCGTTTCCCTTTGATGACACTTCTGATCGGGTTCAGCTTGATGCCGACCGCTTCTTGTCGGAGTGCCTGTTCGGGCTTAATGAAAGTTCTTCCGACATAACTGTTTTTATAAAATCCTCGGACGACCGGAATACCGGATTCGACACCGTAACCGGCGGCGGCATCCAGTCCCGATTCCGGAACGCCGATCACGGCGTCCGCCTCGACCGGATGCATTGCGGCCAATAATCGCCCCGCCTGAAATCGCGCTTCGTAAACGCTGACACCGTCGATGACGCTGTCCGGCCGGGCAAAATAAACGTATTCGAAAATACACCGACTGCACTTCGCGGGTGTCTCCGGAAAAACGGAGCGCATCCCGCCCGCGTCACAGATCACGACCTCGCCGGGCATTACGTCGCGGACAAATTCGGCGCCGACGGCATCCAACGCGCAGGTCTCGGAAGCAAACACTTCCGAATTGCCGATCCGGCCGATACACAGGGGGCGAAACCCGAAGCGGTCCCGGGCCGCGATAAGCTTGCCCGGAGTCATGACCAGAAGCGAATACGCGCCCTTGACCACCTTCATCATCTCGGCGACGGCCTTCTCGATCGAGTGGGTATGGACCCGGTTGCCGGCGATCATATAGGCGATGACTTCGGAATCGACGTCGGTCTGAAAGATCGCGCCCTTTTCCTGCAGTTCGGAGCGCAGACGGTCCGCGTTGGTGAGGTTCCCGTTATGCGCAATGGAAAAAGCGCCTCTGGAATATTGTGTCACGATCGGCTGAGCGTTTTCGAATATGCTTCTGCCCGCGGTCGAATAGCGAACATGTCCGATGCCCGCGCTTCCGGTCATCCGCCGCAATTCCTGCGGACGAAACACCTCGCCCACCAAACCCATGCCCTTGTGGCAAAGGATCTCATCGCCCTGGCGGACGGCGATCCCACAACTCTCCTGTCCGCGATGTTGAAGCGCGAACAAGCCGTAAAACATTCGGTAGGAGATATCACCGCCGTCCCGGTTATTGATTCCGAAAACGCCGCATTCCTCGTGAAGATTGCCGATCATATCCATCCTCTCGGAGCCGTGACCCCTGGCTTCGAAGAACTGTCCCTTCGGTGCCGACCCTTCAAAAAACTCAATTACGTAAAATATTGTATCACGGCCGGGCGCGCGCGTTATTTGTATAATACGTAAAAATTTCGCATCGATTACACTTGTGCTTTGACGTTGTCTTTTAGAGGGCATCGTGCTAATATCATGGCGTACATCGTGTCGTTATTATTGTATATAAGGATTGATCATGATCAGAAATCGCTTTTTGTTTCGCTTCCTCGCGATCGGGTTGACACTCTCGATCCTATTTTCCGTGATGCTTACTGGTGCCTCGTGTAACAAGACGCCGGAGTCGAGCGTTCAAATCATCATTCCGACTGCGTCTCCCACTCCCGTCGATACCACGATCCCAACGCCCACGGTCACGCCTTCACCGACTCCGATCCCGGAATACCGGGTCGGAACGATCAAGGCCGGCGACGAGACGCTGATATATGCATACGCGGAAAGAAACAACACCAGTCGAATCGTCGGGGCCGCGGTCGAGGGGATCGACTTCATGGTAACGGACGAGGGCACGGTGTGGACTAAGATCCTGTTCGGCGAGGACGAAGAAGGGTATGTCGAGACTCGATTTCTGGATGTTGTGACCTCGACGACCAAACCGACGATCCACGATGCTTATTTCTATATGCCCGCCAAGGAAGAAATGGGAGAAGTCAATATAAAATTCTCCGGAAAACTAAAAGTCGTGCCTTCAACCTACACCGTGATCGAGAAATTACCGGAAAGCAATGCGCCGGGCGCGCCGCTGGTCGACACGGAGGTCACCAAGACCCGGATCGACCTTTACTCCACCTCCGGCGCCCTCCTGGCTTCCGACACCACCCTATATCTGAAAAACGCGGTGATCAAGACGACACCGCTCCCGACTCCGTCGACTACTCCGACGCCATCGGTCGCACCGACGGTCACGCCAACACTAGGGCCGACGGTCGCACCGACCGCGGAACCGACCGCGACCCCTTCCGAAACGATACCTCCGGCAACCGAGACAACGACCTCCGAAACGACCGTCGCCCATACCGGTTCTTTATCGGCTCCGGGTGCGCAGGCAGGACCGTCTACGGTCCTTCTTTCCTCCAATAAGACATTTTTCGAGGCTTCGGAGACTACCGCTCCGACCCCGACGCCCGAGCCGGTCGAAATCGTTGTCAGCAACGGAAAAATAACTTCCGTTAAGGGTGTGACCCTGGATGAGAACGTCGAGTTTACGATCGGCGAGGATAAGGGACATGTCGTTACCGAAAACGGTGATGTGATCTGCTTCGAAGGCTTGTTTTTCGATGGCGCCGACGTAAGCATCACTGCCGGCAAATTCGATACCCCCGAAGTACAGATCACCATTGATACCGGGTACTTGATTGAGCCGAAGCTCCAGAAGGATAATCTGGTGGATGTAACACGCTATACCGATGAGATATACATTGATATGTTGCTCGCCAAGGATGAGAACATCGCCGGCGGTAACGTTTACGGACAGGAGATCTGTCTTTTACAACGCGGCACTCTCGATAAGCTGCTTGAAGCACAGGAGATGTTTGAGGCGGACGGTTATTCGATCATCATCTACGACGCCTACCGTCCGTACAGCGTAACGTGCATTATGTACGATATCCATCAGAACGGCACGTATGTCGCCGGGAAGCGGTTCGGGTCGATCCACAACAAAGGCGCGGCGATCGATATGTCACTTGTCGACAACGCCACCGGAGAGCCGATCGAAATGCCGTCACCGATCCATACGCTCGACTCCCGGTCAAACCGCAGTAACCCCAACATGACGGAAACCGCAAGGAAAAATATGAATTATATGGCCGGAGTGATGGTCAAATGCGGATTCACTTTTATCGCCAGTGAATGGTGGCACTTTACGGATCTGGAATCCAATTCTTATCTGCGCACCGACCATAAGTTGTCCGAGCAGATCAAGATCATCTATGCCCCGTAATTAAGGCCGTTGGATCGAAAGATACGGCGCGATGAGCGTTTCATTTTCTCCCTTGACGATGATCGATATTTCGTAGTTTCCGGCCGGAAGATCGGACAGATCCAGCTGTGCCGAGAAGGCGACATTTTCCTTAAGGTCAGCTACATCATCCTCTTCTGCCTGCTCAACCATTTCCGTCTCAAGGATCGGGAAGGTGACGAAGGTATCGGAGCGGTCCGCTCCGTCGATCCGGATATATGTCTCATAATACCCTTCCGGATCGTATCCTTTGGGGATCGCCGTGCCGTACAGGCGTAAAATACCATCTGTTTGTTCCTCTGCCCTTACCTTCAACTCGATCGTATCAAGCCGCGCTCCGGTAATTTCCGCGACGGTATACGAGTTGATGATCGGGGCGGAATCCAGGATGTTGATGATATTTCTTTCGACGATCTCGAAAACGACCACATCCGTTTCGTCGTTCAGCAGACGATAATCATAGGGGATGGCACGCGAGTAGGTCGCGTGGGCAAACGCATCGGAAAAGAACGGGATCAGCGCGTTGGCGAACGAATCTCGAAACATCAGCAGTTCTCCGCGTCCGCTTTCGCAGGAGGTCTCGATCAGAATATCCTCCATACTGCGGATCGGACGCGCCGAGGAGTAATTTTCGGGCAGATCATAAAAATACTGAATGTCCTTCCGGTTCGCCGCCGGGTAGAGCATCAGGCTCAGATCCCCGTTGACAATTTCGCGTCGCTCTACGGCGAGGTCGAGATAGTCCGTCAAATCAAGTTCCCGAATCCGATCCGTGATTTCGCGCGTGATCGTCTGATACGCCAAAAGCGCGCCTTTGTTGTTCCAGTGCGAGTCCAGTTTCAGGTAGAGCGATTCCTCCGGGCTTACCTTGAATGAATTCGCGCGCAGGACCGATCGCAGATCCAAGGCCGTCAACTCGGAGGATCCCAGACGATCGTATAATTTATCGTAATTATTTTCGTTTCCGGTGGGGGTAAATAGTGCCGGCATATGGCCGGGATAAACCGAAGCTTTATTGGGGGCGACGACAAAGATGAAGTCGACCCCTCTTTGACCGAGCGCCTCTTCTTGGATCTCCAGAGTGCGGACGATGCGATCGATCTGATTTTCGGAAAGCGTATCCGTCGCCAGATAATCCTGAAGCGTCGAAGAAAAATACAGCCATCCGTCGCCGCCGACGATGACCTTTTCCGACACCGATTCCCCGAACAGGCTGCCGCGAAGCATCGCGTCCGCCGTCACCAATTGCGGTTTGAACGCGTAATGGTCGGACAGGAAATCTTCCGCATCCTCCGGAAACGAATCGTTGAATCCTTTTTCGTCGAAAAGCACCGGCGGCTCGGCCAGCGCGCGCTTTTCTACATTGACATTCTTATACCCGAAAAGGAGGCCCAGGAGAGGGACCGAACAAAGGCCGATAAACAAGACGACAAACGCGAAACGCAGTGCTTTTTTCATGCTTCTCCTCCTCCCTAGAACCTGAAATAAATAAACGGGTTATACGCCGTGCTTGACAACGACAGAACGCAAAGCCCCAGGATGATCAGCGCGGACACCATGGACACGATCTCCGGCAAAAGGCTCGGTACATAGTTTTTCGCGGCGATCCCGGCGGCGAGTTTTTTGGGAAGATCGGTCGCCCCGACGATGCCGACGACCAGAAACAGTACGACCGAGGGGGTGATCGTCACGGAAAGGAACGAGACCATCTCCGGGGTCGTCGACCAACCGACAAACATTTTCCCGATCATCGAAAAGCCTTGCCCGATCGTCTCCGCGCGGAAGATGACGAACGCGGTCACCGCGACCAGGAGCGTATAAATATTCCCGAGCACTTTGAACTTCCACTTTTCCGGACGGATAACTCCGATGCGCTCGAGCATAATGAAGAGCCCGTGATAGAAGCCCCAGACGACAAAAGTCCACTGCGCCCCGTGCCAGATGCCCGTGCAGAAAAAGACGATCAGCAGATTGATCGCCGTACGGACGGTACCCTTCCGGTTGCCGCCCAACGGGATATAGAGGTATTCCTTGAACCACGTCGACAGCGATATGTGCCATCTGCGCCAGAACTCCTTGATGCTTCCCGAGATGTACGGATATTTGAAGTTCTCCTTGAGGTCAAATCCGAACAGCCGCGCAAGGCCGATGGCCATGTCCGAATAACCGGAGAAGTCGAAATAGATCTGCAGGGAATACGAGATCGCCCCGAGCCATGCGATCGGCGCGTTCATCTCAAACCCGGCAAGCGCGAACACCTTGTCGGCGACGCCCCCCAGCGTATTGGCGATCAAAACCTTTTTTCCAAGTCCGACGGCGAAGCGCTTCAGGCCGGCCACGGTCTTGTCGATGTTTTCCTCGCGCTTCAGGATCTGCTTTTCGATATCTGAATAAAGAACGATCGGGCCCGCGATCAACTGCGGGAAAAACGAAATATACAGGAGCACGTTTCCGGGGTTCTTCTGCGGTTTCGTGCCCCCGCGATATACGTCGATCGAGTAGGACATCGCCTGAAACGTGAAAAAGGATATCCCGATCGGAAGCCGGATCAGCGGGATCTCGATCGCGGTGCCCAGAAGCACGTTGACATTGTCCGTGAAGAAATTCGCGTACTTAAACACGAAAAGCATGCCGATGTTAAAGACGACGCTGAGGATGAGCCAGAGCTTCGCGTGCGAAGATCGCTTCTCCGCGGGTCCCATCAGAAGGGCCATCCCGTAGTTGACGGTGACGGAAAGAAGCATCAGGACGATGTAGATCGGCTCGCCCCACGCATAGAAAAGCAAACTGACCAGAAGCAGAAATACATTTCGAAATCTTACGGGCAGTAACTTGTTGACCAGATAGACGAACGGCAAAAAGACAAACAGGAAGATCGGCGAACTGAATACCATCTATAGCTCCCCTTTTCTTCCCGTATTACCACATGTTTCGGGCGGAATAATAACTGATGTAGGTGACCACGCCTTCGTCGATCCCGAAGATCAGCCGGGGGCTCTTTTCGGGGTCTTCGGCAGGATCCAGGTACGTCAGGACGACATCGTCGAATTCACCGTCTCCGTAAGCGGTGACGACTGAATCATAGGGATCGCCGACAGAAACGCCGCGAGCGGTCATATACCCGGTATCCGTGACAATGATCTCATCGATCTGATCCTGTCCGTCGATCGGATAGGTGAAAATATCAAAGGCCGGATAGGTGAACCGCTTGTCTTCCCCCGTGAACATACAACTGGGCGCCGCGGTCACGGAATATCCCTCTCCGAGCGCCTCCAAAAGCGGTTGGACGTCGGAAAGCAGTGTGACATCCTTCCCGCCGTAAGAGAACACGAGATCCTTATTCGAAAACGCTCCGGTCAGAAACGTCGTTTCCGTCGGCGGAGCTGCCGTGGTGGTAGAAGTCGATACAGTCGGTTTTCCGGCGCACGCGCAGGCTAAAAGGATACTCAGGATGGAAAGGAATACGACAGTCGTGATCTTTTTCATAGTTCCTCCGTTATTTTTCGAAAAGCATCTCGGTACCGAACCGCTCTTGCGGAATCGGTCACCGGTCTATGGCAAAGAGGTAGTCGGGGTCGTTTCCGGGGTTGTGGAAGGGGTCGTCTCGGGCGGTGTAGTCTCGCTTGCGGAAGTCTCCGCGGGTGTCGTTTCCGGCGGAGACGTAGTCTCCGGCGTTGTTTCAGGTGGCGGCTCCGGTGTCGCGGTCGGCTCCGGTGTCGGGGTCGGCGTCGCGGCCGGCTTGCCCGGGTCCGTCGGGTCCCAGGTCGGATAATCCGGGTCGATCGGCGGCTTCCCGGGATAAGAGACCAGATCACTACTGCTGACGATCTCGACGACTGTCCCCGCCGCACAATTATAATACACAAACCGCGCTCCGGCGACCGTTGTTCTGACGCAACCACCGGTCACATTCGGAGAACCGATACCATTATAATAATCCGCGTTCAAATTATCCGGACTCTTGCTGTAATATAGAGGGGCGTGAAAGTATTTTCCGGAAGTGTAGCGTGACGTATATGGCGAGTACTGACTGCCCCATGAATGCCACTCTTCTTTTGCACCGATCGCATAGGTTCCGACCGGCGTCTTACTTCCGCCCAATGCCGCAGGGTATGTCACCACCTTAGTAGTATACTGACCGTTCTCGTCGATCGAAAACACGGCAAACGCGCAGTCGGCCTTGTCCACAATAATCTTATATTTGTTCGGTGGTTTCGGCGTCGGGCTCGGTGTCGGGACCTTGGTCGGTTTCGGTGTCGTGGTCGCCCTGGGTGCTTGGGTCGGCGTCGGTGTCGGAGTCGGCGTGATCGGGATATACCGGTATGCCTTGAGCAACACGTCGTCGTCGGTACCCTCCTGCGAATCATCCGAATACACCAGGATCATGAGACCCGCAACATCCTCATCCATCAGTTCCCACCGGTACATGGAGCCCACAAATATCTGCACCGGCTGGTATTCCGTCCCGTTGTCCGAGGTGCAGAGAACATAGTAGTCCGCACCGATCACAAGCGACCACTCCATGCTGAAACCGGTCTCGTTCTCGGTCACGGTGAATCCGGTCGGAGTATTCCGGATCTCGTCAATTTTGTATTCAAGGGGTAATTCATCAAAACCCGGGATAAATACGGGGATGCTTGTGGGCGTCGGAGTCGGGGTCGCCGTCGGTACTTCCGTCGGTGCGACGGTCGCGGCGAACGCCGCAACGGCGTTTCCGGTATTCTGGATCATGCGGTCTTGCGATGCGCGCATTTGGTCCCTAGTGTCTCCCGAAAGCGACATATAAACCAGTGTCATCACAAAGAATGACGTCACGATCACCGCGGTAACAAAGAAATTCGTCTTCCTCATAAATGCCTTTTCCTAAATTTTGTCGGAGAACAAATTGTCAACGTACCCCCACTGTCTCTTTTCATCCTACACGAAAAAGGAATCATCGGTCAATGCGCACGGATCCCCGCTCTCAAACCGTCACGAGGGGGGAGTCGGTAACGGGGTCGGCGACGGGGTCGGCTTCTGCGGATCCGTAGGATCCCAGGTCGGGAAATCTTTATCGATTGCCGTCTTTCCGGGATAATCCACGAGGTCGGTACTGCTCACGATCTCGACGACGGTCCCCGCCGGGCAGGCATAATAAACGAATCGAGCCCCGGCGACGGTCGTTCGCACACAGCCGCCTGTCTTATAATTCAAACCGATATCATCATAGGAATACTTCATCATGGTGTCCAGACTCTTCCTTCGGTAGATCGGCCCGTGAAAAAAGATGCCCGAACTGTACTGTGACGCATACGGGGAATAGCGGTCGGGACTGAATCCGGTCCACGTCCTCCACTCGAGCTTAGTCCCGATCGTAAACTGCCGTCGCTCCGTCGTCAGCGGAGTCTTGCTCCCGCCGAGCGCCGCCGGATAAGTCGCCGCCTCAATGGTGTATTCCCCGGCCTCGTCCATCTCGAAAACGGCAAAAGCGCAATCCTCTTTATCGACGATGATCTTATATTTGCTCGGCGGCTTCGGCGTCGGTGTCGGCGTCGGTGTCGTCGTCGCGTTAGGGTCCTTGGTCGGGGTCGGAGTCGGCGTAGTGATCGGCTTGAGTATCACGGAACGGTACGCTTTGAGCATCACGTCGTCGTCCATTCCTTCCAATTCGTTGTCCCGGTACGCCAAAACCATAAATCCGGCGGTGTCTTTTTCCATGTATTCCCACTGATAAACGGACGGCGAGATGATCTGAAACGGTAAAAATTCGGCTCCGTTGTCGGAGATGCAGAGGATATAATAATCGGCCCCGGGGTCCAGCATCCACTCGATGACATACCCGCTTCCGTTCTCCGTAACGGTCAATCCGTCCATCGTTGTGGTCATCGTATCGATCCAATAATGTTTCTGCAGGTTTTCAAATTCCGGCACGTAAACCGGGATGCTCGTCGGCTCCGGCGCCGGAGTCGCCGTCGGTGTAGATGTAGGCGTGATGTTTTCCGGAGTCGTCGCTTCGGAAAGTTGAGTTTCCTGCTGTAACCCGGTCTGTGCTTCGAAATGTCCCCCGGCGTCTCCCGTCAACGACGTAAAAACTAATATCATCACAAAAAAAGATGTGACGATGATCGCGGTAACAAAAAAATTCGTCTTCCTCATAAATGCCTTTTCCTAAAGTGAGACGGAGAACCGTTTGATGATATACCCCCACTTTCTCGCTACATCCTACACGAAAAGAGAATCGTCGGTCAATGCTTTCCGCGCGAGCGAATCGTTACACCGGAATCTGTAATTCGAATGCAACATACTTTTCGCGCGATTTTGCGGTCAGGTATAATAAATCTATCTTATCCACCGAGGTAGCGAGCCATGCCGACCCCGATCCCTCAACCGGACCGGACCGAACGATATCGGGAATACGCTTCATGCCGATTGTGCCCCCGCTCCTGCGGCGTTGACCGCTTAAGCGGAAAGACCGGTTACTGCGAAATGTCTGCCGTCCCCCGCGTGGCGAGCGCGATGCTCCACCGCTGGGAGGAACCTTGTATTTCGGGCACCGGGGAAAACGGCCCGGGCGGATCCGGCACCGTGTTTTTCTCCGGCTGTAACCTGGGCTGTAATTTTTGTCAGAACCGCGCGATCAGTCACGAAAGGTCCGGAAGGGACATTGACGCGACGCGGTTATCTGAGATTTTCTTGGAACTCGAGTCAGCCGGCGCCCATAACATCAATCTGGTCACCGGGGTGATGTTTCTTCCGCACATCGTCGAGTCGATCACGCTCGCCAAAGCATCGGGACTATCGATCCCGATCCTATACAACTCGGGCGGCTACGAAAGCGTCCGGGCACTGCGGATGCTCGAAGGTCTCGTCGATATTTATCTTCCGGATATGAAGTTCTTCTCCCCGTCCGTCGCAGGGCATTTTTGCGGCGCACCGGACTATTTCGATCGATGCCGGGAATCGCTCGAAGAGATGGTCCGTCAGGTCGGTCCGCCCCGTTTTTCGAAAAACGGTCTGATGCAAAGCGGCGTCATCGTCCGCCATCTGATGCTTCCCGGCTACCTTTTCGATTCGCGAAAAGTCCTTCGTTTTCTTACAAAAACTTACGGCAACAAGATCTTCATCAGCCTGATGAACCAGTATACGCCGCCCGTCCCGTCGGTCCCGGGCGCGCCGGACCGACCTCTTTCCGCGGAGCACTACGAAGCGATGGTCCGCTTCCTGATCGACGCCGGGCAGGAGAACGCTTTTATTCAGGGCGACGGAACCTGCTCGGAGTCGTTCGTTCCGGGGTGGGACGGGAGCGGAGTGATTTCTGAAGATTAAATCGGATTCGTCGCTTCGGCCAAAATGCGATCGGATCGTATGATAGCCGCAATCGGACATAACAAGGGTGATTGCAACAGGTTATTCAATAAGGTCTTTCATGATTTTTCCCCGGTGGGTCATAAAAATAAGCATTATCTTAGTAGTGAATGGTCTATAAACCGATCCATCAGGATACAATTTTTCAAGATGACTATGTGCCTCTTCGATATCCTTTTTACACCATCTATAGTTTGTAGCGCCCTCCGGCTCCCAAAAGCGAATTTGCTCGACATTCTCTCTGTTCAATCGTTTGAATTCATCGATCCGCATGTAGATACGCTCTCCTCTCAATAGTTCGTCCGCTGAGATGTCCAGGGCAACACAGAGTTTTTCCAGATAAGGGGCAACGGGCGTTGCGTCACCAAGTTCCCATTTTGAAACAGATTGCCTGGGTAACCCGACCGCCTCCGCCAACTGACCCTGAGAAAGCCCTTTTGCTTCCCGGCACTCCCTGATGAAATTGCCGCATTTCTGCGGATCAAATATATCCTGTTGTTCCATATCTCTTGATCCTCCTAAGTACATTCTAGTCGTACCGGCCATTTTTGTAACGCACCGATCTGATGCTTGACAGGCAAATACGGTTTTAACAAAAGTCAAATCCGATCGCTTTTTTCGCATTTTGAAAAAAGAAAATCAAAAAGCCCCGAAATTCGGGGCTTCCTCGGCGAATCCATTGATTATTCGCTTTTTACTGGAGCGGGATACGAGATTCGAACTCGCGACTTTCACCTTGGCAAGGTGACACTCTACCACTGAGTTAATCCCGCACGCACGATGTATTATATCGACCCGAGGTAGGAATGTCAACAAAAACCGAGGGTAAAGAGGCGAGAAAATGCCGGATTCCGGCGCCTCGGAAAGTGCGCCGGCAAACACGACCCGGTGATTTTCGGGATAGTCGCCGAAATCATCCTTCTTGTTGATTCCGGATCGCTTTCGCGCCCTCTTTCGGGAACGTTTTCGCGTCGTCGATCGTCTGTTTGATAGAAAAAGAGTATGATGACCATAAGAACAGGAGGCCATTCCTATGAAAAGATGTTTTGGAACCATACTGTGTCTACTCATCATCGGGTGTATCCTTATCAGCGCGTCGGGTTGCCCGATCAGCATAAGGAGCACCGGGACGACCGTATCCGCCGATACCTCCGAAGACCCTATTCCTTCCGAAACCTCTGATGACCCTATTCCTTCCGAGATCTCCGAGATCGAAAAACCGACCGAAGACCCGGCCGAACAGATCTCCCGGATCGACGTATACCACAGTTCGTTCGGCATGACGGAGAGCGAGTACCGAATCGATTTGGACGATCGATCGTTATGGATTTTTATACCGGCTTGGGATGATTACGATGAATACGCACCGAGGGATCCCGACGCGGAGAACGAGGGTTTCACACTGATGTTCGAGCTGCCCGCAGAGGCGATCGAGACTTTCCGCGACCAATGCGAGCAATTCAAATTGACCCGCTGGAAAGATGAGTATTATAACGACGACATTTGCGACGGTCACCAGTGGGGGATGACCATTCAGTTCGCGGACGGGTCGGAGCGACAGATCCACGGCAGTAACGAGTATCCGGGCACATGGGACGATATGCGGGAGGCCTTCGAGGAACTGACCGGAAAAGACGTGCTTCAAGTCAGAAGTGACTGGCTCTACAACTGAACCCTCTCCTTCGATCTTTTCGAAAAAGGCCGGCATAACGAAGCGCCGCCGCAATGTTGGACATCGAATCCGCGTTCGGAAATGCGCTTTAAGAATCAGCCGGTCTTTTTACGCCTCGGGATCGGCAAGAGAATACGGGTCTCCTCACAATAGCGATCAAAACCGCTCTTGCCGGCGGCGAGGCGCTTTTCGGCCATCGGGATACTGATGAAAAGAAACATCAGCGTGTTTGCCAGCGGCCCGATCGCCAGGTAGACATATTGGGGGAGGACCGACAACATGACCAGGTACACACCCCACCACATCAATATCTCGCCGAGATAATTCGGATGCCTCGAGTTCTCCCAGAGCCCGGTACGAA
>CAYPAL010000031.1:0-13695 GCA_964408695.1 uncultured Oscillospiraceae bacterium | reverse complement strand
GAGGAAAAGAGTTTGCCGAATGGGAAGCGGCTCGTGAGACTGGACTATAAATGTGCCGATGAACCGTAAATATATGTATCAGCGACTGATACTTCTTGAAGGCATTTCATAACATAATTTTAGTCCGAAAAAATTACACCACGATGCTGTTGATTTCAATCAAAATGTGGTGTAATATATTCTTGCACCACATAGATCGTGATATCGATTTTCTGTGGTGTAAGGAGGGCGCGATGGAAAATGGAAAGAAGACAGTAATCCGAAGTATTTTGGAAGAAGAACTGGAAAGAAACAACAGAATGAAAAAGCGCTATGAAGAAGAGCTTCAAGAACTGCCCAAGGGCTCCATACAACTTAGAGAAATCGGGAAACAAGAATATTATTATCTGAAATTTAGAGAAAAGAATGAAGTGGTTTCAAAGTATTTGGGAAATAAGAATAATACAGAAATAGAGGCGCTTGAAGAACAAATAAAGAAGCGGAAGTATTTGGAGGGGGTCATCAGAGATTTGAATCAGGAAGAGAAGGAGATACGGAAAGCCCTGAAATAGGAGGCCAAATCATGCACCAAGAACAGGAAGCCGCATTTCGGGATACCATTCAGGCGCTCGATGAAGTTGGAATATTGCAACATGTCATGGTTATTGGAAGTTGGGCGGAATATCTATTCCCGGTTTTATTTGATACTCATTTTATACCCAATATAAGGACGAGAGATGTTGATTTTTTCTATAGAAACATTTCTTTTCCAATAGAAAAGGTACCCTTGATATCAAAGCTGAAGGAATATGGGTTTCTCTATTCGGAGGATCCATATACAAAAGTTTCGAGATTCTATAAAGAAGGATTGCTGGAACTGGAATTTCTTACCCGCGTTTTGGGATCCGGAGGAAAAGACTCATACCCAATCCGGGCATTGGGTATTCAATCAGAAGGTTTACGGGAGATTAATATCTTTTATGACTTTGCTTGCGCAATTGTTTGGAAAGGATATAAGATCACCATACCTGAGCCGTCTGCGTATGTGTTGCAGAAAATAATATCCAATCCGGATCGTGTGCCGGCAGGTAAAAAGCAAAAAGATATCGGAGCGGTTAAAGAGTTAATGGTTCATATTCACCAAAGCACCGATCACATGAACAAGCTCAAAGAGATTTATGACAGTCTATCCTCGAAGCAACTTGCGATTATAGATGAAGTGGCCTCAGAGAATTATATTGAGTTATTTCGTTAATGAGATCATGATTTTATCAAGCATATACGGCAACAAGAAAGCTTCCCGAAAATGATAAGAATCGTCAAGTGCCGCACGCTTTTGCCTTCAGAATGAAGGTAGGAGGCAAAGGAGGACGCGAGCGTGAATTACTACATCAATCTTTAAAAAGCAGTCGATTACATCGAAGAACATCCGGAGGGCCTTACGAAGAAAACCATTCCCACGGGGAAATACGCCGTCTTTCTTTTCGAAAGTCTTTATATTCGGGTGCGCTTTGCTGTATGTTATAGGTGACGAAAGATTGGAGAGAACAACGATCACCATTATCGCGGATGATTCAAAGAGCCCGTATTGGGTTGAGGAGGAATAAGATCATGGAAAACCCCATACCCAATGAGGATCTGTACAAGAACTCCAAGTGGGACAAGAAGATTTTGGCATTGCAACAGGAGGACGGATCGTGGGGCTGCTTTCATACAGCGGGCGGCGCGAGTAAGTCGACGATTACAACGGAAGAAGCTTTAAGGCGCTTAAAGATTCTGGGCTATACCATCGACGACACTCCGATTCAAAAGACCGTTGAATACATGCTTTCCTGCATGAAAGGTCAAAAGGCGATCCCCGACCGCCGCGAAAAAACCCACAACTGGAACATCTTTACCGAGATGATGCTGGCGACCTGGATTCGGGAATTCACATTGTCGGAAGATGCCGCGAATCAGGTTGCACAGAAGTGGGCCGGCATCCTTTCGGAGGCCTTTGTGTCCGGGAAATACAGTCATGACGCTTATCGAATGGCTTATTCGAAAAGGTTCGCCGAAAAGCCGCGCGGCGCACGTTTTATGGATTTTGCGTCCTTTTATCAGGTTTCCCTGCTGAGTAACATCCTGGAACCGAAAAGGGAGCGGGCGCTTTTCGACTATATCCTTAATCATCCGGAGGGGATCTACTACATCTACAGTGGCCCGATTGGGATCAAAGGAATAAAATCCGTGCCGCCCATTTTTGCGTCCAAGCAGACGAGTCAGTATTTGGGCGCCATCGAACTTTTGACACGGTATCGGAACAGCCTGGACAAGCTTCAGTTTGTCGTCCCGTGGCTTAAGAGCAATCGCAATATAAACGGCAAATGGGATCTGGGTGATTCGGCAAATGACAAGGTGTATTTTCCGCTTTCCGATGACTGGCGAAAAGCCGGGACCCGGGAAGCCGACTGCACGTACCGGGTGCAAAAATTACTTGATCGTTTAGCCGGGAAGTGAGCAGCGAAAGGTCTATGAATCGATATCGATGAGCGTTTCTTTACATATAGATGCACCGATGCGAAATTGCCGGTTCGTGACGGATCTCTGCTTTTTCGCGACGGACGATCCGGGCACAACCGGTGTCCCTCCAATTGACTAAAAATGAATAATATGCAAGAATTATCAACGTCCTCGTCAAGTGTGACGTCGCGTTTTTAGTATGGTGTGGAACTACGCCGCACGCAAGAAATTCGTCTGTAAAGGAGCTTGACATGCAAGGGCAATCGACAGAGAAGAAGAAAGCTTTAATCATCGGAGCGGGACCCGCCGGCTTGACCGCCGCATATACGCTTCTGACGGAGACGGACATCGAGCCGATCATTCTGGAAGCGAGCCCATACATGGGCGGAATTTCTCGAACCGCACAACATAACGGACACCGGATCGACATCGGCGGACATCGTTTTTTCTCGAAAAGCGCCGAGGTGAACCGTCTCTGGGAATCTCTCCTTCCGCTTCAGGGCAAGCCCTCGCTCGACGATAAAGAGCTGGGCAGGTTGAATATGGCCTTCGCCGAAGGGGGTCCGGACCCTGAGACCGAGGATTCGGTCATGCTTTTGAGGACCCGGATATCCAGGATCCTTTTTGCCGGGAAGTTTTTTGATTATCCGATCAGCATGAAGGCGCAAACCTTTGCGAACATGGGATTTCGGCGTACGATGGCCGCGGGATTCGGATATATGAGATCCGCTGTTTTCAAGAGGCCCGAGCATTCGCTCGAGGACTTCTACATCAACCGCTTCGGGAAACCTCTTTACCGGATGTTTTTCGAGGACTATACCGAGAAGGTGTGGGGCGTTCATCCCTCAAACCTCTCGGCGGATTGGGGCGCGCAACGCGTCAAAGGCCTTTCGCTCGGGAAAACGATCGTCAATGCGGTCACCAAGCCGTTTCGCAGGGGCAAAACGTCCGAGACCTCGCTGATCGAGCAGTTTCATTACCCCAAGAAAGGTCCCGGGCAATATTGGGAAACGATGGCGGACAAGGTCAGAGAATTGGGGGGCACCATTCTGACCGAAAAGACGGTCGACGCCATTAGTCTGGAGAACGGGCGGATCGAATCCGTTCATGCGACCGACGGGAAGAGCGGTCAAAAGGAGTCCTTTACTGCCGACTATTATCTTTCGTCCATGGCGATCAAGGACCTGTTCACGGCCTTTTCGGGCGGTGTTCCGGAAGAGATCCGGGAGACGGCGATCAACTTGCCATACCGCGACTTCATGACGGTCGGACTTCTCGTAAAGAAACTGAATCTCAAAAACAGGACTCAAATGGCGACGGTCCACGGCGGCGTGCCGGATTGCTGGATCTATATTCAGGAGCGTGAGGTCCGGCTCGGAAGGCTTCAGATTTTTAACAACTGGTCGCCGTATATGGTAGCGGATCCGAAAGGGACGATATGGATCGGTCTCGAGTACTTTTGTAACGAGGGCGATGATTTCTGGAATATGAGTGATGAGGACTTCATCCGTTTTTCGATCGACGAATTGGTCAAGATCAAGGTCATTGAGCCCGAAGACGTTCTCGATTCGGTTCGACTTCGGGTAAAGAAGGCTTATCCGGCCTATTACGGAGCATACGATCGATTCGACTCCGTGCGCGAGTATCTGGACGGTATTTCCAACCTCTATTGCGTCGGAAGAAACGGGCAGCACCGCTATAATAACATGGACCATTCCATGCTTACGGCCACGGAAGCGGTTCGCGTCATTCAAGGGCTGAAGCCCAGAGCCGCGATATGGAACGTCAATTCGGAGAGTGAGTATCATGAAGAAAAATCCGATCGCTGATTCGCTTCGACAATTTTTCAAAGGGTCTCCGCTTCGGATCGCCGGAAGACTCTTGTCCGCGCTTCTGATTTTGACCGGCTTTGTTTGTATTATCTATTATATTCTCGGCCCCGCTCGGGGATACTTCCATTCGGATTGCACCGACACGCTTTATTGGGCTTATACATCGGTCGAATCCGGTTTGCCGTTGAATCCGGACTTCGGTTATGCAGCGATCCTTCCCTTCGGCAGTCAACTTTGGCTTGTTCCGTTGGTCGCGATTTTCGGGATGAAGTATTCGACCTATGTCGCCGGTACGATTATTTTCGCCGTTATTTATTTTGCTGTTTTGCTTATCTTGTCCCGGCGACTGGAGCTTACCGGCGGGTGGCGGATGATCTTGATGACCGGCATGATTTTCCTCCTTTCCGGAAGCGAAAAGCTTCGTGAGATGATGTGGGGACATGCCATTTATTACAGTTTGAGCATTCTTTTCTTTGCTCTCGGATCGGCACTGGTTCTAAGTTATTTGAAGGGAGATTTCAAATGGTCAACGGCGGTCCTGTTGGCGGTTCTGACTGCGGGGGTCGCTGTCGATAATGCGCAGATGATCGCGTTGTATTTGATTCCGTTGTTGGGTGCGGCGGCACTCGAGCGTTTCTTCAGTACCGAAGCCGGTCTTCGCGAACCTCGCACGAAAAGGACCTTCTCCTTATTTGCCATCATGATCCCGATGACCGCGATCGGATTGGGTATTTTATATGTGCTCACCGATTACGGGAAAATCATTGCCGGGTACGCAAATGCATATTCATCCTTTTCCGGACCGGAAGCATGGCTCGAAAATCTCTCGCGTGTTCTGCCGAATCTGATGTCGCTATATGGAATCGTTATCGAAGGGGGCTCTTCGATCGTTAGCGTCGACACGATCCCTATAATGATCAAGCTATGCGGACTCCTGGTCCTGTTGGTCACACCGATCGCTATGTTTTCCGTATACGGGAAAATAGAAAACATAACGCTGAAGTTTTTCCTTTGGGCGCACGCCTTGACATCGATCATCATCCTTTTTACGGTAACGATCGGATCATTAGGCGGCGTGAACTGGCGTTTGATCCCGATGCTGGGCACGGCTGTGCCGACTACGATCCTCAGCCTGAAGTGGATTTTCGACGAAAAAGACACGAAAATTAAAAAATCGCGGGAGGCTTCCGTCAATAATCCCAAACCGGTCAGAAAGCCGATCTTGTGGTTCCTGTCCTCGGTTCGAAAGCGTTTTGCGGCGTTGTGCCTGACGGTGATTTTTCTCAATGTTGCGTTAACGGCTCAAGGCTTTTTCCGCATGCCGAGCGATTATAACAGAGACAACGATCTTCATGTGTTGACCTCTTTTCTGGAGGAACACCAGCTCGAGTACGGGTATGCGGATTTTTGGCATGCTCAGGCGATCACGGTTTTATCAGATAACGAAGTTCGTACCCGCTGTATTGAAATCACATTGGGCGGTATTCAGAAGAGAGCGTATCAGAACGACCCGGATTGGTTTGAGGATCAGACCGGTGTTGACCGCTACTTTGTCCTGATGACAAAATCCGAATACGGAGGAGTTATATTGTTGCCGAATTGGACGATCTTGGGATCGTTGGTGGACGAAACTCTCGAAGTGGAAACCGGCCATATTATCGTGGTTTTCAAAGATAATCCATGGAAGTATTTGGAATAGAAATCCCGGACTTGATTATTTAACACATCGGACGAAGTACTGACCGCCCAGCGGGCATCGGTTCAGGTGCTTTTCCAGAGGAACCAGAGCCTTGAAGAACGATTTTCTGGGAAAGAAGATGGTATACCTCTTTTCAGTTTTTCCGAAGCCGGCCTCTCGGAGGATTCGAACCAAATAACGAGACGGGACCAATTTCGCATCGGCATCGAAAATGCAGTCCCTGACGATTTTTCGCGTTACAGGATTGATCGGGTTATGCTCGAAAACATATAGGCGCCCCCCCGTTTTCAAAACGCGGAGGCATTCGTCGATGATGTGCCGGTGAAAAGAAAAGTCAATATGATGCAAAACATTTGCCAAAAAGACAATGTCGAATGTCTCGTCATCAAAGGGAATATTCTCACCGTCATAGCATTGAAAAGAGCAACGTTCCAATCCGCGCCTGCACGCTATCCCGATGCTCTCCGAAGAAATATCGATTCCGCAATAGGATAGGGGGTGAAGGTGCTTCAGAAAGTATGTAGCACTGTTTCCGTCGCCGCAACCAAAATCGAGGACTGACGAACCTGAGGCGTCTTTTTCGCATCGACGGATCTCTATGATTTTATATTCACTGAAAAAATCACTATCCACGCCGCTTATTTGCTTAACGTTTTCGGTGTGGTCGTCCCTGTAACGGGAGGCATAGCGATCAAAATCATCAAACATTCTGTTTCTCATTCATGCCTCCTTGTGATCGGTGTGGTCGTCCTGTAACGGGAGGCATAGCGATCAAAATCATCAAACTTTCTGTTTCTCATTCATGCCTCCTTTTTTAAGGTCCAGTGCGTCTTTTTTGATAACACCTAAAGATCACTACCCCTGAAAATGATAATACAAACAGACCCGCGATTACTATCCCGATATTGAAATATGGATCGCTGTACCGGATGACAATGTCATGACTTCCCTCGGGGACAACTACACTCATGTGAAGCGGACCCTGTTTGTTTAGGGAAACTTTTTGACCGTCAATGTAGGCATTAAAAAATGGATTGTATATGTAGTTGAATACGATAGTTTCGGACCGGTCCGTATTTGTATGCAGGTGAATTGAATTCGCGGAAGTCTTAACGGAATCCCATGACTTATCCGTATCGTTTTCGACAAAAGCCATTGGAAATCCATCTGCGTCATAAAAAACAGTTCTTGTGTCGTCTTCATACATCGATATGATTCCGTATGAATTCAAAGTTTCAGACATCGCTTCGGATTTATCGCTCGGGACGATATACCATTTTACGCCCGCATTACGGAAATACTTGATTACTTCTGCATATTCGAACCACTCTTCGAGTGCGGAGCCGGTGAAATCCAAGTTAAGACATGCCTCTTGATTCGTTTTGGAAAGCATCGGCTCATAACCGGCAAAATGATCCAAATTCCAAAGTGTCGCGTAGTTATAACCGATGCTTGATGCAGGGAGAGCCACATTATTAAAGTTCTCGGGATTTACCGGTATGTCATATTCAACGCTGAGTATTCTTCCGGGTGTTAATTCATCTTTTAACGGCTCCTCCAGAGGTAATCGATCATTGTAATTGACGGTAAATGATTTGATCGGTGTAGCCGTATAAAGAAAGATAAAGTTAAAGACTTGAACCGTTATCATTATTGAGATCATAACGTTTTTGGCAAATTCCTTCTTCGGAAAATGTTTCACTATTACGGCCAATGCAAACGCCGCTATTACGATCAAATAAAAATCCAGAAAAAAAACCAACTTAAACGACCAGCGGAAACGGTTTAAAATCGGAATCAAATATATGACGCAATTGAATTCCAGACTGGTCGTCCATAATGCGGCCAGTATTGCAGGAATGATAAAAACCGACATTTTTGCAGGGTAAAGCGGCGATTTTCTTGCTCGGGAAATGAATAGAAGAACGATTCCGATCAACAGTAAAGAGACGGTCAGGTATCCGATATGTGATAAATTTAAAAGATTCATAAAAGGATACCTGGTGTTTTTGTCCGGCTGAAGGAAAGGGAAAAAAAAGCCCAGCAATAATTGATCAATGGGGAAGTAGAGGGAGAAGAAGTTGCCTAAGGGAGTTCTTCCGCTTCTTTCGCCCGAAATGAGCATTTGATTCCACATAGGAAGCAGTAATGGCAAAGAAAGAAACAAGACGTAGATATAACTTTCCAAGTGCTTGATAAAGAACTTAAGGGAGCGAGACTTGCGCTCTCCTCTTTCTGATCCTGTATAAACATACAGGCCGACAGTCAAAAACTCAAAAATGACGGAATAAACAAAGTATTGAATATGCCCCGAGTAGAATAGAAGTATCCGAACCGCAACGACCCAAAGCATCGCTTGTAATGAGGGGCGTTTATATAAGCGAAGACTGCATAGCAGTATCCAAGGGAAGTATGCGGCCGCATAAGAGATGATGACCCAAGAGTCGGAGGCATATACAACAAAACTGCTCAGGGGCCATGTCAACCCGGCGAGCCAAGCAACTCTTTGATCGACATCAAAAAAGCTCAAAAGATAAAAAATCCCGACCCCTCCGATGATCAGATGTGATATGACCAGAATATCAATCGATGCAAAAACATGTCCCCAAATCAAGTTGCTCAATCCGACCGCAATATAAGTAAGCGGATATAGCGCGCCGGATTGACCGCTGGCCAATGAAGGAGTCCCCAAAAACTGGTGAAAATTGTACAGTGTAAGCTCGCCGCTCATCAGACTCCGGAAAGCGTGAGAGAAAACAGGAAGGTAATAAACCCTGTTGTCATCCTGAAGAAAAAAATATGGTCTTCTGAACTCAATGAAAACAAAAACGAGAAGCAGAATGAACATCAACGCAAGCGGAAAGAACCAGCCTTGAAAAGCTTGGCGCTTGGACTCAAGCGTCCGTATTTTCATTGTTGGCATTGTCATTGTCCCGAGCCTCCCGGTTTTTCTTTTCGGAAATTTCCTCGAATGAATCGAATCCGATGCTCCGATCGATCACATATATGGGTCGAGCCTTCACTTCCTCGTATATTCTGGCGATGTATTCACCGATGATGCCCAGTACTGACAGAATAATGCCGCACATAAAAAGCAAAACCGTCATCGTTGACGTCCAGCCTGAAATGGTGTTATCCGTGAATAACCCTTGATATAGAACATACAACAAGTATACAAAACTGATGATCGAGACCAGCACCCCCGAAAAAGAGGCGATTTTGAGTGGCTTATAGGAAAAAGATATCACTCCGTCCGACGCTAACTTGATCATCTTGGCGAGCGGATATTTTGTCTTGCCCGCAAAACGGGGTTCTCTTACATATTCGACAAAAGCAGTCTTGTAGCCGAGCCATGCCACTAATCCCCGGACATATCTTGAGCGTTCCGGCATTCGCTTAAGCGTATCGCAGACCTTCCGGTCGATCAATCGAAAATCGCCGACATCCGTAGGTATCGGAGCTTCGGAGAGTCTGCCCAGCAGGCGATAGAAGGCCTTGGCGCTCGCCTTTTTAAAAGCAGATTCTCCCTTCCGTTCGATCCGTTTTCCGTAAACGACTTCATAACCCTCGCGCCACTTCGAGACCATTTCAAGAATCACTTCGACAGGATCTTGCAGATCCGCATCAATAACGATAACAGCGTCCCCACTCGCGTAATCCATGCCGGCGGTGATTGCCCGTTGATGTCCGAAATTTCTGGAAAAGCTAAGTACCTTAGTGCTTGGGGACAATCTGGCGAATTCGGTCAGCTTCTGCATCGTTTTGTCTTTGCTGCCGTCATTCACAAATATCAACTCCGCATCCATACCGAGTTTGGGATACATTTTCGTGATTCGTCGGTAGGTCTCTTCGATGACTTCCTCCTCATTATAACAAGGCACGATAATAGACAGTAATTGCATATTTACACCTTCCTTGATTTGCGTAAAAAAGAACACGGCATATAATAAATATAACAGATATTCACTAATATTTCCGTTTGTCCGTCGAGGGCAAAACATAAAGGAAGACCGAAGCGCTCCGATTGACGAAAAATCCATATTATGCAAGAATTATCAAGCATCGTTCTATAGTCGGATCCGATGAGGAAGGGTCATCAATCATAACCATCGGATTGCATCCGCAAGGTTTTTAAAGATCGGTCCTTTCAGGGGAAAGAAAGCAAAGCATGAAGAAAGATCTGATGCCTGGGTTGCGTGAATCCATGAATAAGGACATCGATTTGCGAAAGCTTGTCCAAGGAATGTCTTTCATCCTTTTCGTGGCCGCGATCGGCAGTATTTTATATTTTATCGTCGGTCCCGCGCGGGGGTATTTTCACTCGGATTGTGCAGACTCCATATATTGGGCAAACGCGTCGGTCGAATCCGGTTTGCCACTCAGCCGCGATTTCTCTTATGCCGCGATCCTGCCTTTTGGCAGTAATCTTTGGTTGATCCCCCTGGTCGCGATGTTCGGCCTGAAGTACGCAACGCATGTTGTCGGTATGATCATTTTCGCGGCATTGTTTACCGTTGCGCTGATCTTCCTGGCTTCCCGATTGGAATTGAAGGGCGCTTGGCGGAATTTTTTCGTTACGGGTGTGCTTGTATTGTTATCCGGCAGTGTCAAACTTCGCGAGATCATGTGGGGACATGTGATCTATTACAGCCTGAGCATTTTGTTTATTGTCGTCGGTTTGGCCTTGGTCTTGGATATCTACTCCGGTAAGCACAAATGGCGGCCATTGATCTGGATCGCGTTACTGACGGCCGGAGTGGCGACCGATAACGCGCAGATGATCGGTCTGTATCTGATTCCGTTGCTGGGCGGTATTTGGCTGGAACGTTTTTTCGATGCCGGTATGAAGTGGAATGACCCGCTCACCCAAAAAGCGAAAAGAGCGACGGCAGTAATGCTTGCGGCGACCGTCGTCGGATTGTTCGTTCTATTTATTCTGACAAATTTCGGCAGGATCAGTGCAGGGCACGCGGAGGCGTATTCCACTTATTCCGATCCGGAGCAGTGGATGGAAAACGCTTCCAGATTTATACCGCATCTTCTGACGCTTTTTGGGGTATCACTAAAGGGCGGTACTTCATATGTCAGTCCGAGTTCGGTGATCAATTTCATCAGGATCATCTGCCTGGCTGTTGTTTTGATCCTCCCGGTGTCACTGTTCTTGGTTTATCGAAAAATCGGGAACCGTTCACTGAAAATTATGTTATGGGTGCATGCGCTGACTTCCGCGCTCATTCTCTTCCTCGCGGCGACCGGCTTGGTCGGACTGTACAACTGGCGCTTAATTCCGATGATGGGCACGGCTGTAATTACTGCGATATATGGGCTGAAGTGGTTGTTTGAAGAAAAAGAGACGAGCCGCTCCTTGATCGAAAAGGACTCTGATACAGCGGATCGATCAAACAAAGAGAGCCAAAACCCAACCGCATCTCCCGTTCGCAAACGCATCACGGCAGTTTGCATTTCGATCATTGTCCTGCAAATATTTGTCACCATCGGAGCCATCTGTATCATGCCCCCGAATTTCGGAAAAGAGAACGACTTTCATCGTAATATTGCTTTTCTGAGGTCCCATCAATTGGACTACGGATTTGCTACATTTCTCAATGCCGCGACCACGACGGTCCTGTCGGATAATGAGATCCGTGTTCGGCACACCGAGATTTTCGACAATAAATTGGCATACTGGGATTGGCAGAATGACCCGGGGTGGTTTGAGGACCAGCCCGGCGTCGACCGCTATTTTCTCCTTTTGTCCGAAGAAGAGTACGAGCGTGTCGTGCTGTCGGAGAGCTGGAAGTCCTTGATCGAAGAAGTTCTGGAGACCGAAACGGGACACTATGTCATCGTTTTTCGGGAAAATCCATGGAATCACAAGGATCCGTCTGCGGAAGGATGATATAAGCATAGAGATCTTCTTGACGAATAATTTCGAAGGTGCTAGAATCCGCCGTAACGGGACCTTAATCGGGTCGTCAAATAATTAAAGGCTAAGATGAGAAAGAGTAACGATTGATCCTTACATACAGAGAAAAGCCGGTCGGTGCAAGGCTCGTGGAGGATCAGCGCGAATACATCTCGGAGCCGCGTACCGAAAGATTTATTTCGAGTAGACTGCGACGGAGCGCACACCGTTATCACGTGCCGGGGTATCGCTATGGCCGTACCCGATGAGGCAGACCGCGCGAGCGGACTGTGAACTTGAGGTGGTAACACGAGAATGGCTCTCGTCCTTTTGGAAACAAAGGGACGGGAGTTTTTGTTTTTTCGAAAAGCAGTATGATGAAATCAGGAGGGCAAGAAAATGTTGAGACCGGAGGAACAGATCAAGATCATTCTCAAGGGAGCCGCGCAGTGTGTGAGCGAGGAGGAGCTTCGGAGTAAGCTCGAAAAGTCCTGCAGCACCGATACGCCGCTTCTGATCAAGCTCGGGCTCGACCCGTCCGCGCCGGACATCCATATCGGCCACGCGGTCGTCCTCCGGAAGATCAAGCAGATCCAGGACTTGGGGCACACGGTCGTCATCATCATCGGCGATTTCACCGGAAAGATCGGCGACCCGACCGGAAAGGCCAAAGGGCGCGCGGCGCTTTCCGAGAAGCAGGTCAAGGCAAACGCGGCGACCTATTTCGAGCAGATCTTTAAGATCCTCGACGGAGAAAAGACGATCGTGCGCTATAACAGCGAATGGCTTGCGGCGCTGGCCTTTGAGGACGTCATCCGGCTCGCCTCGACGACGACGGTCGCCCGCATGCTTGAGCGCGACGATTTTCAAAAAAGATACCAAAACGAGGTCCCGATCGGGGTGCACGAGTTCTTCTATCCTCTGATGCAGGCGTATGACTCCGTGGAACTTCGCGCTGATATCGAAATCGGCGGGACCGACCAGACCTTCAACATCCTGATGGGCCGAAACCTTCAGAAGACGATGGGACAGGAGCCGCAGGTCGCGCTTTTCATGCCGATCCTGGAGGGCCTCGACGGCGTAGAGAAAATGAGCAAGAGCCTCGGGAATTATATCGGCATCCACGAAGCGCCCGAAGTGATGTTCAAAAAGGGGATGGAGGTGCCCGACGATCTCATTATTCGCTACTTTGAGCTCTGCACGGATGAGCACCCGGATGAGATCGAGCGGATCCGCGGAGAGCTCCTTCGAGGCGTCAACCCTCGGGACATCAAACTCCGCCTTGCGAAAATTATCACCGCCCTCTACCACTCGCCGGAGGATGTCGATAAGGCGATCGCATTTTACGATGCCGCTTTTTCTAAAAAAGCAATTCCGAAGGACATTCCGACGCTTTCGCTCGAAAAGCCCGGCACAACGGTCGTCGACATCGCCTCTGACTTGATCGCCATGGGTTTTGTGAAGAGCAAAAGTGAATTCATCCGATTGGTCCGACAAGGCGGCGTTCAAATGAATGGTGAGAAGATCACCGAGGAGGATCTCGGACGGAGCCTTTCGAATGAGGACGTCCTGCGCGTCGGGAAGAAGCGATTTATAAAGATCAACACGATCCGATAGGAGTGTACCGCAGATGTCAATAATCAGCGTAAACAACCTGACTTTCTCCTATGACGGGAGCTACGGGAATATTTTTGAGAATGTAAGCTTTCAGATCGACAGTGACTGGAAGCTCGGCTTCATCGGGCGAAACGGCCGGGGCAAGACGACGTTTCTTCGCC
>CAYPAL010000030.1:0-13711 GCA_964408695.1 uncultured Oscillospiraceae bacterium | reverse complement strand
TTTCCAAGTAAGCCCGGCTTTCTCCCGTTTCCTTTTTCTATCGAAATCATTCGCAATTTACCGCGATCACCTTCGAACAGCTGGTCCGAAATAATTAAGTGTTTATGAAAATAGGAAAGACCGGTGAACAGTCGCCGCACTATAACGGTATAATTTAAATATAGCGCCTGACTATTTTTACCGGTCGATTTTCCGGTTTAAACACAAGTTACGGAGGAAAAACGATGGATAAAAGAATCAATCGATTGATCGGATCGAATATGGATATTGATTTCAGTAATAAAGATTTTGGCAATTCGAGTTGTCCGTGGAATGTTGACGAAGAAAACAATTCGCACAGATGCGCAGTGAAGGACACGTCCATCTGTAAATATTTCTGCGGTATTCAATGTCTTGACAGTGTATTATGCAGTTATCCATATGAAAATATGAGCGTATTAGGCAAGGATGAAACCGATAGTGACTTGAGGTAAATAGAAAGTATAATCATATCATCCTATGAAAGAGGTTCACCCATGAAGAAAGTCTTTCCGCTCCTTTGTGCTGCTCTGGTCGCAGTCCTGATCCTTACATCCTGCAGTGCCAAGTTGTTCGTCATCCGCCCGACCCTCATTTCAAAAATAACGATCGAAAATCTTTCGACCGGCGAATCGACCGAGCTTCTTCGGGACCAATCCGACGAGACCGATTGGCTGATGGACGACCTGATTTTCGAGATGGCTGAGTTCTACAAGCGCGACGGGGGCTGCTCTGATTCGGACGGGCATCTCTACAAAGCGGTGTTTTACAACGACGATCGCTTGGAGCTGTCCGTGATCATCAACGAAGACGGCTCCGTATGCAAAAACGAAGGGCATTATGTCCTGACCGATACAGAAGATGAAAAGATCACGGATTTCCTTGTAAACTGGGCACATGCGTTTGAATCGGGGAACGCGAACTGAGCACGGACGACCCGGTCGCGAGTCGGTACCATCAATTTCACCCCGGTAAATGAAGTAACTCCGGTAACCCGAAATCCCTTGCGGATCGACGAGCCGTCGGCACGCCTTTTCGAGCGGAAAGTTCGGTTGAATTTTTCGAAAAGGCGACGAATTCGAGGCGCGAAAAGTCTCGTTTCGTGATAGAATATTAGGGCTGGCAAAAAATCGGTTGCTATTTAAGCAAATATATAGTCACAAAACCGGTTGGCAACAATCATTCGGAGAAAGGAAGATCATATGATTTATTCAAATGAAGTCGAACACATGTGCCATGTCAAAAAGGGCGCTTACCACGGACCCGCTCCGATCCCTCAAGAGGGCAAATGGGATCAGGTCAAGGAGATCAAGGAAATTAACGCGCTGACCCACGGGGTCGGTTGGTGCGCCCCCCAGCAAGGCGCTTGCAAATTGACGCTCAACGTCAAGGACGGCATCATCGAAGAGGCGCTCGTCGAGACCTTGGGCTGCACCGGCATGACCCATTCGGCCGCGATGGCTGCGGAGATCCTTCCCGGCAAAACCATTCTGGAAGCTTTGAACACCGACTTGGTCTGTGACGCGATCAATGTGGCGATGAGAGAATTGTTTCTACAGATCGTTTACGGCCGCAGTCAGACCGCTTTCTCCGAGGGCGGATTGCCGATCGGAGCCGGTTTGGAGGATCTGGGCAAGGGATTGAGAAGCCAGATCGGTACCACCTACGGCACCAAGGCAAAGGGTTCCCGTTATCTGGAACTCACCGAAGGGTATATCAGCCGTCTGGCGCTGAATGAAGAGGATGAGATCATCGGGTACGAATTCGTAAGTCTCGGCAAGATGATGGCCGCCGTTAAAAAGGGCGAAGATGCCAATGTCGCACTGAAAAACGCAACGGGCACGTACGGATGTTTTAACGATGCGGTCAAGTATATTGATCCGCGTCATGAGTAGGGGGTATCGGAATGATTACATTTGAAAGTTATGATCGTCGTATCGAGAAAGTCAACAAGGCACTGAATGAGAACGGTATCGCGTCTCTCGAAGAGGCCAAGAAAATCTGTGATGACGCGGGTGTGGATCCGCAGAAGATCGTCAAATCTGTTCAGCCGATCGCGTTTGAGAACGCGGGCTGGGCTTATATCGCCGGCTCCGCGATCGCCATCAAGAAGGGCATCACCACCGCTGCCGAAGCGGCAGAGGCCATCGGGATCGGTCTGCAGAGCTTCTGCATCCCCGGAAGTGTCGCGGAAGACCGCAAGGTCGGAATCGGCCACGGTAATCTCGGGGCGATGCTTCTCAGAAACGAGACCAAGTGCTTCGCTTTCGTCGCGGGCCATGAGAGCTTCGCGGCCGCGGAAGGCGCGATCGGCATCGTAAAGAACGCCAATAAGGCGCGTACCGAACCCCTTCGCGTTATCCTGAACGGCCTCGGCAAGGATGCGGCGCAAATCATTTCCCGCATCAACGGCTTTACGTATGTCCAGACCCGGTTTGATTACGCAGCGGGCACCGTTTCCGTCGTTCGCGAGATCCCCTATTCCAAGGGTGAGCGCGCTCAAGTCCGTTGCTTCGGTGCGGACGATGTCCGTGAAGGCGTCGCGATCTTGCACATGGAAGGCGTCGACGTTTCCATCACCGGCAACTCTACCAACCCGACCCGCTTCCAGCATCCTGTCGCGGGCACCTATAAGAAGGAATGCATCGAGCAAGGCAAGAAATATTTCTCGGTGGCTTCCGGCGGCGGAACCGGTCGCACCCTGCATCCCGACAATGTCGGCGCAGGTCCGGCCTCTTACGGCATGACCGACACCATGGGCCGTATGCATTCGGACGCTCAATTTGCCGGTTCCAGTTCAGTCCCCGCTCATGTTGAGATGATGGGCTTTCTCGGAATGGGCAACAACCCGATGGTCGGCGCTACCGTCGCCGTCGCAGTCGCCGTTGCACAGGCAATTGTAAAGGTCTGACCGATCTCTTAAATCAAAGATTGATGCATCGGGCAACCGCCCCCTCCAAGCCGTCCGCCCTCTGATCCTTTTTTTCGGATCAGAACCGGAAAGCACCGGAGATCAGGCGGTCCCGATGCATTTTATATCACGGGGAGGTGCCCTTGATCACGACTGTTTATTTTGTACGGCACGCGGAGCCGAACTTCGATGACCCGGATGTTGAACAGCGCGAACTGACGCCGAAGGGTCTTCGGGACAGAACGCGGGTCACAGACTACCTGGCCGATAAGGAAATTCATCTTGTCTTCTCCAGCCCATATCGCCGCTCGATCGACACGGTCCGGGACTTCGCGGACCGGTTCGGACATGAAGTGACGATCGTTGATGATTTTCGCGAGCGAAAAGTCAGTATACGAACGCCCCGGAATTTATCGGTATTCTATCGGGACCAATGGAGCGATTTTTCATACCGGCTCCTGGGCGGAGAATGTCTGGACGAGGTGCAGCGCCGCAACGTCCAGGCGCTTATGCGCCTGCTTGCCGATCATCCGGGCAGGAACATGGTCGTCGGCAGCCACGGTACCGCGCTCAGTACGATCGTGAATCATTTCGACCCATCCTTCGGATATAAGCGTTTTGAGGAGATCCGCGAACTCATGCCCTGGGTGGTGAAGATGACGTTTGACGGCGAGGTGTTTCTGGGGTTCGAATCGATCGATGTTTTTCGAAAATAGCCGTGCTATACTTTTATGAGAGATCACCTTAAACGAAGAAATACTCCGGCAATATTCGAGAACGGAATTTTCACGTAATTATTCATGTTACCTATACTTCGGGAACACTCTAGGAATAGGAAAGGAGCGGTCAATGAATTACGATCCATTTTCTCTTTTGGATCTCGACGGAGAATATACCTTAACGGCAGAAGCGGGCTTTCGGAATGATTTTTTTAGGACCTATGAGTGCCAAAGCACCGGACATATACTGGATGCGGTCATTCGCTATATTCTCCGCGTCAATGAGGTCGACTTATCTGAATTTGATTTTGATAGCGAGACCGGTGCCTTTGTGATGAGAAGCAATAATGAAGAGGCAATACGAAAAGCTGCTGATATCCTTTCGCGCGAAATCAAGCGGGTTGAAGTAATGCTTGCCGCGATGGACTCCGACGAGGTTCGCAAGGAACTTGAGTTATCGAAAAAAATCTCTGACACAGTATCGACAATAATGTCCGGATCAGATTCTCCGCTTTCGCCCGATGAGTTCCTTGAGCATTTCAATAAGCTGTTTCCCGGCTGAAAAATCGGGAGGTCACCGAAACCGTGTCGTTTCTGAATACAGACGGCACGGCATTTGTATTTTTTAAAACATAATGTACGCTGTACTTGACATCATGTAATTCTGGTGTTACATTATGGATACAATAACATACACGTTAAAGAGGTGAGTAAGATGTCCTATCCGGAAAAAAGAGCTACCGTTTCGATTCTTGCGGGAATCGCTGTCATCGTTTCATATTGTTTATACGTCATGGGGAAGGTCAAGTCCGGAGAGGCCGCGCCGGACGATCTCAAATTCTGGGCGGGGGCCATGCTCCTGTTCATCGTCATCGGCATCGTCGCGAATATCGTGATTCAAATTGTTTTTCACATTCTTCTTTCGATTTCGATCGCGGTCCGGGAGCATATTGAGACCGGAAAAAGCGACGACAAGCGAATCGAGAAGGAAATCGCCGCAGAGATGGTCGAAGATGAGATGGACAAGCTCGTCGAACTCAAATCCTTACGGGTCGGCTTTGTGATCGCCGGTATCGGATTTGTCACCGCACTGGTCTGCGCCTATCTTGGCTACTCTCTTTCTGTCATGATGAACATCATGTTTTTCTCCTTTAGCGGCGGGTCTGTTTTAGAGGGATTCAGCCATCTGTATTTCTACCGGAGAGGTGTTACGCATGGCTAAAAGAGAATTTGTGATCACCAACAATATCCGCACGCTCCGGTTCTTTGCCGGGGAGATGACGCAGCAGCAATTGGCCGAGAAGGTCAGCGCCTCCCGTCAGACGATCATCGCGATCGAAGCCGGAAAGTACTCGCCCTCCCTCGAACTTGCGTTCCGGATCGCGGATGCTTTCGGAAAGCCGATCGGTGAAGTCTTTGAGTACAAGAAGGCAGAGGAGTAAATTTATGAAAGCAATGGTCTACTCGAAAAAACCTGCCCCTGCCGCCATGCGGCTCACGGACATCGAGAAACCGGTCCCGACCGCCGGCCAGGTCCTTGTCAAAATACACTCGGTGTCTTTAAATGCCGCGGACTACCGCTCCATGCAAATGGGCATCGGCCCGAAAAGCGGCATCTTCGGCGCCGATATCGCAGGGCTAGTCGAGGCAGTCGGGCCGGATGCTAAGAATTTCAAGGTCGGCGACGCGGTCTTCGGAGATCTGTCTGCAAGCAATTTCGGAGGGCTCGCGGAATACACCGCGGCCCCGGAGAACCTCCTGGCCGTTAAGCCCGACGCCGTTTCCTTCGAGCAGGCCGCCGCAGTTCCGATGGCTTCCCTCACGGCACTCCAGGGCCTTCGTGACAAAGGCGGGATCAAGTCCGGACATCGGGTCCTTCTGATCGGCGCTTCCGGAGGCGTGGGCCTCTTCGCCATCCAAATCGCCAAATACTACGGCGCACACGTGACCGCAGTCTGCAGTCCCAAAAACGCAGAACTGGTTACCTCCCTCGGAGCGGATGATGTGATCGATTATACCCGAACCAAGCTAAGTTCCATCCCGGGAAAATTCGACATTATCCTCGCAATCAACGGAAACTACTCGCTATTTACATACCGGAAGCTCCTGGCGCCGGGCGGCTCCTGCGTAATGATCGGCGGCGCACTTTCCCAGATCGCGCGGTTTTTCCTTCTGGGCACATTTCTCTCGATTGGGAGCCGAAAAATCCGCATTCTTGCGGCCAAGCCGAGTAGTGATGATCTGTCTTTCATCATTAAGCTTGTCGGGGAAGGCCGGATCCGCCCGGTGATCGACAGGCGTTACTCACTTCCGGAGGTGGGGGAAGCCTTTGAGTATTTGAAAGCCGGGCACGCCGGCGGCAAAGTCGTCATTAATGTAATTTCGTAAAAACCTTTTCCCGATCACCCTGAAATCGCGCCCTTTTCGAAGGGCTTGGTTAAGATCGCTTTTCGCTTTGGAAAACAGCCGCTTGACGGTAAAAATCAAGGAGGAACACCATGAAAACCCCATACATCTCAACACCCGAAATCGCTCAACGTCCCACTCATCGAACCCGCGCCGTTATTGTCGGCATCCTGATTCTACTTGCCTACACCATGCTCATCTATGATGCCACGGGAAATGTCCCGTTCGGATCCGCCGCCGATATAATAAGCGGGCTTTCAGTCATCGGGATCGCCGTGCTCATGTTTCCGCTTTTCCGAATGGATCGGAGCGGGGCCGTAAATGACTCGACCGGGAACAAAATCCTGAACAGCGCGTATCTGTTCAGTAAGCTGGTGGAAGGCGTTCTGATGATCGCCGGTGGCATATGCATCCTATATGCGTCAACAAGAGAATATCGCAGTCTGATTTACGCCAACATCCACATCTACTTCTTTATCGCTGGGGCTTTGCTTTTCTATCTTCTGCTCTTTCGCACGCGCCTCGTTCCAAGATTCCTTTCGGTGTGGGGACTTATCGCTTCCGTCATACTGCTTCTGGTCACGGCGCTGGGGCTTGCCGGTATTAAACACGTGATACTCGACGCATTGCTGATGCCGACCGTAGCAAACGAAGTTGTCCTGGCGATCTGGCTCATGGTCAAAGGATTCTCAAGCAAAAGTAAAAATATTTAGGAGGCTAACATGAAAGCAGTTCAATGCAACAAATACGGCGGCCCCGAAGTTCTCTACATCAAGGAAATGGACAAGCCCGAGCCGAAGGATAACGAGGTCCTGATCCGAATCCGGGCGACTGTCGCGGCCCCGGCGGACAGCGCTTTTCGAAAAGGTGATCCGGTGATCGCGCGCCTGTTTACCGGCCTTCTGCGTCCGAAGCAGATCCCCGGAGATGTAATTGCCGGTACGATCGAGGCGGTCGGAAAAGACGTAACCCGCTTTAAGGTCGGCGATGAGATCTATGGATCATCCGGAGCCAAGTTCGGCGCTGACGCGGAATACATCACGCTTGCCGAAACCGAGTCGATTTCCGAAAAGCCCCGAAACGTCAGTTTCGAAGAAGCCGCCGCCATCAGCGAGGGGGCAATTACCGCCCTTCCTTTCCTCCGCGACTCCGGAAAAATAAAGAAGGATGACCGTGTCCTGATCATCGGCTCCTCGGGCGGGGTCGGCGTCTATGCCGTACAGCTCGCCAAGCATTTCGGCGCTCATGTCACGGGCGTCTGCGGGCCAAAGAATTTACAGTTCGTGCACGATTTAGGCGCGGATCGGGTGATCGATTACACGAAATCTGACTATTTGGCGTTAGGAAGTACCTACCGGATCATTTTCGACGCGGTCGGGAAGAGCAGTTTTTCGCGATGCAAAAAGTCACTTCTCCCGGGCGGCGTCTACCTGACCACCGTCCCGACCGGTTCGGTCATGCTTCACATTCTTCTCACCTCCATTGCCGGCAAGAAAAAGGCCGTGTTCTCGGCGACCGGACTTCGGAAGCCGGAGGACAAAAACAAGGATCTGGCAATCCTACGCGAGTTAATTGAAGAAGGAACCCTGAAGCCGGTCATTGACCGGAGTTATACTCTTTCACAGATCGCCGATGCGCACCGTTACGTTGACACGGGGCATAAGCGGGGAAGTGTCGTTGTGAGGGTGTAGAGTGAGAAGGGGTTCGGTCTGCTACCTTAGTTTATTCTTTCATAGCCGGCCGCCTATTTGTATTGCGATTGTGTTTACAATTGCGTATAATGAAAATACTTTAATGAAGTTGTTTTTGTGAAAAAGGAGCAATGAACGATGGCTAAATCAGCAAATTTGTATGCGAGAATCGAGCCGGAAGTGAAGGAAGAAGCGGAGCGTATATTGTCAACGCTTGGCATTCCGGCATCTAATGCGATCAATATTTTCTACAAGCAAATCATACTTCAGAAGGGACTTCCTTTTGAAGTAAAGATTCCATCATCTGTGCCTGAAAACATGAGTTCCTTGTCGGAGTCGCAATTGAATGCAGCGTTGGAAAAGGGTTATGCGGATATGAAAGAAGGCCGTACATTAAGTGCGGCTCAAGTTTTTGCCGAAATTCGTAAGGATTACCAGCTATGATATATCGGGTCGAAGTCTCGGAACAGGCGTATTCAGATTTGCGATGCATTTTCGAATATATTGCTATCGAGCTAGGCTCACCGCAAACTGCGACGGGTCTGTTGAGTAGGCTGGAGGAATCAATAACAGGTCTGATGCAGTTTCCAAAAAGGTTTCGCACCTACGAAAATGAGCCTTGGTACAGTCGTGGCCTCCGGATTATGCCGGTAGATAATTTTTGTGTGTTCTATATTCCTGACGAGAGCGATAACAAAGTGACCATTATACGCATTATGTACGGCGGTCGAGATATAGACTACGAGTTGCGCAAATCGCTGTAACCGGAAAATATAACAAGCAGTTTGAACATTGCCATCTACTATGAGTAGATAATCAGGTGTTTTTATATGCTTTTACTTCTTTTCCGCTGAACGGATTTCGATATACCGAAAGAGCTCCCTGTTTTCGATATAGGATTTCGATATACCGAAAGCAATTTCCAATTATTGCTTGAGCTTTCGGTATAAACGGTGTATTCTGACGATATAGCGTTGCGGAAAGGATGTGGCGATTTGATTAAGCGGGAATTGTATATGGCAAGGATCCGTCCTTTTATCCATCGCGATATCGTCAAGGTATTGACTGGCATCCGGCGATCCGGGAAATCAGTCATGCTGGAGCTGATACAGGAAGAGTTGCGTTCGCAGGGTGTTGCGGACGGGAAATTTATGTCGATTAATTTGGAAAGCAGAAAGGATGCATTTACTGCATCCGCGGATGGCATTTATGATTATGTGCGTCGTTTTGTTTCCACATCACCCGGAAAAGTCTACTTGTTTTTCGACGAGATTCAGGAACTTACAGGGTGGGAAAAGTTGATCAATTCTTTGATGATCGATTTTGATGCGGATATCTATATCACCGGTTCGAATGCCAAGCTACTATCAGGCGAATTGGCAACATACCTCGGTGGACGGTATGTTGAGTTCAAAATTTACCCGTTTTCTTTTAAAGAGACTCTGGATACAATGCCCGGTGCCAACGTGACCGATGCCTTTCAAACCTATCTCAAAAGAGGTGGTATGCCCTTCCTGTACCAGTATCCAATGGATGAAAAGAGTTCGCTTCAGTATCTTGGAGATATATACAACTCGATCATCTTAAAAGACATCGCGACTCGGAATAAAGTCCGGGATATCGAGCTTTTGAAAAAGGTGATGTTATATTTCATAGGAAATATCGGCAATTCTTTTTCGGCTTCGAACATTTCGAAGTACTTGAAAAGCGAGATGCGAAGTGTTTCTACGGAAACCATTTACAATTATATTGACTACGCTAAGACGGCATGCTTTCTTCATCTGGTCGCGCGCGAGGATGTCATTGGAAAGAAGATTTTGCAGTTTCATGAGAAAATATACATCGCAGATCACGGCATTCGTGAAGCGATCTATGGGAGTAATCTAAGGGACATCAATCAAACCCTTGAGAATATTGTTTTCTTGGAATTGCTTCGCAGGGGGTATCAGGTCAATGTCGGAAAAACTGACAATCGTGAAGTAGATTTTGTCGCAGTTCGAGATACCGAAAAGGTTTATTTTCAAGTCGCATATCTACTTGCAACAGAAGAAACTGTTGATAGAGAATTTTCCGCGCTCGAGAAGATTTCTGATAATTACGCCAAGTATGTAATTTCGATGGATGAAATTGATCGAGGTCGAAATGGTATCCGAAATGTAAATGTTCGGGATTTTTTGTTGACGGACGAGATAAAACGAGGCACAAGATGAACACGCCTCAGAAAAAGGACGGGCAAAGCGTCATACCAGACGCTTTGCCCATTTGTATTTTCGTACTCTGGCGATGCTGAGGAAAACTTTCACAACTTCTTCCGAACATACGACCGCGAAAAGAGCCCAGAACGGGAGATGCAGACCGTAACTGACCAGAAGCGCAAGCGGCACGTCATAAAACCAAGGCATGCAGATTTGTGTTGCAGTTTCCAAAACGGTTCGGCCTACTATTACACGCCCGGACTGACAATAAGTGGGTAGGGTGTGATCGCTCCTGCATAGTATCCGATACCGATCAGATTTGAAAGATTACCTTGAAACGATTGGATGTACCACCGGCCGTTATATTCGATGAGTTGCGGGCAAAAGATATATTCATCGCCATCAAGCTCAAAAGTGATGACGACGTTAGCGACTTCATCTTTTGTAGCCCCATATATTTTTGCCTGTTTAGCAATATTTTCTTGATTACGCTCGCCCTCGTAAAAATCAGAAATATCTTCAGGATCCATGGAACCCGTGATCTCCAGATCTTCGAAGAAATAGTCTTTGGATGCTTTTTCCATATCTTCAACAAGATCCGGATAATCCTTCAAAGACAGCGTTTTTCCGTACTCATTGTCTTCGATCAAGTCGTTACAATAAAAAAACTGATTACTGATGTTTCGAGCGATGAATTGACGACGAGACTCCGCATTTAGTTCTTTTGTATATGGGGTTGAATTGGGGAAAGGCATTTCCATGTTGGGACCATAAAATTTATAAAACTCTATCAGGGCATTGAAATCATAATTTTCGACATAACTCTCGATGGCAAATGTGGAGATCATGGCGTCGATATCCTGATCGCGAAGTGCAATGAGGTAGGCTTCAGCTGCCTTTTCCGGTGTGTCATATCCCTTGCCTTCGATTTTATCAGCATCAGAACCAACGATGCCGTTTATCAGCAAAATGGCGAAAAGCACCGCTGCACCGATCACCATTCCAACGACTCCGAAAATGATCGTTTTGAGAATGGGGTTGCTCTTTTTTTTCTGAGAACTCGGATAAGATGGATTGGTTTGATGTTCGGGTAGATTCCCGGAAAGCGGATTTGTTGATGATACAATGGGCGCTGTTTGAACTTCGGGCACGGGGGCGCCGATTGCTATGTCGCCGCAAGTAGGGCAAACCGTCTGGTTTTCAGCTAAAAGATAGCCACATTGTTTGCATTTCATAATATTTCTCCCTTATTATCCAATCATCTTAGCGAGGCGTCCCATAGATGGGCCGATGCAGTAACATTAATAAAAATACTAGAAAATGAGGAATCATTCAACCCTGTGTATTCGAGACATCAAAGTTTTCGTTACATCGAAATGGACTGGCAAAAACAGCGATTGTTTTCGCTAAATCAAATAGTGAAAATAAACTCTTTTCTCCTCCCTGCAGTTATAATATAAGCACAACGCTTGCCGTGTCTCGCCCGCAGAACTTTCGCCTCCGGCACATCTTCACCGCTTAAGAAGGCTCAAGGCGCCGGAAGAAGGATAACTCCAATGAAACTGCTTATCGCCGACGATAATACGCAGATCACCTCGATCCTTGAGGAGTACGCCCGGAAAGAGGGTTACCGGACCGTCATCGCGCACGACGGCGAGGAGGCCTTGCGGATTTTCGCGCTCGAAAAGCCGGATGTCGTTCTTTTGGACGTGATGATGCCTGTTAAGGACGGTTTTTCCGTGTGCCGGGAGATCCGCAGGGAAAGTAGTGTACCCATCCTCATGATCACCGCGCGCGGCGAGGATTTCGAGAAGATCATGGGGCTCGAGATCGGGGCGGACGACTACATCGTCAAACCCTTTTCTCCCGGCGAGGTCATGGCGCGTATCAAGGCGATCATGCGGCGGATCGAGCGCGAGACGGCGCAGGCGCAGGTTCTGGTTTTCGACGATCTGACCGTCAATTTGGACGACTATACGGCGAAGATCAACGATCACGCGGTGCCGCTGACGAAAAAGGAGATCGAGATCCTTTGGACGCTCGCGGCGACGAAGAACAAGGTTTTTTCGAGAGAAAACTTGCTGAATACGCTGTGGGGCTACGACTACTTCGGCGACAACCGGACCGTCGACAGCCACATCAAGCGATTGCGCGCCAAGCTCGATGAGTACGGACACCCCTCGTGGAGCATCCGGACCATCTGGGGTGTTGGCTATAAATTTGAGGTGCAAGAAGATGCCGAAGAGTAAAATCGCCCGGAGGCTGAGTCTCTACTTTGTCATGGCGCTCCTGGTCTTCGCGATCATCGTCGGCGCTGTCTTTCTCCTCTTGTTTCGAAGCTACACCGTTTCTTTGCATCGGGATAAGCTTCGGGGTTACGCCGAGTCTCTGGCGGGCGCGCTATCCGACCAGGGAAGCGGTACAGGTTCGAATCAGTTCGGCCCGTACCTTCGCTTTGCCGGCGAGGTCGCAGAAGCCGATGTCTGGATCGTCGACGAGAACATGGAGTTTCTGACGATCAGTCGAGGGCAGGGCATGGCGAGCGGCCACTACAATTACACCGAGCTTCCGGAAAATGCCGGCGAACTGATCGACGAGGTTTTCGAGGGGAAAACGGCCTTCAGCGAGAGCTTCAGCGGCGTGCTGTCCGCGCCGACGCTCACCGTCGGGGCACCGGTCACCGATTCCGCAGGCAACGTCCTCGGCGCCGTTCTCCTCCACTCTTCGGTCGAAGGCACCACCGACGCGGTGAACCGGGGCGCATGGATGCTCCTGGGAAGCCTCGTGCTCGCCCTGATCGTCGCGTTCGTCCTTTCCGTCATTCTTTCCGGCTCTTTTACCCGCCCGCTCTCGAAAATGAAAGCGGCTGCCTTGCGCCTCTCCGATGGGGACTATTCGGCGCAGTGCGATGTCCGGCAAAACGATGAGATCGGCGAACTGTCCGAGGTCCTCGATTCATTGGCGGTCCGCCTCGACCAGGCAGACAGGGAAAGCGCGAAGCTCGAGACGATGCGCCGCGACTTTGTCGCCAATGTCTCCCACGAACTCAAGACACCGGTCACCGTCATTCGCGGCTCTCTTGAAGCGCTCTGTGACAAAGTCGTCACGGAGCCCGTCAAGGTCGATGATTACCACCACCGTATGCTCGACGAGTCCAAGCATCTCCAGCGCCTCGTCGAGGACCTTCTGGACCTCTCTTCCCTCCAGAACGCAGATTTTCGAATCGAAAAGCAACCGGTCAACCTCTGCGACGTCCTTTCCGACGCATTCAAAAGTGCCTCCTCCTTGGCGCGCGAGCGAAATATTCAAATACGTACCGATTTTATAAAGCCCTGCCTCATGATCCAAGGCGACTACGGTCGCCTCCGGCAGATGTTTCTGGTCATACTCGATAACGCGGTCAAGTTCTCTCCTTCCGACGCAAGCGTCGACGTCACCGCCTCAGAAACTCAAGTCATCGTTCGCGACTATGGCCCCGGCATTGACCCGGAGCATCTGCCCCACATTTTTGACCGGTTCAATAAAAGTCGGGACGAGCGCAACAAGACCGGCACAGGCCTTGGGCTTTCGATCGCAAAGCAAATTGCCCAACGGCACGAAATCGCTCTCACCGCGCGCAATCACGCGGAAAATGGTGCGGAGTTCGTTTTCGAGCTGCCGTCTTCGACTGCAAGCGTGACTCCCCCGACCGAATAGCGGCACAAAAACAGACAGAAAAAAACACAGTTTCGCCCAATATTCTTGTTAGTCTAAGCTTACCGAAAGGATAAT
>CAYPAL010000029.1:1517-13745 GCA_964408695.1 uncultured Oscillospiraceae bacterium | reverse complement strand
AAAGAACCATATTGCGAGCGGAATATTCATTGACACCCAGGACCCGAATGAGATAGAACCACAATCCAAACGCGATCGCCCCGATCGTAACGCCGGACAATAGCGTTTGACGAATCATTTGGGCATTGAAAAGCTTCTCGTCGGTTCGCCTCGGCTTCCGCTTCATGGCGCCGGGCTCACCTCCTTCGTATGCCAGTGCGATATCTTGAATACCGTTAGTAACCAGGTTCAGCCAAAGAATTTGAGCCGCAATGAGCGGAATCGCCAATCCCGAGAAAATGGCCGTTATAAACATGATGACCTCGGCCGCCCCGGTCGAAATCAAGAGATAGATTACTTTTCGAACGTTGTCATACGCAAAGCGACCTTCCTCCACCCCCGAGACAATCGAGGAAAAATTGTCATCCGTTACGATCATGGATCCGGTTTCTTTTGCGACATCGGACCCCGAGCCCATCGCGACCCCGATATTTGCGCGTCGGAGTGCGGGGACGTCGTTGACTCCGTCTCCGGTGACCGCCACAAATTCGCCGCGGTCGATGAGTGCATCCACAATTTCCAGCTTCTGCGTCGGAGATACCCGGGCAAACACCGTTGATACATCGACCAGACTACGGTATGCCTCGCCCTCCGGGTCGCCCGCCTCCATTAACTGCACACCGGTCACCACGTCCGATTGCTCGCGGGCGATTTCCAGCTCGCGGGCAATCGCGAACGCCGTTAAGGGGTGGTCTCCCGTAATCATGACGATCCGGATACCCGCCTCCCGGCAATCCCGAACGGAGTCGATGACCTCCGTTCTCAACGGATCGATAAAACCGACCAATCCCAGCAGGGTCATTCCGGAAAGGGTCTCATCTCCGTATTCCTTTTTCTTTCGAAAATCATCACAGGTTTTTTCCGCCGCGGCGAGTACGCGATACCCTTCCGCCGCCATTTTCTCGGCCTGCTCGAGTATCTCCTTGGAATGAAGTTTTCGTGCTTTCCCCCCGACGTACATCTTGTCGCAAAAACCGAGTATCGTCTCTGCCGCGCCCTTTGCGCCGAGCATTACGCTTTCTCCGAACTGATAAAACGCCGCCGCATATTTTCGCTCGGACTCGTACGGGATTTGTGCCAGGAGCTCATGCTTCTCCCGGAGCTCGTCCGGCCGGATCGAGAGCTTCATCCCCAAAGCGATCAGGGCGACATCCATGGCGTCGCCGTAATGAATCCATTGGTCTTCCTCTTGAAAAAGCGACCCTTCATTGGCCATAAGGGTCGTTCTGGACAAGGCTCGCATTTGCTCTGACGACGCCTCGTCCAATAGCTTTCCCTCCGATCCGGAAACAGCACCGTCGGGGTTGTAGCCTTGGCCCGAGATGTGGGCCATCTCTCCGTTTGGCAGTGCAATTCTTCGAACCGTTTGCTGATTGACCGTAAGTGTTCCGGTTTTGTCGCTCGCGATCACCGTACAACTCCCCAGGCTTTCCACGGCTGTCAGTTTGCGAACCACAACGTTTCTTTTCGACATTCTGGAAACCGCAACAGAGAGCGCGACCGTCATCGCGACCGGCAACCCCTCCGGAATAGCGGAAACAGCCAAAGCGACGACAAATAAGAATATCTGTTCCGCCTCATTTCCCTGAAGTCCCAAAACGACGGCCAAAAAAACGCTGATCACAATAATGATGACACCGATTTGGCGGGTAAATTTCTCCATGCGCACGACCAAAGGGGGCTTACCGCTTTCCGTGCTCTGCACCTGACCCGCAATCATGCCCACCTGTGTATTCGTTCCGGTTTCAACAACGATCCCCAGTCCGCGTCCCGTTACGACTGCCGAGCCGGCAAACGCCATATTCTTCCGGTCGCTGACCATCGTAGCCTCCGGTATCGCCTCGATGCTTTTAGTGGCCGCATTGGATTCTCCGGTCAGAAAACTCTCGTCGATCGCCAGATTGTCCTCTTCAAGGAGGCGCAAATCTGCGGGCACCTTCATCCCGGACTCCAAAAGAACAATATCCCCCGGGACCAATTCCTCGGACATCAGTTCGCGTTCTCTTCCGGATCGGCGGACACGCGCGATAATTTTCATCATCTTCTGAAGACCGGCGGCACTTTTTTCCGCACTGTATTCCTGATATGTCCCCAGTACACTGTTCAGGAGTATGATCGCCATGATGAAAATAACGTCGACAACCTCACCGGCAAACAGTGCAAAGGCAGCCGCCGCAAGCAAAATATAAATGAGGGGATTCTTAAGTTGATGCAGAAAAACGATCCATACGCCGGGCGGCTCCGAGACAGGCAACGCATTCGGTCCGATTTCCTCCAACCTTCTCTGCGCTTCCGCCGTTGAAAGTCCCTTTATATCCGAATCTATTTTTCCGAAGATCCGCTCGGCTTCGAGCGAGTGCCATGCAACTGTTGGAGAGCGTTGTTTATCCTTCACGTAACACCTCCAAGTGTCTCTTACGCGTTTCGCCGGGGGGGTTCTATGTCCTATTATTATAGCATGCGTGGTCTAAAGAAAAAGCAACTCGCTTTCACGAGTCGCTTTCCGGACACGATAGATATCACTCCGCGTTCTATTTATACCCGATTGCCTTAATTCCGAGCACTTGGACCAAGTCACAGTCAACGACATATGCCGGTCCGCTTCCGTCTCCCCACGGGTCGATCAGGTATTGTTCCCACTCTTCGGCGGTAAAGTAAGTGATCAGTGAATCCAACTCCTCGTCCCATCCGTAGAAAGGCAGTAACGTCGTCTCGACCAGATAATACTCTCCGGATCTGTATCCGGTCTCAACGGCGACCTGCGCGTGACCCGGAATGAAAAGGATCATCGCGTGCATTTCCGCGGATTGTACCGCGGACGCGAAAAGGATCGCGGTCTCGATACAGATCCCCGACCCGCTCGACAGAACCTTATCCGGAAGCAACACTCGTTGGTTGATGCCCTCGGACATCGAATACGCGCCCATGTTGTACCGAACTCCGTAATCACTGATCGCCCCCTGGATCGCCATGATCTGAACATACGTGTTCAAAGCGGGATCACTGAAAAGTCCGTAATCCTGATAGCCGATCAGCGAATTGATCTGACCTTCCGACCATGTGTCGATCCATGAGATCGCATTTCTTCTGAGGGTCAGTATCGACTCGGATTCGGGGGTCAGCCAGGCGAGCACATTGTCACGACTGGTCACTCCGAACTCATCGTCGTGTAACATAAAATCGTAAACGCTCATCAAATCGACGGCTTTGGTATCCTCCAAAACCGATCGGTCATTGTCCAGATCCTCGATGGTGATTCGGAGCTGGGCGTCCTTGGCGCTCTCTAAATTGAGATTATCGGTCAGAAGCGGCGGCTTGATCAATAGTTTCGTGACCTGCTCGTTGATCGCGATCTTCTGCTGGTATGGTTGTGTCAGTCCGGGGATCTCGACGGTCATCATCACGTTCACGGTACCATGGTCCGTCGTGGCCGTAAGATTGACGATCGAATCCATCGAGGAATAAAGGTTGGGGTAAATGGTCTGCGCGTAATCATAATCCACCTTGACCTCCGGCAGATCGGTCAAGTACGAAAACCGAACTTCCGGGATATTCTTGGCGGTCTTGCTCAGCGCCTCACAGTTCTCGTAAATTTCTTCCTTCAGCGTGAGAATATTTCCGTTCAGGCGTTCTCCGACCTTAATGTATTGCAGATCGAAAAGCTCGAAAAGCTCCACCTCAAACCGGATTACGTCCACGTTTTGCCGCATGAGCAACTGATCACCGGAGGAGATCCGAAGCGGATCATAAAGAATCAAGCCGTCGTACCATGCCTCGAGCATCGTCGAATACACGCCCATTTTCCGAATGTAGATATCCATGGTCTCTTTCAGATACGGGGGGCAGGAATCGAGCGCCTTAAAATTAGCGATGGTCTGATCGATTGCCATGTACAGATCCTCGATCATCAGGTAAACATCGTCCCCGTAAGCGGTATCGTCAAAGCTGTATATCGGGAGCGTCGCTTCGGTCTGATCGAGGTAAAGGGTGACGACACCCAGAAGATCAGTAAGGCAGGAATCCAGTTTTCCGAGATAAACACCCACGGCATCATACACCAACACGGCTTGCTCGGCTTTCGGTTCCTTGATTTTCGAGTAATCCTCCGATAGCGACTCGACTTTTGTGATCAACTCGTCGATCGTCGTTTGATTATTCTGGATCGTGGTATTGAAATCCGTCGAGTCGTAAACATAGTTGTTTTCGACCGACTTGGCGTATTCGGTGACAAATACGCCGGAGGCTTCGATCTGATGATCAATCAGTTTGAGCAGTGCGTCACTGATTTCGTCGGATTCGATGACGATATCCTCGGCGGCGGAAACCGCGTCTTTGTCCCGATCCGATAAGGTCACTTTCGGCTCGGTCGTTTCATTCCTGTTATCAAGCAATCCGCACCCGCTCAAAGTCGACACGAGTAGTATGATGGCGATAAGAAATGCTTGCATTCTTTTCATAGCGAGTCTCCGTTTCACTCATTATTCCTAAAGACTAAAGGAGTATGACAAATCAGGCAAACGCGCATTTATCGAACACACCCTCATTCATTATACCGCGAAAGTGCGATTTCTTTTCGAAAAGATTGAAAAGCCCGACTCTTTTTGATCGCAATCACCGCGCGGCCCTGTCGGAACATCACATTCAATTTGCGAAACGTGAAGGCGACCGGTTTTTCGGACATGATCCGTTTCAACGCGGTCAGGAATTCCTCAAAACCTTGAAAACAAGGCGTTATGAACATATTCCCGATTGAATCCGTTTTTTTTGAAACGAAGCGAAAATTCTACGTAAATCCTTGCATTTTTTCCTTGACATACGTTACATATTCCTACATTAATGGAAGAGAAAAATATTAAGGAGGCCACCTGCATGCAAATTGATGAACTGATTCAGAAGCATGGGAAAGCACCGGAAAAACTCTTATCGATCCTTTTGGAGTTTCAGAAGAGTAACGGAAACAATTCCCTTTCGGACGACGACATTCGCGCTGTCGCCGGAGCAATGGGGCTTCCGGTCAGCCGAGTGTGCAGTGTCGTTGAATTCTATTCTCTCCTCTCGCGCAAGAAGCGCGGAAAACACATCATTCAGATGTGCGGCGACGTTCCCTGCTACATCAACGGGTCCGTCAACCTCAAAGAAGCGCTCGAGAAAGAGCTCGGGATCGCTTTCGGTGAGACGACCGCCGACGGGCTTTTCACTTTGGAATACACCAGCTGCCTCGGGTATTGCGAGCAGTCGCCCGCGATGCGGATCGACGAGGATATGTACGGACGGGTCACCCCGGATACCCTTCCGGCCATTTTAGAGAAATACAGGAGTCTTTAAATATGCAGAATAAATCATTAACCCTGGAGTGGGTCAGCCGCAATTTCGATAAAATCAATCCCCTTTCGATCGACGACTACGTTGCCGCGGGCGGATACCGGTCACTGAAGAAAGCGTTCGGCATGAGCGGAGACGCGATCATTTCGGAAGTCAAGGCTTCCGGTTTGCGCGGACGCGGCGGTGCCGCTTTCCCGACCGGGCTTAAGCTCGCCGGAGTCAAGACGTCCGCCGGCGACATTAAGTACCTGATCTGTAACGCCGATGAGGGTGAGCCCGGTAACTTCAAAGACCGCTATCAGATGGAGAAGGACCCGCACTCCATGATCGAAGGCATGATCATTGCCGCCTTCGCGGTCGGAGCCGCGAAAGGCTATATCTTTATCCGCGGTGAATACAGTCGTTCTATAGACACCGTTAAGGAAGCCTTACGACAAGCACGGGAGAAGGGTTTTCTCGGTGAAAACATCCTCGGTTCCGGCTTTTCCTATGATATGGAGGTCCTCTCCGGCGGCGGCTCTTATGTATGCGGAGAGGAGTTTTCGTTGATCGAGTGCTTGGAGGGCAAAGCCGGCCACTCGAACTACAAGCCCCCGTTCCCGACCGAACAAGGCCTTTTCGGAAAGCCGACCCTCTTAAGCAACGTCGAGACCTTTGTCAACATCCTTCTGATCTTAGACAAGGGCTCCGAGGAATTCTCCACGATCGGTACCGAGGGATCCAAGGGAACAAAGATGATCAGTCTCTGCGGAAACGTAAATCGCCCCGGCCTTTACGAGGTGCCTTACGGAGTGACGATCCGCGATATCATATTCGAGCTTGGCGGCGGAGTGCCCGAAGGCCGCGCGATCAAAATGGTCCAGCTCGGCGGAGAATCCGGGCCGTGTATCCCGGAAAGCGAGTTGGATACGCCGCTCGACTATAAGGCGATGAACGAAAAGGGCCTTTCCTTCGGATCCGGAGCCGTGATCGTTATGGATGAGCGGATCGACATTCTGGATATTCTGAAGAAGATCGCGAAGTTCTTCCTTCACGAGTCCTGCGGAAAATGCACCCCGTGTCGTGATGGCAATCCTCATGTTCTGATCCTGCTCAAGCGTTTTGAGTCCGGCTCGGCAACCGAAAAGGATCTTGCCGCGCTCACATCCTTGAGTGACACCATGTGCCTTGCTTCGACCTGCGGACTCGGGCAGGCGGCGACCACCGCAATCCGTTCCGTCATGAAATATTTCCCCGAAACATTCGCAACCGTTTCCGATCAGTAAAGGGAGGACAAACGATGATCAACATAACCATCAACAATAAAGCCATAAGCGTCCCGGAAGGGACTACGATCGTGAATGCCGCCAAGACGATCGGCATCAACATACCGACGCTCTGCTATCATCCGGACCAGATGCTCAAAGCGAACTGTCGTGTTTGTGTCGTGGAGATCGAAGGTTACCGGACACTGCAGACCGCCTGCTCCACCTTCGTCGCGGAGGGAATGAATATCCAGACGAATACCGAAAAGGTACGCGACGCAAGAAGGGTCGTCGTCGAACTGATGCTCGCGGATCACAACCTGAACTGTGACATCTGTGCGGCGGAAAGCTATTGCCACCTTCGTCGGATCGCTTCCGACCTGGGCGTCCGCGAGCCCCGTTTCGAGAGAGTTCTTATTCCCTATGCGCCGCACATCAATGATGTCCTTTCCAAAGACCGTACCAAATGCATCAAGTGCGGACGCTGTATCCAGATCTGCGCGGAAGTCCAGGGGCTATCCATTTTGGACTTCATGGGCCGAAGCAACGAAACCATCGTAGGACCGGCTTTTGACAGCGATCTCTATGATGTCGCCTGCGTATCCTGCGGACAGTGCTCCGCGGCTTGCCCGGTCGGCGCGATCACCGAAAAGGAAGACATTGAGGCCGTCTGGGAAGCGATCAACGATCCGAAAAAGGTCGTCATCGTCCAGACCGCGCCCGCCGTCCGCGTCGCTATCGGCGAGGAATTCGGAATGGAGCCCGGCAGTGTCGTTACCGGACAACTTGCCGCCTCGCTGCGGATGCTCGGCTTTGACTATGTTTTCGACACGGACTTCACCGCCGACCTGACAATCATCGAGGAAGGCCACGAGCTCCTGAAGCGATTGAAGGAGGGCGGTGTCCTTCCGATGATCACCTCCTGCAGTCCGGGATGGATCAACTTCATCGAGCAATACTATCCCGAGCTTCTGCCGCATGTATCCTCGTGCAAATCTCCTCAGCAGATGTTCGGCGCTCTCGCGAAGGGATATTTCCCCGAAAAGATCGGCAAGAAGCCCGAGGAGATCGTCAGCGTTTCGATCATGCCCTGCACAGCCAAGAAGTTTGAGGCTTTGCGCGAGGAAATGAGCGTCGACGGCGTCAATCAGGACGTGGATATCGTCCTGACGACTCGTGAGCTCGGAAAGATGCTGAGACAAGCCGGAGTCGATTTTAAAAACCTGCCGGAGGAAGACTTCGACGCACCGTTCGGGATCTCGACCGGAGCGGCCGTGATCTTCGGCGCGACCGGCGGCGTTATGGAAGCCGCCTTACGCACCGTTTACGAGGTCGTCACCGGAAAAACTCTGGAGCAGATTGATTTCAAGGATGTTCGCGGATTAAAGGGCGTCAAGGAAGCGGTCGTCGATTTGGACGGGACCCCCGTCAAGGTCGCCGTCGTGCATACGATCGCCAAAGCGCGAGAGATGATGGAGCTGATCAAGGCGGGTAAAGCCGACTACACATTCATTGAAGTCATGTGCTGTCCCGGAGGGTGTATCGGCGGAGGCGGCCAACCCAACGGCGCGAACGACGAATTGCGTCTGAAGCGTATTGCCGGCATTTACAAAGCCGACGTCGACCTGCCGATCCGGAAATCCCACGAGAACCCCGCGATCAAGAAGCTTTACGACGAGTTCCTGAAGGAGCCCCTGGGTGAGAAATCCCATCATCTCCTGCATACGCACTACAAGAACCGGAAGAAGTCGTGATCCGTCGGTTCACATGCCGACTCTACTCAAAGAAATAACAAAGGATGTCCCGGCGGGTTTCCGCCGGGACAGTTTTTTTTTGAAGTAAAAAGGATCTCCCCGTCCACCCGCAAAAAACACGGGGGTCATTAATCCGGCGACCGTATGAATTCAGAATAGAAAAACCCCAGAACCGCTACGGTTCTAGGGCTTTCACTGGTGGGTACTACTGGACTTGAACCAGCGACCCCATGCGTGTGAAGCATGTGCTCTCCCGGCTGAGCTAAGCACCCGAATGCTTTTAAGGATTAGAAATTACTATACCACAAGAGAACAGGAGCGAAAAGGGGCATCGACGAATCGGTGTCGTCGTCCCGCCGAATAAGCCTCGCGTTTCGGATCTTTCCCGTGAGGGTCATCCGACCGGACAATTCCACGCGCCGACCGCTGCGTTCGCTCCGTCCGCGACCGCCGTCGTCAGTTGGCGCACACTCTTCCGACGGCAATCTCCTGCGGCAAACACACCGGACACTCCGGTCGCGCAGTCCTCTCCGGCAACGATATAGCCCTCTTCATCCGTGTCGATTAATCCGGCAAAGGGCGTACTGTCCGGAACGTGACCGATCGCGACAAAAAGCACATCCGCTGTCATGGAGTATACCTGTCCGTCCTTCAATGATTTCAGCATCAAGCCCTTCATTTCGTTCTCTCCGACGATCGCGTCAACGACCGTTTCGGTGATCACTTCGACATTCGGAACGCCGCGCAAGCGCCCGATCATCGCCGCATCCGCCCGAAAAGCATTGCGCCGGTGAATGAGATATACCTTTTCGCATAAGTTTGAAAGGAAAAGCGCGTCGCAGAAGGCGGTGTTTCCTCCGCCGACGACCGCCGCCGTGCGGCCCTTGTAGAACGCTCCGTCACATACGGCGCAATAGGATACCCCGTGGCCGATCAGTCGTTCCTCATCGGGCAATCCCAGCCGCTTGTGCTTGGCTCCGGTCGCGATGATCACACTTCGGCAGTCGTATCGACCATCCTCCGTGATGACGACCTTCTTATCCCCCAGATTCTCGACCCCGACGACCCGTTCCAACTCGACTTCCGCGCCGAGCTCCGTCACCTGCGCGAAAAGATTGTCGGCAAACTGCATACCGCTGATGTGCGGCGCGCCCGGATAATTGTCGACAAACGGAGCCAATGTGATCTGGCCGCCGATATTCTCGGCTTCAAATAAGAGAACGCTTTTTCCGGCTCTTGCCGCGTAAAGGGCGGCGGTCAACCCTGCGCAACCGCCGCCGATGACGATCAGATCTTTCATGTGTCTATCCCTTTACGAATTGCTTGATGTTCGAAATACTGCTGATGGTCGATACTCGTTCATCTTCGACGATCACCAGTGTCGGCGCTTGGCTGACATTGTACTGCTTGCAGGTCGCCGCGTGCTCCTCGGCGTCGATCACGTCATAAAGGACATTGTTCGTGTCAAGAATGTGTCTCGCCATTTTGCAGTTCGGGCATGTCTTGGTCGTAAACAACATCGCCTTCGCCGTCTTCTTCGGCTCGAACCGTAAGCCGGTCGGCGCTTCCGACGGGGTTTGCTCTGTGACGGTCTTCTCCTCGTTGTGGCGTTCTTTCGGATTCAGCACGGACTTTTCGATCTCGTACAGCCTCCGGTCCTTGAATTCCTGCGCCTTTCCGTCATTCCAGTTCTGCACCGGGCGATAGTATCCGGTAATGCGGCTGTAGGTCTCCGTCTTCTTGCCGCATTTCGGGCATTCGAGCGTCTCTCCCGGAAAATAGCCGTGGTCGGAGCAAACCGAATAGGTCGGAGACAACGTATAGTACGGCAACGTATAATTCTCGGCCACCTTCTTCACGAGAGCCGCCGCCGCACGCCAGTCCGGCATCTTTTCGCCGAGGAAAGCGTGGAAAACCGTGCCGGATGTGTAAAGAGTCTGGAGCCGGTCCTGAATGTCCAACGCCTCGAAAATATCCTCGGTGAAACTGACCGGCAAATGCGAGCTGTTCGTGTAGTACGGTACTCCGCTGGCTTCATTGGCCGTAACAATGTCCGGATATTGCTTCTTGTCGTGCTTGGCCAGACGGTATGTGGTCGATTCGGCCGGCGTAGCCTCGAGATTATAGAGGTCTCCGTACATCTCCTGATAATCCGACAACCGGTCGCGCATATGATTCAATGTCTTCTTGGCAAACTCCTGAGTCTGCGGGAAGGTCAAATCCTTGCCGAGCCAATTGGCGTTCAGGCCGACCTCGTTCATGCCGATCAGACCGATCGTCGAAAAGTGGTTGTCGAAGGTGCCCAAATAACGCTTGGTGTAAGGGTACAAGCCCTCCTCAAGAAGCCTGGTGATCGTCTGTCTCTTGATCTTCAAGGACCGGGCGGCAACATCCATCATCTTGTCGAGACGCTTAAAGAAATCTTCCTCGTTCTTCGCCAGATAGGCGATACGCGGCAAGTTGACCGTAACGACACCGACGGATCCCGTGCTCTCTCCGCTTCCGAAGAAACCTCCGGACTTTTTCCGGAGTTCGCGGAGATCCAGGCGAAGCCGGCAGCACATACTTCTGACGTCACTGGGCTCCATATCACTGTTGAGGAAGTTCGAAAAATAAGGTGTGCCGTACTTCGAGGTCATCTCAAACAAGAGCCGGTTGTTCTCGGTTTCCGACCAGTCAAATTCCTTCGTGATGGAGTACGTCGGGATCGGATACTGGAAGCCTCTGCCGTTCGCGTCGCCGTTGATCATAATTTCGATAAACGCGCGGTTGACCAGATCCATCTCTTTCTGACAATCGCCATAGGTGAAATCCATCTCCTTACCGCCGACGATCGCAGGCTGGTCCTTAAGGTCGTTCGGAACGACCCAGTCGAGGGTGATGTTCGAAAACGGTGCCTGCGTTCCCCATCGGCTCGGCGTATTCACGCCGTAGATAAAGGACTCTATGGCCTTCTTGACCTGATTGAATGTCAGTTGATCCGCCTTCACAAAAGCCGCCAGATAGGTGTCAAAGGAAGAAAATGCCTGAGCGCCGGCCCATTCGTTCTGCATGATCCCCAAAAAGTTGACCATCTGGTTACAAAGCGACGCCAGGTGCTTGGCCGGCGAAGAGGTGATCTTTCCGGGAATACCGCCAAGACCGTCCTGGATCAGCTGGCGCAGAGACCAGCCTGCGCAATATCCGGTCAGCATCGATAAGTCGTGGATATGCATATCGGCATTGCGGTGTGCTTTGGCGATCTCATCGTCGTAGATCTCGCTGAGCCAGTAGTTCGCGGTGATCGCGCCGGAGTTGCTCAGGATCAAGCCTCCGACGGAATAGGTGACCGTGGAGTTCTCCTTGACGCGCCAGTCGTTGATCTTGACGTAGCTGTCCACCAGTTCTTTATAGTCCAAAAGTGCGGACTTCATGTAGCGCATCTTTTCGCGTTGTTTACGGTAGAGAATATAAGCCTTGGCCACATCCTCGTATCCGCTTCTCTGTAATACGCTCTCGACGCTGTCCTGGATCTCTTCAACGCTGATACGCCCATCCTTGATCTTGGGCGAATAATCCGCGGTCACCTTGAGCGCGAGAAAATCAATAATGTCCGGATTGTACTCCTTGTTCTGTGCCTCGAAAGCTTTCGTGATCGCGGCCGCGATCTTGGACAGAGTGAAGTCCACCGTTTTGCCGTCCCTTTTTACAACCTGATACATGATCTCGCCCTCCGTATGTGTCTTGATTGTCAATTCACTGAATCAAATACCGCGAAGCTTCGCGGTCGGAACATATTCGGCGACTGCCTTCCGGATGGATTCCATCTTCCGCTCGGAGCAGGAGTGGTAACCCTTCCGGATCACGTTGTCCGAATCGGTATAATCCTG
>CAYPAL010000029.1:0-1417 GCA_964408695.1 uncultured Oscillospiraceae bacterium | reverse complement strand
CGGAGCAGGAGTGGTAACCCTTCCGGATCACGTTGTCCGAATCGGTATAATCCTGTAGAAAGTAATTCTGTGCGCCGCTGATCCACCGCGCCACGTTTCTCATCTTCTCTTCATCGTGCAGTTCGTCCACGACCGTCGTCCTGAACTCGAACGGCACCGCGCCCGACATAAGTATCCGAACGCTCTCCCGAACGCCTTCAACGGGAGGATCGTCGATCCCGCATGTATTTGCGTAATCCTCGGGAGTATTCTTGATATCCATCGCCACATAATCTAAGAGTCTTTCGTCGAGAAGCGCGCGGAGCACCTTCGGTAAGGACCCGTTCGTATCCAATTTGACCTTGAATCCGCGGTCCTTGATCTTCCGGATAAAGTCCGTGATGTCAGACTGAAGCAGTGGCTCACCGCCGGAAATACAGACGCCGTCCAACAAGCCGGTCCGTTTGTCGAGAAACGCGAAGAACTCTTCTTCGGAGAGTTCTTCGTCCGTGATCCGTTCCGGCAATACCAAGGAGGCGTTGTGGCAAAACGGGCAACGAAAATTGCAGCCGCTCGTAAACACCGTACAGGCAACCTGTCCGGGAAAATCGAGCAATGTCATCTTCATCAACCCTGAAATCTTCATCTTGGCTCCCGTCGGCTCCCGATTTATCAAAAAAACGAGCGAATCTATCTGTTGAGGTGACCTCATTCTAACTAAATATTGTGGTCACGTCAACAGGGAAATACTAGATGTAGTGAAATTGCAACATTTCTCCCTGCGACTGAAAACGCCCGAAATACGGGGATTTTCGAGATGATCAGGAAATGATCCCTCCCCTTTTTCGAAAAAGGCACGCTTCCGATAGAAAAACCGACCCGTGTGTCGCCGCACGAGTCGGTTTTCAAGAGATCGACCCTTCTCTTATCGCATGAAAAACACGATCGCCAAAAGGTGGCAAATCGCGCCGAAGTCGACGAGAAAATGCCAGACCATGTGAGAAAACTTGAATCTCATCGCAAAGGACACGATTCCGGATATGTAACATGCGCCTCCGGCGACGATCAGCCAGAACGTAACCGCACTGGCGGTATTCCAAAGGATCGGGATCCATAAGAATACCATGCATCCCATCAGCAGATAAATCGCCACTGTAAAGATATACGACCGAATGGTCGTGGAAAAGGCAAGCGCCTTGAACAACGCGCCTGCGATGACGATCGTCCATTGCGCGATACAAAGGGCCATACCCCAGACACCGCCGATCACGGAAAGACAGATCGGCGTGTAGGTTCCGGCGATCGCTACATAGATCATGATATGATCGATCCGGTGCATCACCTCTTTGTGCTTTGTGGCGGGAGACATGGAGTGATAGATCGCGGAGGACAAAAACATCAGAAAAACGGAGATGACAAAAACGGATACCCCGAAGGA
>CAYPAL010000028.1:0-13837 GCA_964408695.1 uncultured Oscillospiraceae bacterium | reverse complement strand
TTCTTTACGGGAAGCACGACCGTCGGCCGTCTCGTCATGGAAAAAGCCTCCGCAAACCTCACGCCCGTCACGTTGGAGCTCGGCGGAAAGAGTCCGGCGATCATCGACTCGACGGTCAATATGAAGCTCACCGCCAAACGCATTTGCTGGGGCAAGTTCCTGAATGCCGGTCAGACCTGTGTCGCACCGGACTACGTTCTGGTCGAAGAGAGCGTCCGCGACGCATTCCTCACCGCCTGTGTCGATGCGATCAAAGAGGCTTTTCCTCAAGGCGCGCTCCATGACCCCGAATATGTCCATATCATCAACGAAAAGCAATTCGCTCGGGTCACTCCCTACCTGTCCGACGGCACGCTCGTGATCGGCGGCGGAAGCGATCCGGCCACACGCGCGATCGAGCCGACGATCCTCCGTGACGTCACCTTCGGTTCTCCGGTCATGCAAGAAGAAATATTCGGGCCGATCCTTCCGGTCATCTCATTTACGGATATCGATGCAGTGGTCGCGGAATTGAAGCGACGCCCGAAGCCGCTCGCGCTTTATACTTTTTCGAAGGATAAAACCTTTCAAGACAAGATCCTCCGCTCTGTTTCTTTCGGCGGCGGATGCATCAACGACACCGTCATCCATCTGGTCAACGAAAAGCTCGGTTTCGGCGGCGTCGGTGAAAGCGGAATGGGCGCGTACCACGGGAAACGCTCCTTCGACACCTTCACGCACGAAAAGAGTATCATCGACAAAAAGACCTGGCTTGATCTTCCGATGCGCTACCGGCCGTATAAGAAGTCGAATTTCGGATTACTCAGGTTTTTTCTCCGATAATTGCGGCCAATAGACATATGATCAAGTTATTCGAAAAGAAGGCAGGCAAATGAAATTCACCTTGCCAATCCGCGTGTGAAATGATTTTTGGGATCGTAAATTCAGTCGTCTGTATACAGCGCGTTAAATTGTTCCAGGAACTCCTCTGCGGAAAGCGGCTCCTCCGATCCGGAAATAATTTTCGATACTTGTGCAGAGCTTAAGTGTAATTGACAGATGCAATACGAAACTATTAGAATAAGAAAGCCTGTGTTGTTCAAACTTGAAATCAATCATCATGTTTTTCGCGCTCTGTCGCGATTGATAATTTCGTGAAATCCAAGACAGGAAGAAAAGGAGACCCTATGAAAACAAACTATGAGAACCTGCTGAAAAATCGAATGAGTAGTGAGAGTTACGAGAAGTTGACCGCGCTCAAGAACGATAAGGTCATGGATTTTATCGGCTTCTTTATTGATCACTGTGACCCCAAGTCCGTTTATATTTGCGATGACAGCGAGAAGGATATCCAATATGTGCGCGATCAGGCGCTTCGCCTCGGCGAAGAAGTGACATTGGCCAACTCCAAGCAGACGATTCACTGGGACGGTTACGGCGACCAGGCCAGAGACAAGCAATCGACCCGATTCATGGTCTACAAAGAGAATCTTGAGAACATGAAATCGCTCAACTCGATCGAGTATGAAGCCGGGTATGAAGAGATCATGGGTATTTCAAAGGGGATCATGAAGGGAAAAGAAGCGGTGGTTCTCTTTTTCTCCGAAGGTCCGACCGAAAGTCCGTTCACCATTCCTTGCATTCAGTTTACGGACAGTTGGTATGTTGCACACTCGGAGACCATCTTATATCGTTTGGCGTACAATCACTTCATGAAGATGAAGGACTCGGAAAAAGGCGACTTCTTCCGCTTTATCCATTCGGCCGGAGAACTTGACGAGAACAACAATACGGTCAATCTTGACAAGCGCCGGATCTACATGGATACACAGAACAACATCGTTTATTCGATGAACAACCAATATGCCGGCAACTCAATCGGATTGAAGAAGCATTCGATGCGTCTCGCGATTAACAAATCGGGAAAAGAAGGCTGGCTGTGCGAGCACATGTTTGTTATGGCCGCGCTGAACGAGGAGAAGAATCGCAAGACCTACTTCTGCGGTGCTTACCCGTCCGCTTGCGGAAAGACCTCAACGGCAATGATCCCGGGCGAGCAAATCGTCGGTGACGACATTGCTTACTTCCGTAATATGAACGGAGAATTTCGGGCCGTTAACGTAGAATTCGGTATGTTCGGGATCATCAAGGATGTCAACGCCGAGGATGACCCGGTGATTTTCGAGAATTTGAAGAAGAACCAGGAAGTGATCTTTTCCAATGTCCTGATGGGACCCGACGGAAACCCTTACTGGTTGGGTATGGGCGAAGAGGCTCCGAAGGAAGGGCGCAATCATTTCGGCGATTGGCACGAAGGCGTTAAGGACGCTAAGGGCAACACGGTCGGAGTAGCGCACGGGAACGCCCGTTACACGATGCGTCTGGATTATCTGGCCAACATCGACAAAGAGGGCTTTGAGGCCAAGGACGGTGTCAAGGTCGAAGGTATCCTTTATGGCGGACGCGACAGTGATATCTCCGTTCCGATCGAGGAGTCTCCGTCATGGAGAGACGGTATTCTTTTGAAGGCCGCGACACTGGAGTCCGAGACGACGAGTGCCACGATCGGCGCGGAAGGTGTACGCAAGCCCAGCCCGATGGCAAACCTCGATTTTGTGTCTTATCCGTTAGGCCAATACACGATGAATAACATCAAGTTTGGCGAAAGCGTTAAGGAAACTCCGAAAGTATTCAGTACGAACTACTTTATGCTCAGTCAAGAAGGTAAATTCATGACCAGCAAGCTCGCGAAGCGAGTTTGGCTGCACTGGGCGGAAGGTCGTATTCACGGAGAGTACGAGACGTACGATACCCCGACGGGCAAGATCCCGCACTACAAGGATCTCGTCGTTCTGTTCAAGAAGTACTTGAACGAAGACTTCAGCGAAGAGAAGTACACCTATCTGTTTACGTTTCGTTGCACGAAGTGGATCGAGAAGCTCGAACGTACCAAGGCGTTTTACGAGAAGATGGATTCCAACACGCCGAAGGAAGTCTTTGATTACTGGAATGCCGAGATCGAACGAATCAAGGCCGCTCGCGAGAAGTACGGCGACCTGATCAAGCCGGGTGAGTATAAGGTCTAGATAACATCGATATGGCGGGCCCTGCAAATTATGATTTCCCCCATGCCGGTCTTCGGATTCGGCATGGGGTTTATTATATCGAAGGATCAACCGGTGAAATCTTCGCCGGATGGTCCGAAGAGATAAGGATCGCCGCAGAGCAACATTCCGCCGCTTGGTCTTGACAGAAGTCAGGACGCAACCGATAATAGAAAGGCGGTTTTTCGCAAGTTCAGGGTAAGCTGAATGCTTGAATTCACCATTGACACCGGGCGTGCTCGATTACCGTCAAACGTACCGATTTGGGGGCGTAGCTCAGCTGGGAGAGCGTACGGTTCGCATCCGTAAGGTCGAGAGTTCGATCCTCTTCGTCTCCACCACAAATCGAAAAGGACATTTTTCCGGCGTTCGGACAGGTCCTCGAACCGCAAACGCGGTTCTGCGGAACTCCGGCGGAAAAATGTCCTTTTCTCTGTTCATGTGCGGTTGGGCGTCACATAGCATGGCTAATCCCAACTGTCTCCGGCGGGAAATGACCTTTCTCATATTGAAGAACGGTAGCAAAATCGCACTCTCGTAAAAACACCATAGTCAACAGAGGATACCCTTGTGATTTCCGAAGCCTCCGCAGGCGAAGCCGAGGACCAGCGAGAAAATTACGAGGGTATCCGATCACAGGCGAGGGTATGTATATGCAAAAAGCGGCCTAACGACCGCTTCTCAGCTTGAATTCTTCTCTCCGGACAAATCAGCAACTTTTACGTTACTTCCCTCTGCCCCTCGTGAACAAATTAACGATGGCCAGAACAACGATGGCTCCGCCGACAGCGACCAGGAAACTCCAGATATTGAAACCGGTAACGCCGGTTGCTCCGATCTGCGTCATTATGAACCCGCCTACAAACGCGCCGACGATTCCGATAATGATGTTCAGGATCAAGCCCGAACCACTCTTCTTCATGATCAGACTGGCTACCCAGCCGGCTAAACCACCCATGACGATCCATGCGATAACATCCCAAAATCCCATGTTGTACCTCCTTGGAAAACCGTTCCTTTTCAAATGTACATGCGGTCATATCAAAGACTTTTGTTCCACTCTAATAATACATGCATTATCAAAACAATGCAATACATTTTATAATATTAAATTCATCGGAGCGGCTGGTTCCTTTTTCCTTTTCCATCTTTTGCCCGAGTGTGATTCATCCTAAGGCAACTCTTCTCCTCACCCGCTCCGGTTGATTTGATTGCTTAACAATTTCTCCGCTTCTTCCGACAGGTGGGTTTCTATACCGTGCCTTTTGCGGTTATAATGAAATCAACATTCATCGTTGTCGCATCCCGCAGTGTATCGGAGGTGTTGCCTCATGAAAAAGTACGATTTGACCATTGTCGGCAGTGGCGCCGGGCTCATGCTGGTCGAACCGGCCCTGATGTCCGGATTGTCCGTTGCCTTTGTCGAAAAGAGCCGCTTCGGAGGCACATGCCTCAACCGCGGCTGTATTCCCTCCAAGATGCTCGTATATCCCGCTGATCTGATCCGCGAAGCCCAGCGCGCCGACAAGGTCGGCGTACACATCGCCGCGCCGGAGATCGACTGGCCGGTGATCGCGTCCCGGATGTGGGACAAAATCGCGCACGGCGACCGGATCTCCGAAGGACTCGAGGATGTTGATGGTTTGGATGTATACCGGGGAACCGGTGCATTTACGTCGCCGCACACCATGATCATTTCCGGCGAGCACTATACCGAACCGGTCGAGTTTGAGTCCGAGCGCTTTATTCTGGCGCCCGGGGCAAGGACACTGGTACCGCCGATCGAGGGGCTTGCGGAAGCGGGTTATGTCACCGCGGAGAGCTTTTTCGGCGAAAAATTCCCGAGCGAACCTTGGAAGCGCCTGGTCGTCGTCGGTGCGGGGGCGATCGGCGCTGAGTTCGCGCATATTTTTTCAGCGTTCGGGACCGAGGTGACCCTCATTGAAATGCAATCGCTGATCCTGCCGACCGAGGAGGAAGAGATTCGTGTTTTCGTGCAGGAGGAGTGCAAACGTGTCGGCATCAACGTTCTTTCCGGGCACAAGTTGATCCGGGCCGGGACAGACGGCGGCGGTAAATTCGCAATCGCCCGTCCGGTCGCCGGCGGAGACGAGATTCGGATCAATACGGACGAGATCTTCATCGCGGCGGGGCTCATACCAAACAGTGATCTTCTCAATACCGATGCGGCCGGCGTCGCGACGGACGAGCGGGGCTGGATCGTTACGGGCGAATATCTGGAGACCAATCTGCCTCATATCTGGGCGCTTGGTGATATCAACGGAAAATTTCAATTCCGCCACAAAGCGAACTACGAAGCGGACATCCTGATGCGTAATCTTTTCGGATCGGATGGAAATCAGAAGGTCAAATACGACTCCGTCCCGTGGGCGATATTCACCCATCCGCAGGTCGCGCACGTCGGCATGACCGAGAAGGAGGCGCTGGATCAAGGCTTGCGCGTGTTCGTCGGACGCAATCGATATTCGAATGTCGCCGCGGGCTCCGCGATGGGATATTCGGAGCGCGACGCCGACGACGGTCTCGTCAAGATCATCATGGGTGAGGGCGGTAAACTTCTGGGCGCTCATGTCGCCGGACCACACGCCGCGGTTTTGGTTCAGCCGTTCGTCTACCTGATGAATACCGGATATATGTGCGAGACGGATAACAAGTTCGACAGTGCACGCTTCCTACGGGACGGCAGTGGCCCGATGCAAAATCTTTGCCGTCAACTCGGGACCGTCATGCCGATCATGAACTCAATGATCATTCATCCGTCACTGAGCGAACTGACCGCCTGGGCGCTTTCCATGATCCATCATCATGAAGAGGATGAGTAGCACGGTAAGTCGGCTTGTCAGCCGAAAGCGACATGGAGTTTGTGCGAGCCCGCGCTTTTTCCGGGCAACAAGGCGGAACCACCCGTGTTGATACGAAAACTTCTCGAAAAGGATCTTCCGGCCGCTCTCGAATTGGTGTGGACTGTTTTTTTGCGCTTCGAAGCGCCGGAATACACACAGGAAGGGATCGATGTCTTTCGGGATTTCATTGATCCGGAGACGATGAAACGGATGGCGGATGCCGGAGTCTTAAGGTTTTGGGGAGCGTTCGAGGGAGAGCGCGTCGTCGGAGTGATCGCGATCCGGGGATTATCGCATATTTCTCTTTTGTTCGTCGATTCCGATCATCAGCGAAAAGGGATCGCGCGGGCGCTTTTCGATGAGGCGTGTAAACTGGCCGCAAGCGAGGATGTCCGCGAGGTCACGGTAAACTCCTCCCCTTACGCGTTAGGTTTTTACCAAACGCTCGGATTTGTCCCGCTTTCGCCGGAACAGGAAAAACAGGGCATTCGTTACACCCCCATGGTCTATCAGCGGCCTGCGGGATAAAAACGGCCGCTTCGAAAGCGGCCGTCGTTCATGCTTCTGCTTTGAAGCCGCCTTTATACCGAAGCGGGCGGAGTCGGACTCCCCTGCACTTCACGTTCGCGCATCTTGTCCTGACGCTTCATCCACGCGAGCGTATCCGCGATGGATTTGTTGATATCGCGGGGCTTATAGGAAAGGTCGCTGTCCGCGCGGCTGTGGGAGTATTTGGCGTTCGGATATACGGTAAATACCGCATAGGTGTCGATCGGCGCTTTTCTCTTGAGTATCCGATACCAGACTCTGTTGATTTTCGCCGTTTTCTGTGCGACCCACAACGGAACGACTTTCTTGACCGGCGGATAACCGGTGATATTCTGAAGCCCTTCCAGGAAGTCCTTGGCGCTGACGTACTGGTTCGAAAGGATATAGCAGGAACCGTTGTTTCCTTTCTCTGCCGCCGACAGCACACCCTGTGCGACGTCCCGAACATCGGCAAAATCATATCCGCCGTTGATAACGGTCGTCAACTCTCCGGTAAGGTATTCGCGGATCAACTGAACGATCTCGGATTCACCGTACTCAAAAGGCCCGATGATGCCCGACGGATGAACGATGACGGCATTCAATCCGTTCAGAGTGACCTTATTTAAAATATACTGGGTCGCCTCAGCCTTGGATTTCGCGTAGTCGCCTTGGACCAAGTCGCGGTTAAAATGTTCGATTTCATCGATTTCCTCGCCGTTGCCCTTCTCGGGAATGGCGTGTGCCGAACCGATATAAACCAACCGGGCAACACGCTTCTTAACGCAGATGTCGGTCACATTCATGGTTCCCTGCACATTGATCCGATGGATCAGAGGATCGCGACTCTCCGCGACCGATCGCTTCTCGGCCGTGTGGATCACGATACTCTCACGAATGTTTTCAATGTCGAAAAATTGTTTCATTGAATCCTTGACTAAAATGTCACCGAATACTGTATCGATCGGAAGCCCCTTTATTGGGGTCATGTCGCTTTCCGGGTCAACTAATACCCGAACCGCATGACCGTGATCCAAAAGGAGCCGTGTGATTGCATTTCCAAGTTGGCCAATCGCATCGGTCACAAGATATTGCTGTTTCATAACACCGCCTCCTGACAAAACGTAATATGTTTCAAATCTCCGCATATTTGTATGACTCTATTATGCACGGTCGGCGCGAAGCAAAGGTAGCCGATTTGAAAACAAAGCAGCGTTTTATATCCTAAAACGTGAACAAATTGTTACGTAAAATCAAGAAAACGGGATTATTGCCGTTAACGCCTTTTATGACAGGATTTAATTACTTTTGAGATGGGTTTATTTTATCAAGCAGATGTCAAATTAATGACATTTTCCTTCCTTTGATAAAACATTGACCGCTCCGTTGCGCATACCCGATCGCACGGATCTTACACACTTACATCTTCGCCCCGGCCGGTACTCTCCTTAAGGATCGAATAAGCCTCGTCCGGAGTCGTTATGTCGAGCACGAGTTGCTCCATCGGACACATTCCGTCTCCGGCGCGATTGACGATAAAGGGAACGGCTTGCCCGCATTCATACGGCAATGCATGTTCCTTTAACACGGATATCGCGTGCTCACTTATGGTTTTTGCGTAAAGCATTTGGATCCCGGCATAACAAAGAAGCAACGCCGCGGCTTTCCCGATCACCTTGTCGGCGACACAGGTCCCCCGAAGCAAATCACGATCCTCCGACAGTAATTTCATTATCGGTGCGATGCCCCGGTCATGCGATTCGAAAATCCACCCGTCCTTCACGGCAACGAACGTCGCGTCGGTTTCCTCAAGTCTACGAACTGCTTTTCTTAACAAGTCCATTCGTGAGTCCTCCCTTTTGCAGCGCGAAAATGACCGGCGGAATCACGACGATCTGGATAATGATCCCGACGATGCCGGTGGCGACCGCCGTAAGGACCGCAGCCGGATCCGCCTTTTCCAATCCGAAAAGCCTCCCCATGATCAGAAGACTCACCGCGTAGACGACCCTTCCCGCGGTCATCGCCAGGATCAACGAGATATAAAGGCCGGCGAGCCGCTCCGGAATCCTTGCACCAATGCGATCTCCCTCTCCGTCGCGAAAGCGTCCGGGAAGGCGAAGCCGGCTCAATCCCGCCGTGTGATACAAAAGTCCGGAAACCCAGCCGTAAATCGCCAGTTCAACGATCATAAAAGGGAGTCGGGCGGCAACCGGCATCGCTGTGATCAAAAAACTGCAAACCGGTGTAACCCCCCCCAGAATCAAGCCGTAAACCGGCCCGAGCAAGAGTCCGGCGATCAGAACCGGGATGTGCATCGGCAGAAATGTCGCTCCGGAAGCCGGTCCGCCGGTCAGATGAAAGACCTGCGGCAGAACGATTCCGATCGCCAATAGCAATCCACCGTACGTCAGCCTGCGGATCCATGCTCCGCCGCGATCTGTTCCTTGAATTTTGTTTCCTTGCTCGCTCATCATATAACCTCACGCTATTTTCGCAAAATCAGACGGAACTCCTAAACAAGTACGGCATCATATGAACTTCCGTACGAGACCCGAAGTCCTTCCTTTGGATCCATCGGTTGTCAGCGGATCGCTTCCTCAATTTCCACCTGAAGCGTTTTTAAGTCCGCGATGATCGATAATCCCTGAGGACAAACGGATTCGCATTGACCGCACTCGGCGCATTGGTCGGCCTTGGCCGACGCGGGAAGAGATTCGTTCCACCACCAACGGGTGTGCCCGACGTTCTCGAACATTCCGTATTCATTCCAGATCTTGAAATTCTCCGGTATATTGACCCCGAACGGGCAGGGCATGCAGTATCCGCAACCGGTACATCCGTTCCGGATCCGCTTTCTGAACAATTCCGCGGCCTTTGCGACCGCCTCCGATTCTTTTTCGGACAGAGGCTTGAAATCATTGAATATCCGGCAGTTCTCGGCGACCTGCTCCATGGTGGACATGCCGCTCAAGATCACCTTGACGTTCGGGAGCCCTCCGACCCAGCGAAGTGCCCACGCTGCCGGCGACGCATCCGGCGTCACCTCGTCGAGCACGGAAAGGATATCATCGGGAAGTCGCGCCAAGGATCCGCCCTTGATCGGTTCCATAACAATGACGGGGATCCCGAGACTTGTCGCAAGCTCATATCCCTTTATACCCGCCTGCTCGTCGGTGTCCATATAATTGAGTTGGATCTGGCAGAAATCCCAATTATACGCCTTGATGATACGCTCAAAGACTTCATACGAGTCGTGAAAAGAGAACCCCAAGTAGCGGATCTTGCCTTCCTTCTTCAGTCGCTCACATTCTTCGATCACACCCAGCGAAATGACCTTTTCCCAGTGTTTGGTATCCAGCGTGTGAAGCAGATAAAAGTCAATGAAGTCCTTGTCCAGTCGGGACAGTTGGATCTCAAAGATCTCCCGGACATCCGACGTCTTCTTCAAGAGCCAGCTCGGAAACTTGGTCGCCACATAATAGCTCTCTCTGGGAAGCTGATTCAGTACTTTTCCGGTGAATGACTCGCTCTCGCTGTTATGGTAAGTATACGCGGTATCGAAATAATTCACTCCGCTCCGGTACGCTTCCAAAAGCATCTGTTCCGACAATTCTTCGTCGATCCCGCCGTCTGTGTTGAGGGGAAACCGCATACATCCGAAGCCCAGAAGCGATGTCATAACGTCCAATTTACCCATTTTGCGAAGTTCCATGTTCGATCCTCCTCTTTGTATGTAAACCGCTATTCAAACAGCGGCTTCTTCTGCGTCCGGTAAGAAACCGGACAAGCCGTCACCTTTGCATCATAGTTCATTAAATAATCACTCATTGCGGATAATTTCTTCGGCGGAATTTCCGCGGAAGCGTACTCGGGACCGCTCAGAGCTTCCATCAATCCTGCGAGCTCACGACAGGAGATCACCTGGGCACTTCTCACATCCGGAAAGATCCGACTGAAATCGCTCGAAAAGGATCCGCCTTCATTCTGCAGGTTTTCCTCTTCCTCGTCGGACAATACAAGCACCGGCCATACGTTGCGAAGCATCTTTCCGGAAAGACCCCCGGACTCACGGAGCGCCTCCAGCAATACTTTCGCATGCTCTTCACTGTCGACGACCCCGGGATACGGCGCCCTCGGCCCAAATTCATAGAGATCGATCGGCATTTCTTGAATTTTCAGATCCGATACATTAATAGCCAGAATATAAGTCGGCCCGAGAGCGACAAAGTCGATCCTTGCCGAACCGGCCTTTCCGGACACGTTGACATCGTAAAGAAGCATTACCGGCTGACCACTATCGCTCAGAGCCTGAACCACGCTCCTACGGCGTCGCACCTTCTCGCGAATCGAATCCAACGCCTCCCGAAAGATGAACTTGGATTGCGGCGGTGCCGTTTCCAGCTTGTCCGAAAGTACCCGAATATCTTCGTTCGCGTCCGAAAAGGGTTTGGTGAACATCGGTCCGTCCAATCCCTCGCCTCGGCGCCTTTGTCCCGAAAATAAGGTCATTTTTACTCCTATCCACCGGACTTGCGCCCGGTCGTCGAATATTCATTCGGGCGAATGAGCGTCATCGCCACGAAAAAGTCAGGTGAAAGAAAAAGATGTCCCGAGCGACAAACGCCGCTCGCGGCACCTTTTCATTATATCATTTCATGCAAATGTCATTCGATTCAAGCGTTGATCCGCTCAAAGATTTTCTTGCCCGCGGTGGTCAGGATCAGAAACTCTACGGCAAAAATCAAGAGATAAAGCCCCGTGATCGCATATGCCGTGACAGCGATCCCGGCGAATCTGCTGAATACAAGCAAATACAGGATAGGTGTCAGGGCGACCATTCCGAATCCCAGAAACACCGTTAACAGGACAGCAAGGCTTTGTTTGACGATCTCCGCTTCCGTCCGCCACTCCATTTTCGGAAGCAGGATGTTAATGATCAGGCCGGCTCCGGAAACCGCCATGTTCAGAGAGGCCGGAACCAGTGCCAAGCCGATGGTTTCGACCGGCCCCAGACCGAGCCGAAGCGCGACGGCGATCGAGCAGATCAGTTGGATCGGAACGAAGAGCAATATGCTCATCGCAAGTTTTGCCGCGAGAATATCCCCGGAGCGGATCGGAAGCGATCGCAGGATCCAAAACTTCTTCCCCTCAAAGGAAATCGTTGCCGGTGTCGTGATCGTCATCGCCGCCATAAAAGCAAACGCGATCGTGATCACACCGGCAAGCTGCAGCATACTCATCTGTATCGGAAGGTCTCCGTCCGCGGCCAAAAACGACATGATCTTATCCGGACCCAACACCAGAATCGCAAGGGCGCCGGCTACCAGCATCACCGTTCCGAACGCAGAGTTGAAAACGTATAAAGGACTGGAAAAGTACTTCTTGATCTCAAGGATCAACAGTGTACTCCCGAGCGGTCTCACTTTAAACGAGAGATGGCGGTTCTTGCTCTTTCTCTGATATGTGCCCCGGCCGTATCGGGACGCAAACAGTGCGATCGCGATCGCAAACGGCGCGAAAATCGCGGCGATCGTCCCCAGGAAATTGATCCACCCGCCGCCGGTCACAAAATACGTCACATGCTTGATGGGCAGGACCTTTTCGATGATAAAAGTCGTCCGCTCCGAGCCCATCTCGGCTGCCTTCAGGAACATCGTATTCATTTGCATATTGAGAATGATGTACCCCATGAGGATCGCCATCGTGACCCCGATCAATATCAGGCTTCCGCCCGGAACACGCTCACGGATAAAGGAGAACAGATATCCGAAGAGCAGGGATATGGTCAGCGACAGAACGGGAATGAGGATGACCAGAAGGATTCCGCGCAGTAAGCCGAAGACAGTCAAGCCTCCAAACGAAAAGGTGGCGATCATCGTCGGTAAAAGCATGATGATCAGAAGCGGTGCGTCGAACAGATACTGGGTCATGATTTTCGACAAGACCACCGTGCTCTTTCGAAGCGGCATCGACAATAAAAGATCGGCGTCCTTTGAAGTCGGGGCGGTCGTCGCCCGCATCAGTCCGAACAGCATACTGATCGCAAGGGCCGATGTGAGTCCCATAAAAATGGCATATTGAGGCAAATTATAGACTACGACCAGTTGATAGGCCGTAGCGACCGCCTGCATCGACATCGATCCGCCGAAAAAGAGCAGAAAAAACAAGATCATGAAGGCGGCGCCGACGTAGCGGCCTTTCTTCTTTTTCTGAAGTGCTCCGATAAAAATCAGGAAATTAACGCGAACCAGCGACCATAACGCTCTCATTTATCTTCCTTCTCCTCTTCAGTCAACTCGAGGAAAACCTCTTCCAACGACTGATTCCCCTTGACCGATTGAGTATCTCCGCTGGCGATCAACTCACCGTTTTTGATGATCGCGATCTTGTTGCAGAGTTTCTCCGCCACTTCCAACACATGCGTCGAAAAGAAGATCGCGTTGCCCTGATCACAAAACTCCTTCATGACCGTCTTCACGGAGAAGGCGGCGCGCGGATCCAATCCCACAAACGGCTCGTCCAGGATCAGGAGTTTCGGCTCGTGCACAAACGCCGCGATAAACGAGAGTTTCTGTTTCATGCCGTGCGAAAAAGAAGCGATCTGATTGTTTAGGTCCCCGGTGATCTCGAGCATCCTCGCGTACTTTTCGATCCTCTGCGACCGATCTTCCTTGGAAACCTTATAGATGTCCGCGACAAAGTTCAGATACTGCGTGCCCGTAATGCTGTCATACAGCTCCGGAGTATCCGGGATATAGGCGATCATGGATTTACAAAGGATAGGCTCCGCAGTGACGGAATGACCGTCGATCGTAATGTTCCCGCTGTTAAACGGCAAGAGTCCAACTACGGATTTGATCGTCGTGGTTTTGCCCGCACCGTTGTGGCCGATGAAACCGTACAAGTCCCCGTTCTCCACCGTCAGGCTGAGGTTCTTTACCGCAGTCTTGCCCCCCGGATAGGTCTTGGTCAAATTTTGAATCTTTAACATGTTGATTACCCTCTTTCCGTATGACTTAATATGATGCGATCGCACATTTGAATTTCGTTAAACACACCGTTACATTATACTTCCGCTTTCTTCTTATCGCAAAGTCTCCGCGACGATTTCCGAGCGATTCCGGATGAACTCCGACAATCGGGCCTCCGAATTTTCCTTCAGCCGTTCATCGAAAAACTCCCCGCAAAGTCCGGTCACGATAGAAAGGCCCCGACGCCCGTCGATCGAACCGGTCATTCCCATACTTTTCACAAGCGGCGAAAAGATCGCGAGATCCGAGAAATTATAGTGCTTCGTCCCGCTTATTCGCAGAAATAAGTTCCCTTCGGCAAGCACGTTTTTCAGAAAGTCCATACAAT